>NZ_QKSO01000003.1:0-309488 GCF_003234215.1 Curtobacterium sp. MCSS17_006 | reverse complement strand
GAGGAGATCCCGAACGCGGCACCGCCGAGGACGAGGGCGCCGGTCGTGGCGAGGGTGATGGAGGTCTTGAGGCTCTTACGCATCGTGATCAGTCCTTTGCTGTTGTCGCGCTCGGCGCGGTTGCTGTGTGCGCGCCGAACACACCCTTGGTGGGGTGGAGAACCAGCGATGTGCGGCTGGTGAGCGCTCCGGGTGTTTCCCGGTCGTTGCAGGTGATTCGGCACCCTGCGGCGAAGGGTTTGGACGGATCTGCTGTCGTTACCGCTCTGTGACCTTCGGGCTCATCCGGACAGCGCTCACGCCTCCAAGTACGTTCGCTGTGAGGCCGCTGAACGCGGTCCATCGAGAAAGGCACTCCCCATGGCATCGACGTCCAGTCGTCCCACGTCCGTCACCGTCGCGTTCGTCATCTGGCTGGTGGTGGTCCTGGCGAACATCCTGCAGGGCATCATCAACCTCACGTCGGGCTCCTCCGCCGACGTCGCTGACAGTGTCGGCACCGCCCCGCTCGTCGGCGGCGCGATCTTCGCGTTCATCCTCGCCGTGATCGAGCTCATCATCGTCTTCAAGATGCGCGACGGCCGCAACTGGGCCCGCATCGTGCTGACGGTCCTCGCGGTCCTGCAGCTCATCGGTGTCGGCGTCGGCGCGGCCTCGGGTGGCAACGCCTTCGGCTGGATCGGTGGCGTCGCGGTGCTCATCGCGACGATCCTGATGTACGTCGGTGGCGCGAACGGGTACTTCCGTCGCCACTGAGCGAGCGAGCGTGCGTGCGCGGGCGCTCCTGCGTGACGCACACCGGTCGCTGAACGCGACCACCTGACGGACGGGAGGCCCGGTGCCAGCTGGCACCGGGCCTCCCGTCCGTCGTCCGCTCCGGTCAGAACGCCTTGCCCGGGTTCAGGGTCCCCTCCGGGTCGAGCGCGTCCTTGACGGAGCGGTGCATCGCGAGCACGCGGTCGCCGAGCTCGACGCGCAGGCCCGGCAGCTTGAGTAGCCCGACGCCGTGCTCACCGGTCACGGTCCCGCCGAGCGCCAGGCAGTCCGCCACGATCTGGTCGAACGCGGTCTTCGCGCGGGCCTTCGCGGCGTCGTCACCCTCGGGCGCGATGATCAGCGGGTGCAGGTTGCCGTCGCCGGCGTGCGCGATGTTGGCGATCGTGACGTCCTGCGCGTCCGCGGTCACCTGGATCCGCCGGAGCATCTCGGGCACCGCGCTCCGCGGCACGCAGATGTCCTCGGTCAGCACCGGACCGAGCCGTTCGAGCGCCGGGTAGGCGAGTCGGCGGGCCTGGAACAGCCGGTCGATGTCCAGGGGATCGGTGGCCCGCTCGACGTCCGTCCCACCGGCCTCGGCGAAGACGTCCGCGACGTGGTCGGCGATCTCGTCACCGGCCGCACCGCGCTCGTCGACCCGGGCGAGCAGCAGGGTGTCGACGTCCGCCGGCAGCCCGAGGTGCATCCAGTCGTCGACGGCTCGCAGGCAGGTGCGGTCGACGATCTCGAGTGCCGCGGGGATGATGCCCGCGCGCGAGATCGCGGCCACGGCGTCGCCCGCGGCGGTCAGCGAGGGGAAGTACCCGATCACCGCCCGTTCGTCACGGCCGGCCAGGGGGAGCAGCTGCACGGTGACCGACACGACGATGCCGAGCGTGCCCTCGGAACCGACCATCAGCCCCGTGAGGTCGTACCCGGCGACGCCCTTCGCCGTCCGGCGGCCGAGCTCCACGACCGACCCGTCGGCAAGCACGACGGTCATGCCGAGCACGTAGTCGCGGGTGACCCCGTACTTGACGCAGCAGATGCCGCCGGCGTTCGTCGCGACGTTGCCGCCGATCGTCGAGATCGCCGAGCTCGCGGGGTCCGGCGGGTACCAGAGGCCGTGCTCGGCGACCGCGGCGCGGAGTGCGTCGTTGATGACGCCGGGTTCGGTGACCGCGTAGCGCTCGTCGGTGTTCACCTCGAGCACCCGGTCCATCCGCTCGAGCGACACGACGATCGAGTCGGCCATCGCGTTGGCGCCGCCGGACAGGCCGGTGCCGGCACCGCGGGGGACGACCCGGAGACCGGCGGCGGCTGCCCAGCGGACGGCGGTGACGACGTCGTCGGTGCTGCGTGCCAGGACCACGGCGAGCGGTGCCGTGGAGTCGGCCCACTCGGCGTCGTCGTGGCGGTAGCGCTCGAGCGACTCCGGGTCACGGAGCACCTGGTCGGACCCCAGCAGGTGTTCGAGGGCGGTGGCGTCGGCTGCGGTGGCGGATGCGGCGGTGACGGTCATGCGGGGTGGGGGTCCTTCCGTGGCGCGGCGGTGCGGTTCGGGTCCGTCGACGATACGCCGGTCAGTCCAGGCAGAACTCGTTGCCCTCGACGTCCTGCATGACGATGCACGACTCGTTCACCTGGTCCGCGGTCATGCGACGGACCTGGGTGGCGCCGAGTCCGACCAGTCGGGCGCGCTCGGCGTCGAGGGCCGTGAGCCGTTCGGCGCCGACCATGCCGGTTCCGACCCGGACGTCCTGCTCGGCACAGTCGAACGTCACCTGGACCTGTCGCACCGTTGCCATGGCGCCGAGGATACGACGATGCACGACCGGCGTCCGCTGAGCGCGGCCGCACCGTCAGCGGTGGGCGCACGGTGCGCCGGACGGGAGGCGCGGTGCCAGGCCGCCACGGGCCTCCCGTCCGTCGCGCAGCCGCGTCAGTGCTGCCCGCCGCGCAGGCGGCCGACGCCCAGCACGATGCCGACCACGACCATGCCCAGCGCGAGGCCGGCCACGGCCGACACGGCGGTGTCGGCGATCCAGACGACGACGGGGCCTGCGGCCTCGAGCGCGTGTTCGATCACGTGCAGCAGGTCGTACGGCCCGTGCCAGACGGTCTCGGCGAGGTTCGCGATGACCAGGTGTCCACCCACCCAGAGCATCGCGACCGTGCCGATGACGCTGATGACCCGGAAGACCATCGGCATCGCACGGACGATGCGGGCACCGATCCGGCGGGTGCGGCGGACCGAGTTCTTCATCATCTGCAGGCCGATGTCGTCGACCTTCACGAGCAGTGCCACGGCGCCGTAGACGACGGCCGTCATGACCAGACCGATCACGATCAGGGCGCCGAGCGTCGGCCAGAGCCCCAGTTCGGGGTCGAGGCCCGCCAGTGCGATGAGCATGATCTCGGTGCTCAGGATGAGGTCGGTGCGGATGGCGCCGAAGACGAGCTTCGGTTCGGTGACGGCCTCGTCGGACCCGCCCTCGTGGTGGACACCGAACCACTCGGTGACCTTCTCGGCGCCCTCGAAGCACAGGTACGTGCCGCCCAGCAGCAGCAGCCACGGCAGCACCCCGGGTGCGAACGCCGTGAGCAGCAACGCCAGCGGGATGATGATGATGAACTTGTTGAACAGGCTGCCGAGGGCGATGCGCCCGACGACGGGGAGTTCACGAGCGGGCTCGAGGCCCTGCACGTACTGGGGCGTGACGGCGGCGTCGTCGATGACGACCCCGGCGGTCTTCGCGCTGGCCTTGAGGGCTGCGGAGAGGATGTCGTCCACCACGGCGAGCAATCCGACTGACAATTCGTTCTCCACTCGTCTGACCTGTGACCGTGCACAGCGTAGTGGCCGCGGAGCATCCTGAACGCCAGCCGCGGGGCGTCCGTAGGCTCGCGGCATGGCTGACTTCACCGCATCCCAGGCCGCCGTCGTCCGGATCGAGCGTTCGGAGCAGGGGCGCTGGGACCTCTCCGTCATCAGCGACGCCGGTGTCGCGATGGGGCACGGGGTGTACCTGTTCGACGCGGACCACGACGACGCCGAGGACGAGCAGGCCGCGGCCCTCGACTTCGTGCGCGACTACGGGTTCCGGTTCGAGCGCGACGCGGTGCAGGCCGACGGTCCCGACGCCTTCTGGGCACCGCTGCTGCCGTCCGACCAGCAGTAGGCGCTGCAGCGCGCGGGACTCAGCGCGCGGAGTCCTCGAACCCGATCAGCCAGGTGACCCCGTGCGCGTCGCGGACGGTGCCGTCCCAATCGCCCCACGGGCGCTGCTGCAGTGGGTCGATCACTGTGCCGCCCTCGGCGAGCTGGTCGAACCACCGACGCAGGACGTCCGGTTCCGCGGCGCCGAGCAGTGAGAAGAGCAGCCCGGTCGCCGAGAACGGGGTGTCGCCCTCGCTCGCGTCCGCGGCGAACAGCTGCAGCTCGCCGGTGAGCTGGCCGTGCGCGACGGCGTCGGCCGGGCCGTCCGTGCGGGAGAAGTCCGCGTAGGTCGCGATCTGCACCTCGCCGCCGAACACCCGCTGCCAGTGCTCGAGGGCCTGCCTGGCGGTGCCGGCGAACTGGAAGTACGGCGCGGGTCCGGTCGTGTGCATGCCCGGCAAGGTACTCCGGGGTGCGGCGTGCGGGAACCCCGGGGCTCGTCAGTCGAGCAGCGCCAGTGCGCGCTCCAGGACGTCCTCCGGTCGTCCGTCGCCGTGCAGTGCCCACCAGGTCAGTGCGGCGCTCGCGGCGGCGGCCAGCGTGTGGGCGCGCACGGCGACGGCGAGGTCGTCGGCGGTGACCCCGTCCCGCTCGGCCACGTACCGCAGGATCTCGTCGGTCAGGGCCGTGACCGTGGCGGCGCCGACGTGCTCGAGCGACGGGTTCGCGCGGATGACCCGGAGTCGGTGTCGGGTGACCTCGACCGCGTTGTCCGGGAACGTCGCACCGATCCGGTAGGCGGCCCGGAGCGCCACCGCCGAGGGCTCGTCGGCCGGCCGTGACCGCAGGGCCTCGCGGAACCGTGCGGCGAACTCGTCGAGACCGCCCCACACCAGCGCCGCCTTGCTCGGGAACAGCCGGAAGAGGGACCGACGGCTCACCCCGGCCGCTGCAGCGACGTCGTCCATCGACACCGCGTCGAAGCCCTGGTCGTCGAACAGCCGGAGTGCGACGAGGGACACGGCGTCGGGGTCGATGGTGCGCGGGCGCCCCGTCGGACGGTCGTTCGTCGAGCGCATGGAGACCTTTCGGCACTGAGTGCTATAACCGGTGTGGCGCAGCGAGCGCCTCTCATCGAGGAGACCACATGACCGACACCACCACCGCCGGACGGTTCACCGGCAGGACCATCATCGTCACCGGAGCGGGTTCCGGCATCGGACGCGCCACGGCGACGCGCATCGCGAACGAGGGCGGGCGCGTCATCGCGACCGACGTCGTGGCCGAGCGGCTCGACGCACTCCGCACGGAGCTCGAGGGCTTCGCCGTGGAGACCGTCGTCGGTGACGTCGCCGCGAGCGAGACCATCGACGCACTCATCGCCGCCGCCGGCGACCGGGTGGACGGGCTCGCCAACGTCGCCGGCATCATGGACGCGTTCCTGCCGCCGGACGAGGTCGACGACGCCACCTGGGAGCGTGTCTTCAGCGTCAACGTCACCGGCCCGATGCGCCTGACCCGCGCGGTGCTGCCGCTCATGATCGCCGCCGGCAAGGGCTCGGTCGTGAACGTCGCGTCCGAGGCCGCGTTGAAGGCCTCGGCCGCCGGTGCTGCCTACACCTCGTCGAAGCACGCCATCGCCGGGTACACCAAGAGCGTCGCGTTCTTCCACGGGCCGCAGGGCATCCGGGCGAACGCCGTGGCGCCGGGTGCGGTCGCCACGAACATCGAGGCGCCGATGCGCAGTGAGTACGCGGCCCGCCGGGTCGGTCCGATCATGCAGACCACCATCCCGCCGGTCGCCCAGCCCGAGCAGCTCGCCGCCGCCATCACCTGGCTGCTGAGCGACGACTCGGCGAACGTCAACGGTTCGGTGCTGCCGAGCGACGGTGGCTGGTCCGTCGTCTGACGGATTTGCTCAGATACGAGTAGAAATCTACCTGGAGTGGTAGATTTCTACTCGATCTGATCGGACATCTCCATGCAGTTGCAATCTCCCCTCGCGACGGTCACCACCTCCGTGGACGGCGATGTCCTCGCGGTGTTGGCACTGGCCCCCGGACCCCTGACGATCGCGGGAATCTGCAGCCTGGTACCCGACCGGTCGTACGCCGGGGTCCGGAACAGTGCGGATCGGCTGGTCGAGCAGGGTCTCGTCGACGGGCACCGGACCGGACGGACGAAGTCCTTCACCCTGAACCGAGAGCACCTCGCCGCCGATGCGGTCACCGCCCTGGCCGACCTCCAGCGTGCCCTGCTCGAACGACTCCGCTCCGTCTGTCGGCCGATCCCCCTCCGGTACGCCGCACTCTTCGGATCCGGGGCCCGCGGTGTGATGCGCCCGGACAGCGATCTCGATCTCTGCTTCGTCGTCACTCGCGGCCGACGCCCGGACGCCGAGGACCAGATCCACGCGTTGTGCCGCGCAGCTGGTCGTTGGACCGGCAACGCCGTGCGGCCGGTCGTCTTCGACGAGGACGAGATCGAGGGCACGGATCCGCTCCTCGCGTCGGTTGCTCGGGACGGGATTCCCATCGCAGGTGATGCTCGATGGCTGTCCCGGAAGCTCCGTGCGCTGACCGGATGACCCCGCGAACCGGCACCACCGCCCCGGGTGACGAGTCGTTCCGACGGGGCCGGCTCGCCAAGGCGACGGAGTTCCTCGACGCCGCTGACGTCCTCCGTGCGTTCGGTGGTGACGGAGGGGTGCTCAGCGCCGGGTCGCAGTTCGCGAACGCGTTCGTCAAACAGTGCGTCCTCAGCGGCATCGCCGCGGCTGACGCGATCTGCGTGGCTCGGACCGGCAACTACTCGCGATCGGGAGCGCACCACGAGGCGGTGCCCGTGCTCCGCCCAGCTGCCGGGCCGGCGGTCGCGAAGCACCTCGAGGTGCTGTTGGCGGTGAAGACCAAGGCCGAGTACAACGCGAGGTCGGTCAGCGACGGTGACATCGTGCGCGCCGGCGTAGCCGCTGAGGCACTCGAGGCGGCCGCGCGGTCGGTCTGACGCGCTGGTCGAGCGGGCGACCACGACATCGTCGTGCTGCGCGTGCTCCGGTTCGCCCTCGACCGCTCGCGTGACGCTCTCGTGTGGCACCGGCCGGCGCGGCGGCGTCAGGGCGTCACCACCTGACGGACGGGAGGCCCGTGGCGACGCCGCCACGGGCCTCCCGTCCGCCCTTCGGTCGTATCGACGACGCGCGGTTCCTTCCCAGAGCACGTGCGCTGGAAAGCGGAATCGGGCGTACCTGGCAGGAAGTTCCTGCCCGGTACGCCCGATTCGACCAGGTACGCCCGAAGGGCCTCGCTACCCCCGCCTCAGGAGACGAGCGCCGCCATCTCCCGCACGACGGCACGGAGCCGATCCGCGAGCTCGTCGTTGCTCCGCACGGTCTCGCGGTGCGCCACCTCGCTGAGCGCCGACATCACCAGGGTCACCGCGGTGCGGGCGGTCTGTGCGTCCGTGCGGGTGCCGACGACGCTGAGCAGGGACTGGCGCGACTCGGCCATCCACTGCATCACCATCGACGACATCTCCGGCCGGAGCACGAGCAGCTCCTTCATGCGGCGGCGGTCCTGCGAGAGCGGGACGGTGGCCGCGACCAGGGCACACAGATCGTCGACCAGGGCACCGTCGGCCTCGGCGAACCAGGCCGCGGAATGCTCCGGGACCTCGACGGAGTCGAGCCCGAGCGCCGCGTGCGCCTTCGACGAGAAGTAGTTGAAGAAGGTGCGGGGTGAGACGTCGGCGTCGGCGCAGATCTGCTCGACCGTGACGCCGTCGAGCCCGTGCGCGGACACCAGGGTGAGCGCTGCGTCGTGCAGTGCCTGCCGGGTCTGCTGCTTCTTCCGTTCACGCAGCGTGCACGGCTCCGTTGCCGCAGCCGCTGCCGGGGTGGTGATCACGTGGACTCCTGCTGGGTTGGTGTGTGTGGGAGGGGCGCCCGCCCGGAAAGGGGGCACGGACGGACGCCCCGGTCGGTCACCGACGGTGCGTCGGCGTGGATCCGGTCGATACGGACCCGGTCATGGGTCCGGTGAACGAGCCGGCCTCGGCTGCGGCGGCGCCCGCCTCGGCCTCGAGCTGCGCCTCGGCGGACATGTCGGCCTGCTCCTGCAGTGCGGACCGCTGGCGCAGCGGCGGCACCCGGAAGAACCAGGTCAGCACGAACGCGAGCAGGATGACGCCGAGACCGACCCAGTAGATCGTCACGGACGAGGCGTTGAAGCCCGCCATGAACGGCCGGGTCAGGCGGCTGTCGGCACCGGTCAGGAACGAGGTGTCGTTCGTGCTGGTGGCGCTGTCGCTCGTGGTGTTGCCGTCGTCGATCTTCTTCGCCAGCTCCGGGGTGAGCTCGTCGACCCAGTACGAGCGCTGCGAGGCGTTCGACCAGTCGACGGACACGGTCCCGTCCTGCACGCTGGCGTGCGCCTGGTCGGCGACCTGCTCGAGTGCGGACTGCTCGGCGGCCGGCGTGGCCGCGGCGACCTGCTGGTCGATGACGGTCTGCGCTGCTGCGGCGGGCACGGCACCGGCGGCGACCTGCTGCTGCACGGCCGCGGTGACCTGCTCGGTGACCGCGGCGTCGGCGGCTTGCTTCGCCTTCGCCGAGGCGGCGTCGAGCTGCGACTGCACGGTCTTCGTCAGCGGGGTGACGACGGGCGTCCAGATCTTGTCCATGGCACCCTGGTTCGCCTTCGCGCTGGCGACGGTCGGGTTGAGCGCGGCGTCGAGTGCCGGACCGAGGTCCTTCTCGTTCGCCGTGGCCGTCAGGATGTTCGCCGGCATCACCGAGAACAGGATGGACAGCAGCACCGCGGTGCCGAGCGTGCCACCGATCTGGCGGAAGAACGTGGCGGACGACGTGGCGACGCCCATGTCACGAGCCTCGACGGAGCCCTGCGACGCCAGGGTCAGCGACTGCATGACCGAGCCGAGGCCGAGACCGATGAGGAACATGCCGATCATCAGGAACCAGAGCGGCTTGTCGATCGACATGAACGTCAGGACGACGTAGCCGGCGGAGACGAGCGCGGTGCCGATCACCGGGAAGATCCGGTAGCGGCCGACGCGGGCGACGATCTGACCCGAGGTGATCGAGGCGATCATGAGACCGCCGACCAGGGGCAGCGTCGCGAAGCCGGACTCGGTCGGGGTCAGTCCGACGACGATCTGCAGGTAGAGCGGGATGGTGAGCATCGCGCCGAACATCGCGAAGCCGACCAGGAACCCGATGACGGTCGCCATCGAGAACGTGCCGGAGCGGAACAGCTTGAGCGGGATGATCGCCGCGTCGCCCATCTTCGACTCGATGAGCAGCAGCCCGATCAGGCCGACGACACCGACGACGTAGCAGGCGATGGCGGCGGGGGAGCCCCAGCCCCAGATACGGCCCTGTTCGGCGACGAGCAGGAGCGGCACGAGGGTGACGATGACGGCGGTCGCGCCCCACCAGTCGACCTTCGGCTTCGCGTCGCCGGCACCGTGCACCTTCGGCAGGTGCAGGAACACGATGACCATGAGCAGCGCCGCGACACCGATCGGCACGTTGATCAAGAGCACCCAGCGCCAGCCCGTGATCCACAGGATCTCGGAGGAACCGGCGAGCAGACCCCCGATGAGCGGGCCGATGACGGACGAGATGCCGAACACGGCGAGGAAGTACCCCTGGTACTTGGCGCGCTCACGCGGGGCGAGGATGTCGCCCATGATCGCCAGCGGCAGCGACATCAGCGCACCGGCACCGATGCCCTGCACCGCACGGAAGGCGGCGAGCATGAGCATCGAGGTGGACATCGACGACAGGACGGCCCCGAGGATGAAGACGACGATGCCGAAGATGTACAGGGGGCGGCGGCCGAAGATGTCGGAGAGCTTGCCGTAGATCGGCGTCGCGATCGTCGAGGTGATGAGGTACGCGGTCGTCACCCAGGCCTGCTGGTCGAGCCCGTGCAGGTCGTCGCCGATCGTGCGGATCGCCGTGCCGAACACCGTCTGGCCGAGCGAGGACAGGAACATGCCCGCCATCAGGCCGTAGATCACCAGGAGGATCTGACGGTGGGTCATCAGCGGCTGCTGGCCGGCGCCTCCGGAGGCCGCGGGGGCCTCGGCGGTGTGCCGACCGTGCTGCACCGAGACGGGTGCGGTGGCGGTCATCGAACTCCTTTTTCTGGCTGTGAAACTTTGCAGACCGCGCAACGATACATCTGTTGCTTCCGGCAAGCAACTAAATGTGCCCGCTACGCTGAGCGCGTGACCGACGACCGGCGTGCCGCCGAGCGACTCCTGCGATCCCAGCTCGACCGGCTGTGGGTCCGGCAGACCCTGCGCTCCTCGCTCATCGAGTCCCGGGGCGGCCTCGACCCGACGGCCCGCGTGATCCTGCGCGCCGTCGCCGGGCACGGTCCGGTCCGGGCGACCGCGATCGCCGACGCGACGGGGCTGTCGCGGCCGGTGATCAGCCGCCGGGTCGCCTCGCTGATCGAGGCCGAGCACCTGATCGGGTCGCCCGACCCAGCGGACGGCCGCGCCACGCTCGTCACGCTCGCCCCCGCGGGCCGGCGGCTGCTCGACGAGCTGGACGCCGCCGGCGCCGAGGTGTTCGACGACCTGACGGAGGAGTTCGCCTCGGACGAGCTGCGCTCGCTCGCCGAGATGCTGACGCGACTGAACGACCGGGCGGACGCGGTCCTGGGGATCGGCACCACGCGCTCCTGACGTGACCAACGGGGCGGACGGGAGGCCCGTGGCGGCGCCGCCACGGGCCTCCCGTCCCTGCGGAGCGCGCATTCGAGATACCGTTGGTGGTATGAGCACGGACACCACCCCCACCACTGAGACCCTCGACGACGGGCCCGTGGTGACGTTCGCCGATCTCGGCCTGAGCGACGCTGTGCTCAAGGCCGTCAAGGACATCGGTTACGAGACCCCTTCCGCCATCCAGGAAGCCACCATCCCCACCCTCCTCGCCGGGCGCGACGTCGTCGGCCTGGCACAGACCGGTACCGGCAAGACCGCGGCCTTCGCGCTGCCGATCCTGTCCCGCATGGAGTCCGGCAGCAAGAAGCCCCAGGCGCTCGTGCTGTCCCCGACGCGCGAGCTCGCCCTGCAGGTGTGCGAGGCGTTCGAGCAGTTCGCGTCCCACATGAAGAACGTCCACGTCCTGCCGGTCTACGGCGGCCAGGCGTACGGCGTGCAGCTCTCCGCCCTGCGCCGCGGCGTCGATGTCATCGTCGGCACCCCCGGTCGCATCATGGACCACCTGGCGAAGGGCACGCTCGACCTGTCCGAGCTGAAGTACCTGGTGCTCGACGAGGCCGACGAGATGCTCAAGATGGGCTTCGCCGAGGACGTCGAGACGATCCTCGCCGACACCCCCGACGACAAGCAGGTCGCGCTCTTCTCGGCGACCATGCCCGCGCAGATCCGCCGCATCTCGCAGCAGTACCTGACCGACCCGGCCGAGATCACCGTCAAGACCAAGACGAAGACCGCCGCGAACATCACGCAGCGCTACCTGATGGTCTCGTACCCGCAGAAGGTCGACGCGCTCACCCGCATCCTCGAGGTCGAGGACTTCGAGGGCATGATCATCTTCGTCCGCACCAAGAGCGAGACCGAGACCCTGGCCGAGAAGCTCCGTGCCCGCGGGTACGCCGCCGCCGCGATCAGCGGTGACGTCGCCCAGGCCCAGCGTGAGCGCACGGTCAACCAGCTGAAGTCGGGCAAGCTCGACATCCTGGTCGCCACCGACGTCGCCGCCCGTGGCCTCGACGTCGACCGCATCACGCACGTCGTGAACTTCGACATCCCGGTCGACATCGAGTCCTACGTGCACCGCATCGGTCGTACCGGCCGCGCCGGTCGCTCGGGTGACTCGATCAGCTTCGTCACCCCGCGTGAGCGTCGCCTGCTGTCCGCGATCGAGCGCCACACCAAGCAGCCGCTCACGCAGATGCAGCTGCCGACCATCGACGACGTCAACGAGACGCGCCTGACCCGCTTCGACGACGCCATCACCGCGGCGCTCGAGGACCAGGGCCGGATCGCCGCCTTCCGCGACGTCATCGCGCACTACGTCGAGCACCATGACGTCCCCTCGGACGACGTCGCCGCCGCCCTGGCCGTCGTGGCGCAGGGCGACTCGCCGCTGCTCCTCACCGCAGCCGACGACGCCCTCCGCAGCCAGATGGAGCGCGACGCCCGCCGCAGCGAGCGTGACGAGCGTGGTGCCCGCGACGACCGTGGCGGCCGCAACGACCGCGGCGACCGTGGTGGCGACCGCGACCGTGGTGACCGCGGCGACCGTGGCCCGCGCCGTTCGCAGCCGATGTCCCCGTACCGCATCGAGGTCGGCCGTCGTCACCGCGTCGAGCCGCGCCAGATCGTCGGTGCCCTGGCCAACGAGGGCGGCCTGCGCCGCGACGACTTCGGTGCGATCCAGATCCGTCCGGACTTCTCGATCGTCGAACTGCCGGCCGACATGGACCCCGGTGTGCTCGACCGCCTGACCGACACCCGGATCAGCGGCAAGCTCATCGAGATCCGTGCGGACCGCCGTGGTGGTGGCCGCCGCGACGACCGCGAGGACCGTCCGGAGCGCAAGCCGCGCTACTGAGACGACCCGCGTCCGAGACGCGACCACCTTCTGACGGGAGGCCCGGTGCCAGCTGGCACCGGGCCTCCCGTCCGTCGTCGGTGCGGGTCCAGCCATGCGGCATCTTGCGGTGCGGGGAACCGCAGATCCGACCCGCAGGCGTTCCCCTGGAGTCCGCACGGTGCTGTGATGACCGGAGCCGTGACGCAGGGAGCCGCGGGGAAGGCAGGGGAACCATCGTGTACCGAGCACTCGTCACCGCGGTCGCCGCCGCGGCGCTCGTCTTCGGAGGTGCGGTGCCGGCGACGGCGCACACCTCTCCGTCGGTGCCGGGAGCACCGACCGCCGTCCGCGTCACCGGCGACGCGGACAGTGCCACGCTGACGTGGCGCGGCCCGAAGCACGGCGCGAAGGTGACGGGCTGGAAGGTCGCGGTCGCCGCCGTTGCGAACCGCCACGACCGCCAGGTCGACCGACTCCACCCGCGCGCCCGCTCCGACCGGTTCGACGAGCTCTCGCCCGCGACCACGTACCGCTTCTCGGTGCGTGCCCTCGGCCACCGGGGGACCGGACGCACGATCACGCTGCGCTGGACGTCACCGTCGGTGCCCGAGCCGGAGACGACGCAGTCGCTGTTCGCGCTCGACGACAACGGTGACGTCGTGCGGTTCGCGGACTCCGGCAGCGGTGCGAAGACCGTCGTCGCGAGGGACGTCGAGGGCTTCGCCGCGAACGCCGACGGTGACGTGTTCACCCCGTCGGCGGACGGCACCGAGATCCTGCTGCACCCGGCGGACGGCGGCGGGATCTCGATCATCGCGTCCGGGCTGCACCTGACCCCGGACCTGCGCTCCGACGCCGAGGGCAACCTCTACTGGGTGGACTCGGTGAACGGTGCGGTGCAGAAGCTGCCCGTCGGCACCTCGACCCCGAAGGTCATTCTGGACCTGGGCGGCAAGGCCGTCGGGAGCGATCAGCGTTTCTGGACGGTCACCCCGGACGGCAAGGTCGTCGTGCTCGGCGGAACCGTCAGCCAGCCGTACGTCAAGGGCACCGGCATCGCGCCCCGCACGTTCACCGGGCCGATCGGCACGGTCGTCGGCTACCCCGCCGGCGTGCTCGCCGACTCGCACGGCAACGTCTACGTCGACATCCGATCGACCGGTGGCGCCGGGTCGTGGGTCTGGTACCAGCTCAAGCCCGGGGCGACCCAACTGACGCAGATCGAACCGCGGTACGCGTTCGAGTACGCCGCCGCGAACGCCGACGGCTTCTCGCTCCTGCAGTCGGCGCAGTTCTGCCCCGCCCCGTCGGAGTACCGGCCGGGCGGGTGCACGATCGACCGCGGCATCCCGGACAAGCTCGTGGTGGGCAGCGGCGGCACGTCCACCGTGCCGGTGACCGGGCTGACCGCCGGGTCGCGTGGCGAGCACCTGGGTGCCGTCTCGGCCGACGGGGACTTGTTCGTCTCCATCGACAGCGGCCCCTCGGTCGGGCTGTGGAAGGTCCCCGCTGCGGGTGGAGCTGCGCAGCAGCTCGACGCGGCGCAGTACTCGAGGCTGCTGGTGATCTGACCGGCGGTGCGAGGCGGAAGGGGGTGGGACGCAACGGCGCGTCCCACCCCCTTCCGTGTGTGGCGGCGGCGGTGTCGGCGGCGGTGGTTCAGGCCGCGCCGGCGGCCGTCCGGTGGCACACCTCGTCCCACGGGGTCGGTTCGATGCCGAAGCGCGCCCGGCTCTCGCGGTCGTCGACCACGTACGGCGCGGTCCACTGGTAGGTCAGGTCGGCCAGCTCGCGCAGCATCGGCGACACGAGCCCGCCGACGCGGAACAGGGCCGCGGGCATCCGGCGCACCGGCACCGCGGGCTTCCCCGCCGCCGCGAGGACGTCGGTGAGGGCCTGCCGCTGCGTCCGCGGTGCGTTGCTCGGCACCATCCACGTGCGACCGTGCGCGCCCTGGTCCTCGGCAGCGGCGACGAGGGTGCGGGCGACGTCGAGCACGTCGGTGAAGGTGTGCGGCAGGTCCGTGCGACCGACCATCGACACCGTCCGTCCCCGCAGCGCCGACGGCAGCACGCGGGTGACGTGCCCGTTCGCGCCGATCCCGGGGCCGAGGTAGTCCGAGGCGCGGACCTCGACGGCGCGGACACGGCCGGCGTCGTGCGCGGCGAGGGCATCGGCCCACAGCGTCGCCCGGAGCACCCCCTTGTGGTCTATGGCGGCGTCCGGCAGTCCCTCGTGCATCGGCCCGTCGACCGGGCCGTACGGGTACAGGTTCCCGGTGATGGCGTAGGTCGCCCCAGTGCGTTCGGCGGCGGTGAGCAGTGCTGCTGCGAGCGGGGGCCAGGTGCGCTCCCACTGCGTGTAGTCGCCGGGGTTCGCGCAGTTGTAGAGGGCGGCTGCTCCCTCGGTGGCGCGGGAGAGCACGTCGGTATCGGAGGCGTCGAGCGCGAGGTGCTCGACACCGGCGATGCCCGTGCTGCGACCGGAGCGGGAGACGACGGTGACGCGGTCGCCCCGGACGGTCAACAGCTCCGCGACGTGCCGGCCGACGGGGCCGGCGCCGACGATGAGGTGGTGGGGCATGGTCTCCTGCTTCCTGGTTGATCGCTTGTTGGTCGTTGCGAGAGCACTGCTCTCGAAATCGAGCATGGCGGTTCGTCGACGCGAAAGCAAGAGCAGTGCTCTCCTTTGTGTGCGCTGCTCTCTCGTGCCAGGATCGTCGGATGGCACCCACCGCCCGAGCACTCGCACGGCAGACGGTCACCGCGGACATCCTGGCCGCGGCACGCACCCGCCTGACCGACGAGGGTCCGGCCGCCCTCAGCCTGCGTGCCGTCGCCCGTGACGTCGGCATGGTCTCGTCGGCCGTGTACCGGTACTTCCCGAGCCGCGACGACCTGCTGACGGCCCTGCTCATCACCGACTACGACGAACTCGGCGCCGCGGTCGAGGCCGCCGGTGCCGCGGCCGGACCGGCTCCCGGTGCGCGCTGGGTCGCGATGTGCCGGGCGATCCGCGACTGGTCGATCGCGCACCCGGGGGACTTCGCGCTGCTGTTCGGCTCGCCCGTGCCGGGCTACGCGGCGCCGCGCGAGACCGTCGTGCCCGCGACGCGGACGACGCTGGCACTGGTGCGCGTGGTCGCGGACGCCGTCGGCTCCGGTGCGCCCGGTATGTCCGGTGCGCCCGGTGCGCCTGCTGCGGCGGGTTCGTCCGTCACGTCGACGCCGGGGGCGGCCGGGAGGCCCGGGTCACCCACCGCGCCCACGGCGGCTCCCGGGGTGGCCGGTCCCGCCGTCGCGGACGGGGTCGCCACGCTGCGCTCGTTCGGCATCACCCTGCCCGACGAGGTCCTGGTCCGCACCCTGATGGCCTGGACGACGGTGTTCGGGACGATCTCGTTCGAGCTCTTCGGGCACTTCGTCGGTTCCGTGTCCGACCCGGCCGCCTACTTCGACCAGGTCATCGTGCGCCTGGCGGATGACCTGGGGTTCACCGCCACGTTCTGAGACGCGTGCTGTCCCCAGATCGGGTGCGCAGCCTGACAGAGGCCCCGCCCGTGCGGTAGACAGGTCGTCACGCCGAGGTCGTGCCCGATGACCGGAGCGGACGACCGGCACGGTGCCCTCCGGGGCAGCTGCCGGACGGAACCACACTCGGGCGTGTGCGACGCGGCCGGGGCCCGCGCTGATCAGGAGGCATGCTTGCGACGCAGCACGTGCGGCGGCACGACGGACGGGGCGACCCGGTGACCGCGCTCGACGTCAGCCGACAGGACCGCCGCCGCCTGACCACCGGCACCGCGCGCCGACGCCTGGTGGCCGTGCGGACGGTGGCGCTCCTGGCGTCCCTCGCCGGGGTGAACTACATCGTGTGGCGCTGGGCGGCCTCGGTGAACTGGCACTCGTGGTGGATCGCGGTGCCGCTGATCCTCGCCGAGACCTACAGCGTCATCGACTCCCTGCTCTTCGCCCTCGGGGCCTGGCGGCTCCGGGAGCGCGGCGAACCACCGGCGAAGCCGTCGACCGACGTCACCGTCGACGTCTTCATCACGACCTACAACGAACCGATCGACCTGGTCGAGCGCACCGCCCGGGCGGCCAAGGCGATCACGCACCCGCACACCACCTGGATCCTCGACGACGGCAACCGCCCCGAGATGCGTGCGGCGGCCGAGGCGCTCGGCATCGGCGTCATCACACGCGGTGCCGACTGGGTGGACCGACCCCGGCACGCCAAGGCCGGCAACCTCAACAACGCCCTGCTCGCGACCCAGGGCGAGTTCCTGCTCATCCTCGACGCCGACCAGGTGCCCGACCCGGCGATCCTCGACCGCACGCTCGGGTACTTCAAGGACCCCAAGATGGCGCTCGTGCAGACGCCGCAGTGGTTCGAGAACGTGCCGGACGACGACCCCCTCGGCAGCCAGGCGCCGCTGTTCTACGGTCCGATCCAGCAGTCGAAGGACGGCTGGAACGCCGCGTTCTTCTGCGGGTCGAACGCCATCCTGCGACGCGAAGCGCTCATGCAGCTCGGCATCTCGCGCTACGTGGCCGAGGTCGAGGCGTCCGTGCAGCGCACCCTCGCGACCTCGCGCAAGCTCCTCGCACGCTCCCGCGAGACCGAGACCGACCCGCGCGTGCTCGCGGCCCTCGACGACGCCGAGGCCGTGGTGGACCAGGCGCGCGAACAGGTCCGCGCCGGTGAGCCCCTCGGGGATGTCACCTACGCGTTCCAGCGGGGGATCGACGCCATCGCGTTCCGGTTCGCCGCCGCCGACCTCGAGTCCGTGCGGAACGACCTGCAGGAGCTCGCGGCGATGTCCACCGACGCCAACACCTTCGCCGGTCTCGACGACGCCGCGCTCGACGTGCTCGGTCGGCGTGAGGCCTCGCCGGTCGCCGCCATCGAGTCGATCGCCGTGCTCGCCCGTGCCCTCGACGTGAACCGCGACGACGAGGCGCAGCCGATCATGCCGCTGGCGACGATCTCGGTGACCGAGGACATGGCCACGGCGATGCGCCTGCACGGCCTCGGCTGGAAGTCGGCCTACCACGACGAGATCCTGGCGAAGGGCCTGGCCCCCGAGGACCTGCCGACGATGCTCGTGCAGCGACTCCGCTGGGCGCAGGGCACCATGCAGGTGTTCTTCCGCGAGAACCCCCTGGTGCAGAAGGGGCTGTCGTGGGGGCAGCGGCTCATGTACTTCTCGACAATGTGGAGCTACCTGTCCGGGTTCGCCGCGATCGTCTACATCGCCGCCCCGGTGCTCTGCCTGTCGTTCGGGGTCATCCCCGTGCAGGCCTACAGCGTCGACTTCTTCGCCCGGCTCATCCCGTTCCTGGTGTTCAACCAGCTGCTGTTCTGGGTGGTGGCCGCCGGCAGACCGACCTGGCGCGGGCAGCAGTACTCGCTCGCGCTCTTCCCGGTCTGGATCGAGTCGGTGACCAGCGCGTTCCAGAACGTCTACCGGGGCAGGCCGCTCGGGTTCCGCGTCACCCCCAAGGTGCGCGACGAGACCGAGCAGAAGCCGCGGTGGGACCTGGTCAAGCCGCAGCTGTACGCGATGGGTGCCCTGGTCGCCGCCCTGGTCATGATCGGCATCCGCTACCTGACCGGCCAGGCCGAGGGGATCGCGCCGCTCGTGAACACCGCGTGGGTCGTCTTCGACCTGTTCATCTTCAGCATCGTGATCCGGGCCGTCCGGTACCGGGGCCCGGCCACCCCAGCCCAGTCCGAACACGAGTCGAGCACCGCCGGAGGACCCCTGTGAGCACCGAGACCACGTTCGAGGTCGCTGCGACGCCCGACTCCCTCGACGAGGTGCAGGACCGCTTCGCCGCGTGGTGGGACGGCCTGGGCATCGACGACGTGCGGCTCCGGTTCGCCCTCGAGACCGCGTTGGCCGAGATCGCCGCGAACATCGTCGAGCACACCGTCCGTGCCGACCGGGGGACCGGGCGCCGGTACTCCGTGCACCTCGAGGCCACCGACCGGGCCCTGACCGCGGTGCTGACCGACAACGGGATGCCGGCCGACATCGACCTGAGTGCCGTGACGATGGCGGACGTGGAGCAGGAGAGCGGCCGCGGTCTGGCCCTCGCCATCGCCGCGCTCGACCGCCTCGAGCACCGGCACGAGCCCGGCCACAACGTCTGGACGCTTGCGTGCGACCGGTGAAGCAGCCGGTGGTCCGCGCGGTCGCCCTCCTCGTCACGATCGCCACGCTCCTGCTCGGTGGTGCGCTGCCGGCGTCCGCGGCGTCCGTGCCGAGAGCCGCCGCCGTGCAGCCGTCCGAGGGGTCGACGTGGTTCGGCCCCGACCTCGACTGGGCCAGCGATTCGCCCGAAGGGTACGAGGGCCGGCTCGGTGCGACGCCGTCGATGTACGGGGTCTCCGTCGACTACCCGCTCGACGGCACGGCGAAGCAGGAACTCCTCCGCTCGGCGCGTGCGGCCGCGACCCAGGGCGCGGTGCTCGTCGTGAGCCTCGAACCCGACCGCGAACTGGGGTCGCTCGACACCGCGGACACCCGTGCCGTCAACACCGTGTTCGAGGACCTGCACGACCAGTACGACACCCAGGTGCTCGTCCGGTTCGCACCGCAGATGAACGGCACGTGGGTCCGCTGGGGCCAGCAGCCGACGGAGTTCGTCCGGGCGTTCCGGGCGCTCGGGACGACCGTGCACGCGGGCACATCGGACGCGCTCATGGTCTGGTCGCCCGGGTACGGTGCCGGCTACCCGTTCGGCGAGTCCGCCGGGCGGCTGCGGAACCTGTCCCCGGTCGACGTCGCGAAGGCGGACACGAACGGCGACGGACAGCTCACCGGTGCCGACGACCCGTACGGGCCGTACTGGCCGGGCGCCGAAGCCGTCGACTGGGTCGGGCTCTCGATGTTCTCGTACGGCAAGGGCGACCCGACCGAAGCCGCAGGTCGCGCCGTGCCGCTCACCCGCAGCGGTGAGGTCGAGTCGCGGTTCGACGAGGACTGGGGCTACGACCAGCCCCAGTCGGGCACGTTCTACGACCGGTTCGCGGCGGCCGACGACCGTCCGATGCTGCTCGACACCGGTGCCCTGTACAACCGCGAGCTGCAGGGCGACACCGAGCTCCAGGTCAAGCGGAGCTGGTGGCGGCAGGTGCTCGCCGCCGTGCAGGAGCGTCCGCTGATCCGGGGCATGACCGTGCTCGAGGCGGAGCGACGCGAGCCCGAGGCCGGCAACCGCGTGGCCGACTGGCGGCTCACCGCGGACCCGGACGTCGCGGAGGCCTTCCGCGCCGACCTCGAGCGGTCCGGCGACTTCGCCTTCGGCCCGGTCACCGACCGCGTGACCGTGCAGCAGGGCAACGCCGCGATCTCGCAGGAGTACGAGACCGGCGGCGACCAGATGGCGTGGATCGTCTGGCTGGCCGCCGGCCTGGCGGTCGTGTTCCTGCTGAGCGGGGTGTTCGGACGGCTCCTGCCGAGCTGGCGCTACCCCGACGACGGCAAGCCCGGCCGTGACCTGCGCCTCGACCTGTTCCGCGGGTTCATCATCCTCGCCGTGGTGATCACCCACATCGAGATCGGCGGGCCGTACTCGTACCTCACGCTGCACGCCGTCGGGGCGATCACCGGCGCCGAGATGTTCGTGTTCCTGTCCGGCATGGTCCTCGGCATGACGTACCCGTTCGCCGTGAAGAAGTTCGGCGAGTGGGCGGCGGCCATCGGGGCGTGGAAGCGCGCGCGCAAGCAGTACGTCGTCACGCTCGTGGTGATCCTCGTCGTGTTCGCGCTGAGCTTCGTCCCGTTCCTGAACACCGACGCCATCACCACGTTCACCGACCGCGGCACGGGCACCGGCGGCGTCGAGGCCGAGGGCCGGGTCTACGACCTGTACCCGAACGCGATGCAGCTGCTCGCCTACCCGCCGCCCTGGTACGCGATCCGGCAGTTCCTGCTGCTCGAGATGGGGCCGTGGCCGTTCAACATCATGGGCCTGTTCGTGGTGCTGAGCCTGTTCATCCCCGCGTTGATCTGGGTGATCCGCCGCGGGTTCTGGTGGGTGGTCCTCGCCGCCAGCTGGGCGCTGTACGTGTTCCAGGCGCTCAACCCCGACTTCCGTCCGCTGAACTCCCAGTTCGAGGCGGTGTTCCCCCTGTTCACCTGGCAGGTGGTGTTCACCCACGGGCTCGTGCTCGGGTACTACCGGCGGCAGATCGTCGGCGCGCTCACCGGGCGTCTCGGCAAGGTCCTGGTCGGCATCGCCGTCGGTGGGTACGCGGCGTTCCTGGTCTACGTGTGGGCCGGCGACCACTTCGGGTTCACCCCGGTGCCGTTCCCGTCGACGATGTACGAGTCCCTGTACAACAGGGCGTACCAGCGGGTGGACCTGCAGTGGGGCCGCCTGGTGGACATCGCGTTCTTCGCGGTCGTGTCCTACGCGATCCTCACCGTGTTCTGGAAGCCCATCGCCGCCGCCATCGGCTGGCTCTGGATCCCGCTCGGGCAGGCGAGCCTGTACGTGTTCGTCTGGCAGGTCTTCTTCGCCCTGGCGATCGCGTCGATCCCCGGGGTGCCGTGGGGCGACTTCTGGATCGGGTTCGTGGTGCACACGGCGCTGATCCTGCTGGCCTGGTACATGGTCCGCAAGAAGTTCCTGTTCTCCGTCATCCCGCGCTGACGGCGTGCACGGATGGTGAGCAGGAATGGTCGGGTCCGACGTGCGGACCCGACCATTCCTGCTCACGAAGCGAGGGCAGACGGACGGGAGGCCCGTGGCGGTGTCGCCACGGGCCTCCCGTCCGTCCTGCGGTCGCGTCTCAGGACGCGGGCAGCCGCTCGCGCAGGGCGCCGCGGACCGACTCCCACCCGGCCAGGCGGTCGCGGATCGCGTCGTCCTGCTCGGCGGCCAGGGCGTCCCGGTGCGCCTGTTCGAGCACCTCGTCGATGACGACCCGGCGGCCGCTGCGGGCCGAGGTGATGGCTGCGTCGACCATCGTGAGGCTCATCACGTTGCCGTGCACCTCGCCGTCCGGCACCTCGCCGGAGCGGACCGCCCGGACGAAGGACGCCAGCGACCCGGCGATCTCGTGCCCGACCGACGGCGCAGCGGCAGGGGAGCCGGGGGTGCCGTCGAGGTCGCTCGACGGGTCGTGGTCGCCGTCCCAGAGCGCCGTGCCGGCCGCTCCGGAGGCACGCCAGTCGCCGTTCCACGAGGTCTCGGCACCCGGCGCGCACCACGAGCCGTCGTAGACGTAGCGGACGTCGTCCTCGAACGTGAAGACGGCTGCGGCCGCCGCGTCGCCCCGGTACCAGGACCACGACGGGTTCCACGACTCGCAGTACACCGACACCGGGTCGCGTTCGAGCACGTACCGGGCGGAGTCGAAGGCGTGGATGGCCATGTCGAGCAGCAGGACGTCGTCCATCTCCTCGCGGAACCCGCCGAAGTGCGGCGCCTTCGCGAACCGGGTGCTCAGCCCGCCCACGGCACCGAGGTCGCGGACGTGCTGCCGGAACGCGACGAGCTGGTCGTTGTAGCGGCGGGACTGCGACACCATGAACAGCTTGCCGGTGGCCTCGGCGGCGGCGGCGAGTGACAGCGCCTCGGCGACGGTCTGCGCGGCGGGCTTCTCGCCGAGCACGGGGAGCCCGGCCCGGAGCGCCTGCAGCGTGACCGGGTGGTGCGCGACCGGCACGGTGATGTCGAGGACGGCCTCGGCGCCGGTCTCGGCGGCCAGCACGGTCAGGTCCGTGCCGACCGGGATCGACGGGTCGCCGGCGTGCTCGGCCCCGGCACGGGCGGCGTCGAGGTCGAGGTCGACGATGCCGACCAGCTCGACCTCGGGGTCGGCGGTGACGGTGGCGAGCCAGGCCCGCCCCATCCCGCCGGCACCGACCTGCAGGACGCGCAGGGGGCTCACGCCTGGGCCCCGTCGCGCTCGGCCACGGGCTCGGCCCCGTCGCGCTCGGCCGCCGGCTCGACGGTCTCGGGCTCGGCGTCGTCGAACGGGCCGCGGTAGTGCTGCCCGTCGAAGTACTCGCCCAGGTCGTAGCGGCGGAGCGTCGGGATCTCGCGCTCGCGCTCGGGCTGCGCCCACTCGGCGCCGTTCGCGATCACGCGGCGGACGTCCGGGTGGTGATAGACGGGGAAGTCCTGGTCACCGGGGGAGAAGTAGAAGATCTTCCCGAGGCCGCGGCGGTACGTCATGCCGCTCCGGAACACCTCGCCGCCGGTGAAGCCCGAGATGAACACGAGCTCGTCGGGGGTCGGGACGTCGAAGTACTCGCCGTACATCTCCTGCTCGGGGATGACGATCGGGTTCGGCACCCCGCGGGTGATCGGGTGCTGCGGGTTGACGGTCCAGACGAGTTCCTGGTCGTGCTCGCTGCGCCAGCGGAGGGTGCAGGTGGTGCCCATCAGCTTGCCGAAGATCTTCGACCAGTGACCGGAGTGCAGGACGAGCAGCCCCATGCCGGAGAGCACGTGCTTGTGCACCCGGTCGACCACGGCGTCGTCGACGTCCTGGTGTGCGGCGTGCCCCCACCAGGTGAGGACGTCGGTGTTCGCGAGGACCTCGTCGGTGAGGCCGTGCTCGGGCTCCTGCATGGTGGCGGTCCGGACGACGGCCTCGGGCAGGTGCTCGCGGATGCCGTCCGCGATCGCGCCGTGCATGCCGTCGGGGTACCGCTCGGCGACGTGCTGCTCGACCTGTTCGTGGACGTTCTCGCCCCAGACGGTGATGCGGAGCGGGGTGGTGGTCATGGTGTGTGCCTTTCGGGGGTGGTGGGACCCGGTCACTTGACTGCGCCGCCGGTGGCCCCGGCGGCGATGAACTTCTGCGCCACGAGCAGCAGCACGATGGCGGGGATCGAGGCCATCACCGCGGCGGCCATGACGGTCGACCAGTCGGCGGTGAAGGTGCCGATGTAGTTGTAGATGCCGAGGGTGATCGGCCGGACGTCCTCGGTGGTGGTGAGGGTCAGGGCGAACAGGAAGTCGCTCCAGGTGAACAGGAACGTGAACAGCCCGGCGGTGATCAGGGCGTTGGCACTGATCGGCACGACGACCGAGCGGAAGGCCCGGAAATTGCCGGCACCGTCGACCTTGGCGGCCTCGATGATCGACGGCGGGATGTTCTGCATGAACGCCCGCATGATCAGGATCGCGAAGGGCACGCCCGCGGTGCTGTCGGCCAGGATCAGCCCCGGCACGGTGTTGAGCAGCCCGAGGTCGTTGTACGCGGCGTACAGGGCGTTCGCGACGACGATGCCCGGGATCATCTGCGAGATGAGGATGCCGAACAGCACCGCGTTGATGCCCTTGACCTTGAACTGGGCGAGCGCGTACGACGCCGGCGTCGCGATGAGCAGGCTGACGACGACGCTGCCCAGGGCGATCACCAGGCTCGTGACCAGGGCGCCGCCCTGGTCGGCGATGGCCTGCGCGTAGCCGCCGAGCTGGGCGTTGATCGGGAACCAGGCGGCCTCGATCGCGGAGCCGGCCGGCTGCAGCGAGATGTTGATCATCCAGTAGACGGGGAACAGCATCACGGCGAGGATCAGGATCCCGACGCCGGACAGCACCCACTGCTTCGCGCTCGTGGGACGGACGGGCCGCCGGGCACCGCGGGTGACCACCGCGCGGGTCCGGAGGGCGTCGGTGGTGGACGCTGCGTCAGTCATCGACGGCCTTCCTGTTGAGGCGGAGGTACACGATCGCGAACAGGGCGGAGATCACGATGAGGATGTTGCTCAGCGCGGCGCCCTGCCCGAAGTCGAACTGCTTGAACGACAGGTCGTAGGACTGGGTCGCGATGGTCTGGGTGGCGTTCGCCGGCCCGCCGTTCGTCAACCCGAGGATGATGTCGAGCACCTTGATCGTGTAGACGACGCCGAGCACGAGCGTGACGCTCACGACGGGTCGCAGCATCGGCCAGGTGATCGCCCAGAAGGCCTTCCACCCGGTCGCGCCGTCGAGTGCCGCTGCCTCGTACAGCTCGGTGGGGATGTCCTGCAGACCGCCGTACAGGATCGTGGTGTTGAACGGGATCCCGATCCAGATGTTCACCGCGATGACGGTGATGAGCGCCACGGCGGGACTCGTCAGCCACGGGACCGACGGGACGCCGAAGGTGCCGAGGAACTGGTTGACGACGCCCGAGTCCTGGTCGAGCATCCACTTCCAGACCGCGCTCGAGACGATGAGCGGCAGCAGCCAGGGCAGCAGGAGCAGCGAGCGCAGGAGGCCGGACAGCGGGAAGTTCCGTCGGAAGAACAGGGCGAGCAGCAGGCCGAGGACGAACTGGCCGACGATCGACCCGATCGTGAACAGCGCCGTGTTGAGCATCGCCGTGCCGAACAGCTGGGACGACACGACCGAGGCGTAGTTCGCCAGGCCGACCCACGGTGCCTCGCCCGTGTAGAACGTCGACGTCGTGTACGCCTGGAAGCTCATGACGATGTTCTTGACCACCGGGTAGCCGAAGAACAGCAGCAGGAACAGGACGGCCGGCAGCAGGAACAGCAGCTGCGCGATCCGTTCGAAGCGCAGCGAGCGGCCCGGGCGGGGCCGCCGGGACGGAGCGGGCGCTCCGTCTCCGGCGGCCCGCCGTGGGGCGACGGGGGTCGCGGTGCTCGTCATGCTCAGTTGCTCGACTGCGCGTTCTGCAGGGCGTCGGCCGGGGAGTCCTGCCCGGTCAGCGCCGACTGCACAGCCGTGTAGATCTTCGTCGCGGCCTTGGGCCAGTCGGCACCGAGCTCGCCGGTGCGGGCACGGGCGTCGGCGACGAGGTCGACGAACACCTGCTCCTCGGGGACGTCCTTGCCGAACTGCTGCGCGACGTCGGTCTTCGAGGGGATCGTGTACCGCAGCTTCGCCATCGCGAGCTGGTTCGCGTCGCTGTTCATGCAGTCGACGATCTTCGCCGCGACGGCCTGCTTCGCCTTGTCACCGGTGTTCGGGACGGTCCAGACCTCGCCACCGAGCGGGGCCACGGCCTTGTCGCTGGCGGACTGCACGGGGATCTGAGCGATCCCGTAGTCGACCTTCGACTCCTTCAGCCCGGGGATCTGCCACGGGCCGTTGATCATCATCGCGGCCTTGCCGGCCATGAACTGGTCGTTCACGTCGGCCTGGGTCCAGTTCACGACGCTCTTCGACATCGAGCCGTCGTCGACCAGGCCCTTCCAGAGCGACAGGGCCTCTTCGGTCTCCGGGGTCGCGATGTCCTTCTCGTCGCCGCCGTTCGACCACATGAACGGCAGGAACTGCCAGGTGCCCTCGTAGGTGGCGTTGGCGTCGACGGCGAACCCGTACTGGTCGCCCTTGGTCAGCTTCGCCGCGGCGGACTGCAGCTCGTCCCACGTCTTCGGCGGGGTGACACCGGCCTCGGACAGCACCTTCTTGTTGTAGAAGAGCGCGATGGTGTTGACGGTGGGGGCGAGGCCGTAGACCTTGTCCTCGTAGGTCCCGGCCTGCAGCACGCCCTTGGCGTAGCCGTCGGTCGAGATGTCGTAGTCGGACAGCGGCGACAGCGCACCGGTCTCGGCGATCTGCTGCAGATCCGGGTTGTCGAGCATCAGGACGTCCGGCAGGGTCTTCGACGACGCCTGCTGCAGGACCTTCTGGATGAGCGACGAGCCGGGCACCAGGCTGCGCTTGATGGTGACGTCGTTCTCGGCCCCGCACTTGTCGAGGTACTCGCCGATGACCTTCTTGTCGTTGCCCTGGTTGTAGTAGTCGAGCACGGTGATGGAGTCCACCCTGCCGCCGGAGCTCGCGGACGAGCCGCCGGAACAGCCGGCGAGGACGAGGGGGACGGTCGCCAGCATGGCGACCGCGCTGAGGACCGGGGCGATCCTGCGGTGTCGAGGCTTCATTGCTTCGCTCTTCTCTGGATGGTTGCCGGACACGAGTCGAACGTGTCGCTCGTGGATCGGGGACGACCGGACCAGAACCGCTCCGTCGCGTCCCGAGTGGGGTCGAAGCTAGCATCGAAGCGGTTAGATGGTAAAGCGCTTAGACGAACTTTTTCGGGCACCGCCCCCGCTACAGTGAGCGCAACAGGGTGAGGGAGCGGCATGGCGACGATGCAGCAGGTCGCCGACCGGGCGGGCGTCTCGATCGCGACGGTGTCCTTCGTCGTGAACGGCAACAAGCGCGTGTCCGCGGACACCCGGGCCCGGGTCACGGCGGCGATGCGCGAGCTCGGCTACCGGAACAACGTGGTCGCCCGAGCGCTGGCGTCGCGCCGCACCCGGATCCTCGCGCTCGTGTTCCCGGTGCTCGAGCACCGGCTCGGTCAGACCGCGCTGCAGTTCTTCACGAGTGCCGCGAGCCGCGCCTCCGAGCTCGGGTACCACCTGGTGCTCTGGCCGGCGGTGACGACGGCGGACGACGTGCAGGAGCTCATCTCGGGCGGTCTCGCCGACGGGGTCGTGGTGATGGAGGTCACGATGCACGACCCCCGGATCGCCCGTCTGACCGAGCTCGAGGTCCCGTTCGTCGCGATCGGTCGCACCGCCGACCCCTCGGGCATCTCGTACGTCGACATCGACTTCGAGCGCACCGTCGAGGACGCCCTGGACCACCTCACCGGGCTCGGGCACCGGCGGATCGGCCTCGTGGTCGAGGACCTCGACGGCACCACAATGGCCGACTACGGCCCGAAGGTCCGCTCCGAGGCGGCGTTCCACGCCGGCATCGAGCGCCGGGGCCTCACGGGCACCGTGGTCGCCGCCGGCGCCTCGGCCGAGGGCGGTCGTCGTGCGGCGGCGGAACTGCTGGCGCGGGACCCCGACGTCACGGCCGCGATCATCATGAAGGACGACTCGAACTTCGGGCTCGTCAGCGGGTTGCAGGCCGGCGGGCGCCGGGTCCCCGAGGACGTCTCGGTCATCGCGATCGTGTCCTCCGACGGCGCCGGTGCCGCGACCGAACCGGTGCTCACGACGCTGAACGCCCCCGGCCCGGCGCTCGGCCGTCTGGCGGTCGAGTCGCTGGTCGACCGCCTCGAGGGCGGCAGCACCGGGCGCACGCACACGCTCATCCCGTGCGCCCTGCACCTGGCCGAGTCGACGGCCCCCGCCCCGGCCTGACCCCTGCCGGCCTGGAGGCGCGGGGCGGCCCCGCCACGCGCCTCCAGGCCGCCGTCGGCCCCGTTTTCGGGCTGCGCGACAGTCCACGGATCCCCGAGCGCGTGAGGTGTCGTCCACCCCGAAAGGTGCGCGGCGCGACCGCGCCGCCGGCACCCCTGGCGGACAGCCCAGGCTCCGCCTGGTTGTGTGGATGCACAGGTTCGCAGCACCACACGTCGAGGAGGACGGATGGCAATCGACCGGAGGACGTTCATGCTCGGGGGAGCGGGGGTGCTGCTGCTCGCCGGCTGCTCCACCCGACCCGAGCGCACGCGGGTCGAGGACTGGCCCACCGAACCGCCCGAGGGCGAGGCGACGATCAGCTGGTGGGCCGGCCAGGTCGCCTCGAAGGACGGCGGTGACCTGCGGCGAAGGCTCATCGCGGAGTTCCAGAAGGAGCACCCGAACATCCGCGTCCGGATCGTCAGTGCCCCGAGCGACACCGACACGAACCGCACCAGCCTGACGACCCAGATCGCGGCCGGCAGCAGCACGCCGGACGTCTACCTCGGTGACGTCGCCTGGCCCGGGCAGTTCGCGAAGAACAAGCTCGCGACCCCCGTGAACCAGCTCGTCGGCGAGGACTTCTTCGACCAGTTCCCCGAGGGGCTCCGGCTCGCGGCGAGTGTCGACGGCACGTACTACATGTTCCCGCTCTACATCGACGAGTCGTTCTTCCTGTACCGGAAGGACCTGCTCGCGAAGCACTCCCTGCAGGTGCCGGGGTCGTGGGAGGAAGTGCGCGAGACCGCCGCGAAGCTCGTGGACACCGGCGACGTGTCGTACGGGTTCGCGTTCCAGGGCGACGTGTACGAGGGGCTGACCTGCAACGTCACCGAGTTCGTCGCGGACGCGGGCGGGTCGTTGCTCAACGACGACCTGACCAAGCCCGAGACGACGAGCTCCGAGACGAAGCGCGCCTTCGAGTTCATGCGCTCGCTGATCACCGAGGGAGCGTCGCCACGGGCCACCCTGACGTACCAGGAGCAGGACACCAACGACGCCTTCTCCGGCGGCCGCGCGGCGTTCCTCCGCAACTGGTCGTACGCGTGGGGGATCGCGAACGGCCCGGACAGCCAGGTCGCCGGCAAGGTGGGGCTCGCCGCCCGGCCGACGTTCGACGGCATGGACGAGCACCACTCGACGATCGGCGGGTGGGGGAACTACATCAACCCGCACACCCAGGAACCCGCGGCGGCACTGACCTTCGCGCGCTGGATGTCGAGCGAGACCGCGCAGCAGTTCCTGACCCGCGAGGGCGGGGTCCTGCCGGCGCGGAGCGCCTCGCTCGTCAGCGAGGACGCGAAGCGCCAGGAGCGTCCCACCTACGACACGGCGGCGGGCATCACGCTCGTGCCCCGTCCGACCTCGACGGCCTACTACCCGAAGGTCTCGCAGGGCGTCTACCAGAACGGCAACAGCATCCTCGGCGGGCAGGCTTCCGTCGACGGCGGCACCAGCGCGATGGCCTCCGCCATCTCGCTCGCACTGCAGGGAGCAGCGCTGTGAGCGCCGGCACCGCGACACGTCCGGCACGGCCTGGAGGCACGGGTCGCGTCGATCCGCCGCCCCGGCCTTCGGGGCGGTCACGTCTCGACCGCATCCGCTCGCGGGGCGCGTGGGGCTTCGCGGCACCGGCGCTCCTGGTGGTCGCGGCGGTGACGATCTTCCCGGTCGTGTACTCGGTGGTCCTGAGCTTCGCGGACGTCGAGGTCGGCTACGAGGGCTTCACGATCCAGTCGTTCGGGTTCGACAACTACGCGGCCCTGCTGCAGAGCGCCGACTGGTACCGGGCGCTGGGCTTCACCGTGCTCTACACGGTGGTGACGGTGTCGGTCGAGCTCGTGCTCGGCATGCTCGTCGCACTGGTGCTCGAGCGGCTCGGGGCCACCCGCGGCTGGATGCTCGCGCTCATGCTCATCCCGTGGTCGCTCGTGACCATCGTCAACGCGCAGCTGTGGAAGTACATCTACGACAGCACCTACGGCGTCGCGACGTGGTTCTTCGGGTTGTTCGGGGACGCTCCGGTGATCCTCGGTGAACCGGTGCCCGCGATCACGGGGCTGATGGTCGCGGACATCTGGAAGACGACGCCGTTCGTCGCGATCATCCTGCTCGCCGGGCTCGTGCAGATCTCGGAGGACCACTACGAGGCCGCCGAGCTCGACGGTGCGAGCACCTGGCAGACGTTCTGGCGCGTGGTGCTGCCGCAGCTCACCCCGACCCTGACGATCGCGGTGCTGTTCCGCATCCTGCAGGCGTTCGGCGTCTTCGACCTGCCGTTCGTGCTGACGAACGGCGGACCGGGCACCGCCACCCAGTCGCTCGCGATCATGGGCTACAAGGTGCTCTTCCAGGACATCAACATCGGACCGGGCGCGGCGATCGCGACCTCCACCGCGGTCATCGTCGCGGCCGGGTGTCTGCTGTTCCTCCGGGCGTTCCGGAACCAGGCGAAGGGAGGGGACGACTGATGCCCCGTCAACGTGTGCGCAAGGGCTGGCGCAAGTGGGTCAACACCGTCAACGTCAGCGGTGTCGTCATCGCGGTGCTCACCGCGCTGCCGCTCTACTGGCTCGTCACGACGTCGCTCAAGCCGGCGTCCGAGATCGGGCAGTCGCCGCCCACCGTCTGGCCGCAGTCGTTCACCTTCGACAACTTCGTGGTGGCCTTCCGCGACAACGCGCTCGGCCAGTACATGGTGAACAGCGTCATCGTGTCGGTGTCGACCACGGTGATCGTGCTCGCGCTGGCGTTCCTCGCCGGGTACGCCCTGGCCGGCCGGTTCATCCGGGGACGGACGGCGATCATGACCTCGCTGCTCATGCTGTCGGTGTTCCCGGCGATCGCGGTGCTGACGCCGCTGTACCTGCTCGAGCGCAACCTGGGGCTGCTCAACTCGTACCCGGGCCTGATCGTGCCGTACGTGGCGTTCAACCTGCCGTTCGCCATCTGGATCATGCGGAACTACCTGCAGGGGATCCCGTCGACGATCGAGGAGGCGTCCGAGATCGACGGCGCCGGGGCCTGGCGGACCGTGCTGTCGGTGATCCTGCCGATGGCGAAGCCGGGCCTGTTCACGGTCGGCGTCTTCACCTTCACGGCGTCGTGGAGCGAGTTCCTGATGGCACTGACCTTCAACAGCGAGAACTCGTTCCGGACGATCCCGGTCGGCATCGCGCTCTTCGGGACGCAGTTCACGGTGCCGTTCGCGCAGATCTTCGCCGCGAGTGTGGCGGCGACGGTGCCGATCGTCATCCTGGTGCTGGTGTTCCGCCGCTCGATCGTGTCCGGACTGACCTCCGGCGCAGTCAAGGGGTGACCACGTGTTGATTCCGCACGGGTAGTCCACGAAGATCGAGCTGACGCCGACGACGACGGCCGGGCCCAACCGCCCCGGCCGTCGTCACAACCGACCGGCGTCCGGATCAGGAGACACGTCAATGGCCGACACAACAGCACATCCGCGCGCCCGCCGACGGAACCGCGCACTCGCCCTCGCCGCCGGAGGGGTCCTCGTCGTCGGAGGCGCCGGCTACACCCTCGCATCGTGGACGGACACCGAGTGGGTGTTCGGTGGCAACGGTTCGGGAGGACCGGGTGTCGGGACCTCGGGGTTCGAGGTCGAGCAGAACGTGACGGCGCCGTTCACCGCCGCGGGCTTCACGTCGAACGAGACGGCCCCTGGCCAGGCGCTCCGGTTCACCGTCGAGGCGCTCGCGCTCTCGCCGGGCACCGCGACCTACGCCGGCGTCGCGCTCCGCACCGCCACGGACTCGATCGGGGGTGACGTCGCCCTCCGCGCTGCGGTGCCGGCGTCGACCGTCGCGGTGTCGGACGCCGACGACACCCTGTGGAACGCCCTGCACGTCCGGGTCGCCACGACGACGAGCACCAGCGATGCGTGCGACGCGGACGCCTTCCGTGACCCGTCCACCGTGATCGCGGACGGGCCGCTCGCCACGACGGCCGCCTCTGCCGCGCAGCCGCTCGGGGCCGCTGCCGCGACGACGCAGGTCTACTGCTTCGAGGTGTCGTTGCCGGAGGCGCCGACGCTGCCAGCGGGGACGCCGATCGACGCGCTCCAGGGCCGGACTGCGGCCCCCGCGTGGCAGTTCGCCGCCGAGTCCGACTGACGCGGCCCGTGCTCGCCGCAACCGTGCCGCAGCCGTCCTCCGAGGACGCCGCGGCGCCCGGCCGTGCCGTCGGTCGCGCCCGTTCCGTCGTCCTGGTGATCGCGGGGACGGTCGGCGCCGCCTGCCTGCTCGCCTGGGTGGCGTTCGTCCTGACGGGACTCTCGCTCGTCGTCGTCACCACCGGGTCGATGGCTCCGACGATCCCCGCGGGCGGACTCGCCGTCACGCACGACGTCGCCGCCGCCGACCTGCACGTCGGCGACGTCGTCACCGTGCCACGACCGGGTTCGAGCCTGCCCGTCACGCACCGCGTGGTGGACGTCGCCCCGGTGCCCGGGGACACGACCGCCCGGTCGCTGACCCTGCGCGGCGACGACAACGCCACCGAGGACCGCGACCCGTACGTGGTGCGTGATGCCGGGCTCGTCGTCGCGCACGCGGCTCGGCTCGGCTCGGTCCTGGTAGCGGTGTCGAGTCCGCCCGCCCGCGGCCTCGCGGTCGCCGTGGTCGGAGTGCTCGTCGTCTGGGCGTTCTGGCCGGAGCGACCACGACGGGAGGCCTCGTGACCCGGGCGCTCGCGGTGCTCGCCGCCGCCGGCGCCGTGCTCGTCGGAGCGGCCGGCGTCGGCGCGACGGCGGTCGCGGTCGCGGCGACGGACTGGAGGCCCGTGGCAGAGACCGGCACACCGGGTCGCCTGGTGCTCGGCACCGGTCCGGCCCCGCTCACCCTGCCGCACCCGACGCGCGGCGACGACGTCACCTGGCAGGTCCGGACCCGGGTCACGGAGCCCGCCCCGGTCACGCTCGATCTGCACCTGAACGGTGCGCGAGCGGCGGCGCCGGGTGCGCCGTCCGCGCTGGTCGACCCCGCCGAGGGCGTCGTCGTCACGGTGTCGACGTGCGATCGTGCCTGGGCCGATCCGACGGGGCACCCCGACTGCACCGGGCAGGGCGCTCCGGTCGTCGGACCGGTGCGGGTGTCGGACTGGGTCGGCGTGCGTTCGGTCCGGATCCCGGATCCGGGTCGCGACGGCACCGTGTACCTACTCGTCCGGTTGTCCCTCGCCGACCCGTCCGCCGCGCCGCCGCCAGCCGCCGCCGTCGGCCTCGGGATCACCGCGCGGGGTGGCACGTCCGGTGGACCGGTGGGCTCGGACCCGCACGGCGCCCCCGACGCTGGCGGCGCCCCGACCGTCCTCGCGCTGACGGGTGGCGGCTTCGCCGGGCCGGTGCTGGTCGCGCTCGCCGCGGTCCTCTCCGGGGTGGCGCTCCGACTGCGCACGCGGACACCGCCGGCTCGACGCCGAGGCCGACCGTGAGGGGGCGTCGTGCGGCACACCTCCGTCGTCGGGCAGCGGTCGTCACCACGGGCATCGTCGTCGTCGCCGCGCTGGTGGTCCCCGTCGCCGTCCCGAGCACCGCGTCGTGGATCGACCGTGAGTGGGCGCACGGGGCGCTCGGGACGTCGTCGTTCGACTGTGGCACCGACCGGGACTACACCGCGGCGGCGTCGAGCAGGTTCCTCAGCGGGACCCTCGCCGGCACCGACCTCGACGAGGTGGCCGAGGTCAGCGGGGTCACGGTCGCGAAGCGCGGAACCGACTCCGCGACGGTGGACCCGGTGACCGCCCCGGAGCTCGACACCGACGGCCCGTACACCCAGGGCTTCGGCAACCCACTCGACGTGGGGCTGCTCGGTGACGTCGCCGGCATCGATCTGACCGGTCTCGGGGTCGGTCTGCCCGGAGGCTCTGCGGGAGCCGTCAACCAGGTTGCGACCGTTGCCGGTACCGGCGAGGCGGTCGCGGCCTCCGGGCTCGTCGCGGACTCGGGAGGCGTCCTCGTCACCGACAGCACGGCGTCGGGCGACCTGCCCGACCCGGCGTCACTGACGATCAGCCAGGCACTCCCGGGTGTCGAGGACGTCACCGACGTGGGACTCGATGTCGGGGCGGTCGGCGCGAGCGCGCAGCTGGCCGGGTGCGACACGATCGAGCAGGACCTGTGGGGCGGCGTGGTGCAGCGGACGCTCGCAGGCAACCTGCGCGCCGCCGTGCAGGACCTCGCCGACGACACGGAGGGCATCGGCCTCGAGCGCGACTACGGCATCGCGAGCCTCGACCTGACGGTGGACAGCCCGCTCGTCGGTGCCCTCGTCACCGCGGTCGACGACACCGTCACCGAACTCGACTCGGCCGTCGACACGCTCAGCGGGCGGGACGGTGCGCTCGCGCAGACGATCAACCGGGGTGTGCTCGGCGTGCTCGGCGGACTGACCGGCAGCCTGGGACTCGGCACGATGGGCGGGACGGTCGAGATCACCGGACCCGACCTCGCCGGGGCCGTCGCGCCGCTGCTCGCCGAACCCGTGCAGGACCCCGGTGGCACGCTGGCGCTCGACCTGTCCGCCGGGACGGTGCGGGTCGACCTCGCGCACCTGCTCGGCGACGACGTGAACGGACTGAACGACCTGCCGCCGAACCACGAGATCGTGCTCGACGCGGAAACGCTCGGTGCGCTCGCCGACCGCCTCGGCGGGGTGGTCGACGCCTGGGCGGCGAAGGTCACCGCTGCGCTCACGACCGCGCTGGGGTCGCTCCACGTGCGCATCGCGCTGACTGCCGACCTCAGTGCGCCGCTCGTCCTCGGCGCCCGTGTCAAGATCGCCACGCTGTCGGTGGGCTTCGACAGCGGCGTCGCCGCGCTCACGTCCGGTCAGACGAAGCTGACCGTCGGGGTGGCGCTCCTCGGGCTCGATCTCGGCGGGTTGCTGGGCGTCGTGACCGGGCTCGCGACCTCGCTCGTGAACCCGTTGACGCAGGCGGTGGTCGGCACGCTCGCGACGCAGCTCTTCGGCCTGGTGGGTGCCCTGGGGACGACCCTCACCACCACGATCGGTGGTCCGGTCGTCCGTGCTCTGGGGGCGGTCCTCGCTCGTCTGCCCGGGGTGCTCTCGCTGCGCGTGAACGTGCAGGAGGACCGCCCGCAGGCCGATGCGCCACCGGGTCGCGCGAGCACCGGAACGTACACGCAGACGGCGCTCCGCCTGACCCTCGCCGAGGCCCTGGCGCCGGGCGGGCTCGCACGCGTGGACCTGGCGAGCGCGACGGTCGGCCCGGTCTCCGTGCCGCTCGGCGACCGTCGGGGCACGGTCGTGGCAGGAACCGCAGATAGGTAGAGAACTTACCTAGCTGCGCATGCTGGACATTCGTCCGAGCGCCGTCCTGACCGCCCGTACCCTGCCGTCAGGGGCTCGGTGCGCCGAGATCGACGGCTGCGACGATGCGGTCGATGATCCGCACGAACCTGGCCCGCTCCCGTTCCGAGAAGGAGGCCATCAGGTCGTGCAGGTGCTTGTTCGTGCCGTCCATCGCGCGCGCGTAGTCGCGGCGGGCAGCATCGGTCAGCTCGATGTACCGGCTGCGGCCGTCGTCGGGGTTCGGGACACGGCTGAGGTGTCCGCTGTGCTCGAGGCGGTCCACCATGCCGGTGACCGCCGGGCCGGTGAGCCCCAGGTGCTTCGACAGGTCCTTCACACGCACCGTCCGACCCGCCTCCTCGGCGCGCGAGACGAACTGCAGCAGCGTCAGGTCGCCGCCGGAGACGCCGAGCTCGTCGCGCAGTCGACCGCGCAGTTCGGAGACCGCGGCCTCGAGCCGGGTCAGCGCCGCGTTCAGGTCGACATCGCTCACGACAATGCCCCCTTCGCACGGGTCTCGTCCGGGTCACGATACGCCGCAGTCACCGCACCAGCGTATCCACATAACGCGGAGCGTGGAACGGTGCGGGTGACGGCATCGGGAGCGAGGCGTCGTGGCTGACCCCGTCCCGACTCCACAGTCCGCTGCACCCGCCGGGGAACCGGTGCGTTTCGAGGTCTCCGGCGGGGACCCCGACGCGGCCGAGCGCGACCTCGCCGCCGTCCACGGCGCCGATCGGTGGTCCGTCCGGCGCATCGACGAGGACTTCTCGTACCGGTACACGGCCGTCGGCGACTCCGACGTGAGCATCCGGCGCTCGCAGCTCCGCGGTGCCGTGCGCGGCTCGGTCCCCGTGGGCGCCGACTACGTGGTGACGTGGATCACCAGCGGGACCGCGCACCTGGACTCCGGGCGCGTCCGGATGGAGCTGCGCCGGGACGTCCCCGTGCTCCTGCCGCCCGAGGACGACTTCGTGTTCACGGCCGAGGACCACGACCAGCGGCTGGTGCACTTCGGACGCGAGTACGTGCACCGCGTCGCGTTCGAACACCTGGAGGTCGAAGCGGCACCACTGCGGTTCGACCCGACCCGCATGCCGGAACCGGAGACCGCCGAGCGCTGGCAGGGGGCGCTCGTGGCGCTGTCCCGGGCCCTCCGCGCCGAGGGGCCCGACTCCGACGCGTGGCACGCGGCCAAGCGGTCGGCGGCCACCGCGTTCCTGGACACCTTCCCGCCGCAGGCCGACGACCTGCCCGCGGTGCTCGGCCTGCCCCGGAACGCCCGGCTGCGGGCAGCGGTGGAGTACATCCACGCCCACGCTGCCGAGCCGGTCACGGTCCAGGAGCTGTCCGAGGTCGCCGGTCTGAGCGTGCGGTCGGTGCAGGAGTCGTTCCGCCGGGTCTTCGACGTGTCGCCGCTGACGTACCTGCGCGAGGTCCGGCTCGACCGGGTGCGCGGCGAACTGCTCGAGCTCGACCCGCAGGCCGGGGTCGTCGGCGACGTCGCCCGACGATGGGGGTTCGCCCACCTCGGCCGGTTCTCGGCGGCCTACGCGGCCCGGTTCGGCGAGTACCCGAAGCAGACCCTGCGCCGCTGACGGCGGCGGGTGCTCAGCGGCCGGGCTTCGGCCTCGGCGCGGGGCCCGTGCTCGCCCGGACCCGCAGGGTCGTGGGGAGCCGGACGTGGTCCGTGGTCGGTTCGCCACGGAGCATCGTCAGGAGCATCTGCACGGCGTGCGACCCGAGCTCGGCGAGCGGCTGCGACACCGTGGTGAGCGGCGGGGTCGTGGTGGACGCCTGCGGCACGTCGTCGAAGCCCACGACGGACAGGTCCTGGGGGACGCGGAGCCCGACCTCGGCCGCGGCGCGGAGCACACCGATCGCCGACGAGTCGTTCGCGGCGAACACCGCGGTGGGGCGGTCGGCGAGGGTCAGGAGCTCGTGGGCGACGGCTGCGGACTGGTCCTCCTGGTAGCCGCCGTCACGCAGCAGACACTCGTCGACCGTGATGCCCGCGGCGGTCAGGGCCGAGCGGTACCCGGCGGCGCGCAGCTGGGCGGAGGCCAGGTCGGCGCGTCCCTGCAGGTGCGCGATGCGGGTGTGTCCGAGTGCGAGCAGGTGTTCGACGGCCTGTACCGCGCCGGCCTCGTTGTCGGCGTCGACCGTGGCGTGCCCCTCCGGCCCGGTGTGCGGGTCGATCGCCACGACGGGGATCGACGAGCTCGACAGTGCCGTGGTCGGGGTGACGACGATCGCGCCGTCGATCAGGGTGCCGGACAGGCGGGACAGCGACCGGCGCTCCCACCCGGGTCGGTCGGCGCCGGTCATCAGGCCGGCGTAGGCGAGGAGCTCGTAGCCGGTGCCGGTGGCCGCCCGCGAGATGCCGCGGAGCAGCTCGGTGGAGAACGGCTCGAACTCGGGCACCAGGATGCCGACGACCCCGGTCCGCGAACTCCGCAGGCTCCGGGCGACCAGCGAGGTCTCGTACCCCAGGTCGTCGACCACCTGCTGCACGCGGAGCATCGTGGCGGGTGCGACCCCGTCCCGCTGGTTGATCACCTTGGACACCGTCGGGATCGAGACCCCGGCCACCCGCGCCACGTCGCCGATCGTCACCCGGCCGGCACCGGGACGCGCGCCGAGTGCCGAGTCCATGTGCACACCGTACCGCTGCGGCACCATGCGAACGATAAAGAAAACGTTATCGATATCGATTGACATGGGCCAGGAGCAGCAGGCATGCTCTCCGCAGCGGCAGTCGATGTCGCGCATGTCAACGACGACACTTCAGGAGTTCCACGATGACGAGGAAGATCCGTGCCGCGGCAGCCATCGCGCTGATCGGGGCCACAGCACTGGTGGCCAGTGGGTGCTCGGCGGGCAGCGATGCCTCCGAGGACGGCGGGAAGGTCACGATGACCTTCTGGCACAACTCGACCACCGGACCGGGCAAGGCCTACTGGGCCTCGACGGTCAAGGCGTTCGAGGAGAAGTACCCGAACGTCACCATCAAGACCCAGGCGATCCAGAACGAGGACCTGGACGGCAAGCTCCAGACCGCCCTCAACTCCGGCGACGCCCCCGACGTGTTCCTGCAGCGCGGCGGCGGCAAGATGGACGCGATGATCGCTGCCGGGCAGCTCATGGACATCTCCGACTCCATCAGCGCCGACGCGAAGAAGTCCATCAGCGCGGGCACGTTCGCCGGGTACGAGAAGGACGGCAAGACCTACGCCATGCCGGGCGCGGTGCTCCCCGAGGGCATCTGGTACTCGAAGGACCTGTTCAAGGAAGCCGGCATCGAGGGCACGCCCACGACCATGGACGAGCTGAACGACGCGATCACGAAGCTCAAGGCCAAGGACATCGACCCGGTCGCCGTCGGCGCGAAGGACGCCTGGCCGGCCGCCCACTGGTACTACAACTTCGCGCTCCGCGAGTGCAGCCAGAAGACCCTCGAGGACACGGCGAAGTCGCTGAAGTTCGACAACGCCTGCTGGACGAAGGCCGGCGAGCAGCTCGAGGACTTCAACGCCACCAAGCCCTTCAACAACGGCTTCCTGACCACCGCAGCACAGCAGGGCGCCGGCAGCTCCGCCGGTCTCCTCGCCAACCACAAGGCGGCCATGGAGCTCATGGGCGCGTGGGACCCGGGCGTGATCGCGTCGCTGACGCCGGACGCCAAGCCGCTGCCCGACCTCGGCTGGTTCCCGTTCCCCGCGATCGACGGTGGCAAGGGTGACCCGAAGTCGATGATGGGTGGTGTCGACGGCAACTCCTGCTCGGCACAGGCCCCGAAGAAGGCGTGCACCGACTTCCTGAACTTCATCGTGCAGAAGGACAACCAGGAGGCCTACTACAAGGCCTTCAACGCCATCCCGGTCAACAAGGAGGCCCAGTCGGTCGTCGACTCGGACTACCTGAAGTCGGCCCTGGCCGCCTACCAGGAGGCGCCGTTCGTCTCGCAGTACCTCGACACCCTGTACGGCCAGAACGTCGGCAACGCGCTGAACACCAGCGTCGTCGACCTGCTCGCCGACAAGGGCAGCGCGAAGGACATCGTCGAGACCACCAACCAGGCTGCGGCCAAGGGCTGAGCATGACCCTCGACACCTCGCTCGGTACGACTCCGACCACCGGGTCGGACACGGCCGCGGGGACGTCCCCGGCGGGGAGCGGTTCGCCGCTCCCCGCCGGTCGGCGGACCAAGCGCCGCATCGCGGACTGGCGGAAGCGCGTCGAGATCGCGGTCCTCGCCGGACCCGCGGTCATCGTCTTCGTCACGTTCGTGATCCTGCCCGTGGCGCTCGCCGCCTACTACGGGTTCTTCAAGTGGCAGGGCTACGGCCCGCCCACCGACTTCGTCGGACTGCAGAACTACCTGATCATCTTCCAGGACAAGGCGTTCCACGCGGTCCTGATGCACAACGGCTTCATCGTAGTGCTCTCCCTGGTGCTGCAGGGGCCGATCGCGATCGTGCTCGCGCTGCTGCTCAACCAGAAGATGCACGGCCGCGGGCTCGTCCGCGTGCTCGTCTTCGTGCCGTACGTCATCTCCGAGGTGATCGTCGGCACCGGGTGGAGCCTGATGCTCCAGTCGAACGGCGCCGTGAACGACCTGTTCCAGAGCATCGGCCTGGGCGGACTCCGTGCGGACTGGCTGTCGAACCCCGACATCGCCATCTGGACGCTGCTCGTGATCATCTCGTGGAAGTACATCGGCTTCGCGGTGATCCTGTTCCTCGCCGGCCTGCAGAGCATCCCCGAGGAACTGTTCGAGGCCGCCGCCATCGACGGCGCCGGCTACTGGCAGATCCAGCGGCGCATCACGCTGCCGCTGCTCGGTCCGACCATCCGCATCTGGGCGTTCCTGTCGATCATCGGCTCGCTGCAGCTGTTCGACCTCGTCTACATCATCTGGGGGCAGTACATCGCGTCGACCGCGGGCACCTCGACGATGGCGACGTACATGGTCGCCAACGGCCGGACCTCGGGCAACTTCGGCTTCGGCAGCGCCGTCGCGGTCGTGATGTTCGTGATCTCGCTCGTGGTCGCCCTGATCTACCAGCGCTTCGTGCTCCGCCGCGACACCGCGGGTGCACTCACCGAGAGGAAGAACTGATGGCCACCACGAGCATCGTCGCCCCCGGGCGCCGGGCCGTGCGGGAGCGCCGGTCCAGTGCCGCGATCGGACGCGCGAACCCGCTGACCTACGTCGTCGCGATCCTGTTCGTCGCCGCCAACCTGGCACCCGTGCTCTACATCGTGCTGGGCGGCTTCCGGACCAACTCGCAGATCACCACGAGCCCCGCCGGGCTGCCGGCACCGTTCGAGTTCGGCAACTACGGGTCCGTGCTGTCCAGCGGTATCTTCTGGCAGCAGCTCGGCAACTCCACGATCAGCGCCGTCACGACCACCCTCGGGGTCGTCGTGCTCGGGCTGATGGTGAGCTTCGTGCTCGCCCGCTACCGGTTCGCCGGCCGCGGGGCGCTCTACGCCCTGTTCGCCGCGGGTCTGATGTTCCCGATCACCGTCGCGATCACCCCGCTGTACCTGCTCGTCAAGGACCTCGGTCTGACGAACAGCCTGGCCGGCGTGATCCTGCCGCAGATCGCGTTCGCGCTGCCGACCACCGTCATCATCCTGGTGCCGTTCCTGCGGGCGATCCCCGACGAGCTCGAGGAGGCCGCGTCGATCGACGGAGCGAGCCGTCTCGGGTTCTTCTTCCGGATGGTCGTGCCGCTGTCGCTGCCCGGCGTCGTCACGGTCGGCATCCTGGCGTTCATCGCCAGCTGGAACAGCTACATCCTGCCGCTGTTCATCCTGAACAACGAGGCCGCGTACACGCTGCCGCTCGGGGTCCAGTCCTTCTCGTCGCAGTACTCCGTCGACACCGCCAAGGTGCTCGCGTTCACCTCGATGTCGATGATCCCGGCGCTCGTGTTCTTCACGATCTTCCAGCGTCGCATCGTCGGCGGCCTGACCGGGGCGGTGAAGGGGTGACCGCGACCGACGCGACGCGGACCGCCGGACGCGACCCGCGCCTCCAGGCCGACAGCACGACGGACGCGACGACCGCGACGGACGCGCCCGCGACGACCGCGACCGCGACCGCCGCCGGACCCCGCGCCGACGCCCTGCTCGCCGTGATGACCCTCGACGAGAAGGTCGCGCAGCTCGTCGGGTACTGGCTCGACCAGAACGGCGTCGTCGCCCCCATGCAGGGCGAGATGGCGGCCGTGCAGCAGGGCAGCACCCTGGCGGACATCACCCGCGACGGCATCGGGCAGTTCACCCGCGTCTACGGCACCCGCCCCGTCGAACCCGACGAGCGTGCTGCCTGGCTCTGGGCCGAACAGCGCCGCCTGCAGCGCGAGACCCGGCTCGGGATCCCGGCGCTCGTCCACGAGGAGTGCCTGACCGGGCTCGCCGCGTGGAAGGCCGCGACGTTCCCGACCCCGCTGGCGTGGGGCGCGTCGTTCGACCCGGAGCTCGTCGAGCAGGTCGGCGCCGCGATCGGTGCGTCCATGCGCCAGCTCGGCGTCCACCAGGGGCTCGCACCGGTGCTCGACGTGATCCGCGACCCGCGTTGGGGGCGGGTCGACGAGTGCATCGCCGAGGACCCGTACCTGGTCGGCACGGTCGGCACCGCGTACGTGCGCGGGCTGCAGTCGGCCGGGGTCGACGCGACCCTGAAGCACTTCCTCGGGTACTCGGCGTCGCAGGCGGGGCGGAACCACGCCCCCGTGCACGCCGGGGCCCGCGAGGTCGCCGACGTCTACCTGCCGCCGTTCGAGATGGCGCTGCGCGACGGCCGCGCCCGGAGCGTGATGAACTCGTACGCCGAGATCGACGGCGTGCCCGTCGCGGCGAACGGCGAGCTGCTCACCGACCTGCTCCGCGACCGGCTCGGCTTCGACGGCACCGTCGTCGCGGACTACTTCTCGGTGGCGTTCCTCGAGGTCATGCACGGCATCGCCGCCGACCGTGGCGAGGCCGCGGCGCTGGCGCTCGAGGCCGGCATCGACGTCGAGCTCCCGACCGGTGACGCGTACCTCGCGCCGCTCGTCGAGCGGGTCCGCAGCGGGCAGGTGGACGAGGCGCTCGTCGACCGCGCCGTGCTCCGGGTGCTGCGGCAGAAGGAGCGGCTCGGACTGCTCGAGCCGGACGCCTTCGCCGAGGACGCCCCCACCGGGATCGACCTGGACACCCCGCTGCACCAGGCGCTCGCACGCCAGCTGGCGGCGAAGTCGCTCGTGCTGCTGTCGAACGACAGCGGCAGCGCCACCGTCGTCAGCGGGACCGCCGACAGTGGGACCGCCGACGGCACCACCCCCGTCCTCCCGCTCGCACAGGGGGCTTCCGTCGCGGTCATCGGCCCGAACGCCGACCGAGCCGAGGCCCTGCAGGGCTGCTACTCGTTCGCCAACCACGTGCTCGCCTCGCACCCCGACCTGCCGCTCGGCTTCGCGATCCCGACCGTCCGCGAAGCCGTCGCCCGGGCCCTCGGCCCGGCGGCGGTCCGCTTCGCCGCGGGCTGCGCCGTCACGGGCGACGACCGGGCCGGCTTCGCCCACGCGGTCGCCGTGGCCTCCGCCTCGGACGTCGCGGTGGTCGTCGTCGGCGACCAGGCCGGACTCTTCGGCCGCGGCACGGTCGGCGAGGGCAACGACACCGAGTCGCTCGACCTGCCCGGCGTGCAGCGCGAGCTGGTCGAGGCCGTCGTCGCGACCGGCACCCCCACCGTGATGGTGCTGCTCACCGGCCGGCCGTACGCGATCGGCTGGGCGCTCGACGGCGACCAGCCGCGTCCGGCCGCGGTCGTGCAGGCGTTCTTCCCGGGCGAGGGCGGCGGGCTGGCGATCGCCGACCTGCTCACCGGCGCGGCCTCGCCCTCGGGCCGGCTGCCACTGTCCCTGCCCCGGTCCGCGGGTGCGCAGCCGTTCACGTACCTGCACCCCCGGCTCGGCGGTCCGTCCGACGTCACGGCCGCCGACTCGACGCCGGTGCGGCCGTTCGGCTTCGGCCTCGGCTACACCGACTTCGCGTACGAGGAGCTCGTCGTCGCCCCGGACGTCCGATCCGACGGCGTCTTCACCGCGTCGGTGACGGTCCGCAACACCGGGTCCCGTGACGGCGAGGACGTCGTGCAGCTCTACGGGCACGACGTGCACGGCAGCGTCACCAGGCCCGAGGTGCAGCTCCTCGGGTACGCGCGGGTCGCGCTCGCCGCGGGGGAGTCCGCGCGGGTCCGCTTCCGCGTCCCGGTGCAGCGCTTCGCGTTCACCGCCCGTCGGATGCGCAAGGTCGTCGAACCCGGCGACGTGCAGGTCTGGGTCGCGTCGCACGCGGCGGCGTCCCGGCCGGGAGGCCCGGTGGCAGCGGGTGGGATCGTCGCCTCGGGCGACGGGCCGGTCCGACACCCCGTCCCCGGCACCGCCACGGAGCGCGCCACCGTCGCGGTCACGGGCGCGGTGCACGAGGTCACCCCGGGCGACCCCCGCCTGGTGGAGTGGTCGCTCGTCTGACGGCAGTGCGGGGAGGCGTCGGCACCACCGATGCCTCCCCTCATCCCGTCCGTCGACCAGCCTCGGGGTCGGTGGCGAGTGCGGCCGGGTCGCGCAGACCACGGAGCGGTGAGGCGACGACCCAGACGACGGTGAGCAAGATCCCCGCGCACCCCAGGGCGAGGCCGATCCGCGTGCCGAGCAGCTCTCCGACCAGGCCGCCGAGCCCGGCCCCGATCGCGATGACGCCGTAGGACAGCCAGCGCATGGTGGCGTTGACGCGACCGAGCACCTGGTCCGGCGAACGCAGCTGCCGGAGCGTGAGTGCGACGATGCTCGACAGTGCGGTCCCCGCGCCGTTCACGGCGAACACCCCGATCAGGACGGTGACCGTGACCGGCGTCGACCACGATGGATCGATCACGGGGAGCACTGCGAGCGCGACGCACTCGGCCGTGGCGCAGGCGACCAGGACTGGCCCGGCACCGAACCGGCGGACACTCGACGGTGCCGCGGAGGCGCCGACCACGGCGCCGATCGCCCCGAGGCTGAAGACGAGGCCGAGCAGCCCCGCGTCCAGTCCGAGCTGCCGCACGGCGTGCACGGTGAAGAGCACCATCACCCACTGCGCGAAGAGGTTGTAGATCCCGGCGAAGCCGACCAGCGAGACCAGGTACCGGTCGCGACCGACGAACCGCAGGCCCTCGGCGAGGTCGCGCAGAGCACTCCGTCCGGTCGGGGTCGGGCGGGCCTCGGGCGCGCGGATGCCGAGCAGTGCCACGGCCGACACGACGTACGTCACGGCGTGGACCGCGAGGGCCCACGGCGCCGAGAGCACCTGGACGAGCAGGCCTCCGAGTCCTGGGCCACCGACCTCGGCCGCCGCCGCCGTCGCCTCCAGCCGCCCGTTCGCGCGTTCGAGCTGCCGGCGTCCGGCGACCGTCGGCAGGAACGACTGGTAGCTCACCTCGAACGCGACGGTGAAGGCGCCGAGCAGCCCGACCAGGACGACGAGCACCGGCAGGGTCAGCGCCCCGCTGAACGCCACCACCACGACGACCACGGTGAGGGCAGCCCGAGCGAGGTCGGACACGACGAGGACCGGTCGACGGCGACGACGGTCGACCAGGACCCCGAGGGGCAGCGCGAGCAGGAGGAACGGGAGCCACCGCGCCGCGTTCAGCACCCCGACCTCGCCGGCGGACGCGTGCAGGACGACGACGGCGAGCAACGGCACCGCCAGTTCGCTCACCTGCCCGCCGACGGCCGAGGCGCCCTGCGCCACCCAGAACCGCGTGAAGTCCGGGCCGAGGCCGGTCCGTGCTGCGCTAACGCGTGGAACGCTCGTCATGCATTAGACCCTGGCACAGGCGATGCACATGGCACAACGGTTGATCACGCATTAGTCTCGGAGCATGGTGGTCCCCGACGCGCAGCCGACGTTCCCGGACGTGGGGGGACACGCGGCGCTCGACCTCGTCGACACCGTGCACTGGCGCCTCGATCCCCGTCGTTCGATCGACACCCTGAGCAGCTTCAGCGCCGTCGTGGCGTGGTGCGAGCAGATGGGCGTCCTGCCCGGCGGTGCGGACGAGATCAGCCGGCTCGCCGCAGCCGCGCCCGACGTCGCAGCGCAGGAGCACACGGCGGTGCTGGCGCTCCGCGAGGCGGTGTACGAAGCGGTGTTCGCGTCGTCACCGCGCGCCGCCGCCCACGTCGCGTCCGAGTACGTCGCTGCGCTCGGGCGCGCGACGCTCGAGCAGGGCACGGACGGGGCGTCGTGGTCGTGGCGGATGCGCGCCGACCTGTCCGGGCCGCGGGGTGCGATCGCACTGCTCGCGCAGGAACTGCTGACGTCCGACCTCAGTGCGGCGCGGCAGTGCGGCGACGACGCGTGCGGCTGGGTCTACCTGGACACGTCGCCCCGGCACAACCGCGTCTGGTGCACGGCCGCGGGGTGCGGCAACCGCAACCGGGTCGCGCGGCACCAGGCGAAGCGTCGCGGAGCCGCGACGCCACAGGGCGGCCGTCAGGACTGACAGCGCGCACCACGCGCCCGGGGCGTGACCGGGTGACGGACGGGAGGCGCGGTGCGGGCTCGCACCGCGCCTCCTGTCCGTCAGCGGGTCGCGGTCACCCGACCGGTTCGATCCGGTCGGACAGGTCCAGCGACCAGACGGCGACGCCCGTCAGGCCGAGCCGCTCCGCCAGGGCGACCCGTTCGCGCAGCGAGCGTGCGTCGGACCACCAGAGCACCTCACCGCTCGGCAGGGTCGCGGTCCACTCGCCGACCGTCGCGTCCCAGTGGGCGGTCGCGCCCGCCTTCCGGACCCGGAGCCGGGCCTGGGCGTCGGAGAGCTGACCGGCCGGACGCTTCCCCTTCCAGTGGTAGCCGTACCCGGCGACACCGAGCACGATCTGGTCGGCGGGAGCGAGGGTCGCGAGTGCACGGGCGGCCTTCGACGACCACGCGAGCGACCCGACGGGGCCGGGTGCGTCCGGTTCCCAGGGGCCGTGCTGGTCGTAGGCCATGAGCGTCAGGTGGTCGAGCGGGGCGCGGAGGCCGCGCACGTCGTAGCCGAGGCGGGCGTACCCGGCGGCGGTGGTCGACGCGGACAGGGCGATGTCGAGCCGGACGTCGTCGCCGACGGCGGCCCGGAGCTCCCGCGCGAAGGCGGTGAGGCCGGGCTTCTCCGCCGCCGTCAACGCCTCGAGGTCGATCATGACCGAGTCCCAGCCGCCCGTGGCCACGTCGGCGGCGAGGGATCGGACGACCCGGGCGCGGTTCGCGGGCGAGGTCAGGAGCTTCCGCGCGAACGGCTCGCTGAAGTCCCCGTCGGCCTCGGAGTAGTTGCTGACGAGCAGCTGCGCGGTGCGGCCGTTGGCGTGTGCCCGGTTGCGCTGGGCCTTGGCGGCGCGTGACGGTGCGGTGGCCTTCGTGCCCGTGTGGTTCACCAGCAGGCCGTCGACGCCGACCACGTCCATCGCGGCGGCGTTCGCGTCCACCAGGGCGGTGTCGGCGTTCTCGGGCTGGAAGCCGGTCACGTCGAACTCATCAGCGTGGGCGGCGGTCGGGGCCGTGCAGCCGGCGAGTGCGAGTCCGGTGGTGAGCGCGGCGGCGAGCAGCGCGGAGCGGCGTCGACGCGGGGTGGTGGTCACGGGGAGGGGCATCCTGTCGTTCGTGCCCGGTCGGGGCGCGTCGTCAGCGCTCCGGTCAGGAGGCGCTGATGGTCGTGGTGGGTCGTGCCGGTGGGGCGCCGGGGACGTCGTCGGCGGAGACCGGGCCCTCGGCGTCCGTCGGTTCCGGGCTCAGGACGAGGCCGGAGCCGCTCGCCGCGCTGGCGTAGAGCTCGTCGAGCCACGAGCGGTTCACGCTCGGGGACTTGCCGCCGGCGAACTTGAAGTGCAGTCCACAGTACGGGTGGATCCAGATGCTGCTGCGGCCCCCGCCGACGGCGGGGTCGTCCTTCCACGAGAACACGAAGCTCTCCCCGCGGCGGATGAGGTTCACGATGACGATCTGCAGGTGCGTGAGCGCACGGTCGTCGAGGCGGAGCTCGAGGGGTTGCGAGTCGTAGATGAGCTGGCCCATGGCGCTGCCTTCCGTTTGCTGGGGCCCGCCGCACGTGCCGGGCCCGCGGGGTCCATCCTGCCGCGGATCCACGAAGCGTGGCGCATTCCGTCCATCGACGGCGTGATCAGTCCCGATCCGGGCCGATACCCGGCGGCGGGACGGCGGGTGCCGACCACGGCGGGAGCTCGGCCGACGGGTACGCGCCGTGCTCGTCCGGCGCCCGCAGCATCGGGTTGACCGCACGCAGCCGGATGCCGGAGGTGTCCCCGGCGGCCCCGCGGACGGCGTTCGCCAGCAGGAACGCGACGACGTCCGCCGTGCTGCCGTCGGGGTCGTAGCCGTGCCAGGGGCGGTCGTCGCCCTGGGCACGGCGCAGGGCATGGGCGAAGGTCGCGTCGGCGTCGTCGACCTCCACCTCGCAGTCGAGCACGATCCGGAAGCGTGATCCCTCGCCCGGGGACCCGGCGAGGTCCGACGTGGCGCGGGGGTCCGGGTCCTCCGGGTCGAACGACCGGAGCGCCACCGACGGTGCGGTGCCGAACGCGGCGCGGTACTCGGCCGCCATCCGACCGGCGTTGCTGAAGTGCCAGTGCTTGGCGACGTCCGCGATGGTGCGACGGTCGGCCGGTGTCATCGACAGCAGGTCGCGGCGGACGCCCTCGAGCCGCACCCCGCGCGGGTACGACGCGGGTGAGGTCTGCAGCTCCCGCCGGAACGCGCTCTGCAGGCCGCGGGTCGACAGGTGTGCGGCGGCGGCGATGTCCGGTACGGAGATCGCTTCGCGGGCGTGGGCGTGCACGAACCGCAGCGCCTCGTGCACGGTGCGCGACAGCCGTGCTCCGCCGTGCTCGGGACCACTCGCCGTGGTCGGTGCCTGGTCCATACGTGGAGGGTACGAGTCGGTCGGGCCGATCGGCCTCCGACGCCACGACGCCGCCGTTATCCGGCGTGCGCGGATGTGGATCGCACCCGTTCGGGGGCCATTGTGGACCCCGGTGAGGGCGCTTATCGTCCAAGAGGTACTCAAACTGTCCCCCTCCGAACAGGGTCGGAGGCACGGGGACAGATCGGAGGATCTGATGAGTGGTTACGAGCGTGCACCGGGGGTCGCCCCGGTCCACATCACCTCCTACCGGGCTCGGGCACGCGCTGCCCGACGCGGGTGGATCGTGCAGTCCGAGGACGACGTCGACCGCGAGCGGTTCACCTTCGCGGACCTCCGCGCCCGGCGAGGGTCGGGCCAGTGAGCAGCGACACCGTCCCGCGGGTCGCCGTCGGCAACGCGCCCCGGACCGCCGAGCGGTGCGGCCGGACCACCGCGGACGCCGTCCGGACGTTGCGTGCCGTGTACGACGGTCGCGACGTCCGGTTCGCGCCCACCGACCGGTTCGCGTTCCGCCACCGGACGGTGCGCCACCACAACGTCGCGCTGCTGTCGTCGGCGGTGTCGACCGCCGCCGCCGCCTCGTTCACGCCGGACGGCACGCCGGTGCTGGCGTGGTCGACCGCGGGGTGCCTGCGGGTCGACGACGACGCGCCCGCCCGGCCCGGTGTGCCGGTGCTCCTGCCGACGGACCGGCCGTTCACGCTGCTCGTGCCGGCGGGGACCGTCCAGGTGCTGCGGGTCGACCGCGGCTTCCTCGACGCCGTGAACGGGGTCGTGTTCGACCACCGCTTCCCCGGCCGACTGCGATCCCGCCCGGCCGAGGCCGAGGTGTCCCACCTGCTCGCCCGCATCGACGCGGTCGCGGTCAACGCGTTGCACCCCGACCGCAACCCGCGCGGGCACCTGTCGGCACAGGTGCTGCTCGCCGAGTCCGTCCTGCGAGCCTTCGGCGGGACGGACGCCGAACCCGACGCGCGGCCGGTGCGCCGGACGGAGAACACCGTGCAGTTCGCGCAGGCCTGGCTCGCGGAGCACTGCGACCGGCCGCTCCAGCTCGCGGACGTCTGCGGGGCCGTCGGGGTCAGCTCCCGCACGCTGCAGGAGAACTTCGTGCAGCACGTCGGCGTGAGCCCCATGACGTACCTGCTGCAGGTCCGCCTCGACCGGGTCCGGATCGCGCTCCAGCTCGCCGACTGCGCGCAGACGACGGTGGCCGAGGTCGCGCACCGGTGGGGCTTCCGCCACATGGGGCGGTTCTCGAGCACGTACTTCCAGCGCTTCGACGAGTACCCGAAGAAGACGCTCCAGACGAGCACCTGAGCGCCGATCCGTGCGTACCCGACAACAGCGGCTGATCGGGCTGGCGGAGCGGGTCCTGCTCCACCAGCCGGACGTCGTGCCGGACAGCATCCTGTTCGAGTGGGGCGATCACCGCGGCGACTGGGAGCAGACCCTCACCGTGCACTACGACGTCGGTGATGGGAGCACCGGGCCCCACCACCGGCACCACTACTTCATCTGACGGAGCGCTGCAGCCGGTCCGCCAGGAACGCCGCCTGACGCTCCCAGTGCCGGAAGCCGCCGCCCTCGTGCCCGTTGTACGGGTACACGACGATCTCGCGGTCGGAGGAGCCGAGGGCGTTGAACGCGGCGAAGGTCGTGCGGGGCGGCACGACGTCGTCCATCAGCGCGACCGAGAACAGGGCCGGGGCGGTGATGCCGGCGGCGTGGTTCACCCCGTCCAGGTACGCGGCGGTCTCCCACACGGTCTCGGCCGCGTCGCGGTGGACGGCGAGGTACTGCGCGAGCTCCAGGTACGGACCGCCGACCGCGACGTCGGTGCCGTTCCGCCAGTCGGCCAGGAACGCCACGTCGGGCAGCACCGCGGCGACCGGTCCGACGTGTGCCTCGACCAGGGCCGCCGCGGCGATCGTGATGCCGCCGCCCTGGCTGCCACCGGTCAGAGCGATGCGCTCGGGGTCGACCCCGGGCAGCGTCCGCACCGCCTCGACGAGCCGCACGGCGTCGGTGTAGACGCGGCGGTAGTAGTGGTCGGCGGGCGAACCGATGCCGCTCGTCATCCAGCCGCTGGCGTGCGGCGCGGAGCCGTGCGGGTCCGGGGTGTCGCCGCCGGCCCACCCGGAGCCCTGGCCGCGGGTGTCCATCACGACGTGCACGTAGCCGGCGAGGGCCCAGTGCACGCGCTCGCCCGGGCGACCCCGGCCACCGCCGTACCCGAGGAACTCGACGACGACCGGCAGCGCGCCGCGGTCGTCGGACACCGGACGGTTGACCCACGCGCGCACCGGGTCTCCGGCGAACCCGGGGAACGTCAGGTCCTCGACGACGAGACCGGTCACCGGCGTCTCGGCGGGCACGAGGGTCACCTCGACCCCCTCGCCAGCGGTCCGGGCGGCGGCGATCGTGTCCGCCCAGAATGCGTCGAAGTCGGCGGGACGACGGACGTCCGAGCGGTGGGCGCGGAGCGCGTCGAGGGGCAGGTCGGTCAGTGGCATGGGGGTCCTCCGGGGACGATGATGCCCCCGGCGCCCTGGTGGAGGGCGCCGGGGGCGGGGAGTGTCGGATCCGGTGCGTCGGTCAGCGCGCCGCGGCGCGGTACTGCTCGAGCACCTCCGGGTGCGGGTCGGACGGCACGGTGGTCGTCGCGGTGTCCCACGTCGGCAGTGCGCCGGTGAGCGCCCACGCGGCCTGCTTCGCAGCACCCGCGGCGACGTACTCGCCGGGCTCCGGCACCAGGACGTCCCGGCCGAACACCTGTGCCGCGACGGTGCGGACCGCCGGGTTCCGCGCAGCGCCGCCGATGAGCAGCAGCCGCTCGACGGTCACCCCGGTGTCCTGCACCGCGGCCAGTCCGTCGGCGAGGGCGCAGAGCATCCCCTCCACGGCCGCCCGGGCCAGGTGCGCCCGGTCGGTGGTCGCCGGCGTCATGCCGAGCAGCGATGCGGTCGCGTCCGGCCGGTTGGGCGTGCGCTCGCCGACGAAGTACGGCACCAGGACGAGGCCGTCGGCCCCGGCCCGCGCCTGCAGCGCCAGCTCGCCGAGTGCGTCGTGGTCGACGCCGAGCAGGCCGCCGATCACCTCGAGCACGCGGGCCGCGTTGAGCGTCGTGACGATCGGGAGGCGCGACCCGGTCCCGTCGGCGAAGCCCGCCACGGTCCCGCTCGGGTCACGCACCTCGGCGTCGCTGACCCCGAAGACCGTGCCGCTCGTGCCCAGGGACACCGCGACGTCACCCGGGCCGAGACCCAGGCCGAGCGCTGCCCCGGCGTTGTCGCCGAGTCCGGCGCCGATGACGAGGCCGGACCGGGCGACCGCGCCGCCGGGCAGCTCGACGTCGGTGGACAGGGTGCCCATCGCCTCGTCGGGAGCGACCACGCGGGGCACGACCACGGCGTCGTCGTCACCCATCGACGCCGGCCGCATCGGCCGCCCGAGCGCGAGCTCGAACAGCTCCGGGTCGTACTCGCGGCGCACCGGGTCCCAGTACCCCGTGCCGCTGGCGTCGGACGCATCCGTCGCCAGGGCGTCGAGGTCGGGGCCGAGCGGGCTCTCGTCCGCCGGTCCGTACCCGCGGAGCCGCCACGACAGCCAATCGTGGGGGAGCGCCACGGCCGCGACGCGGGCGGCGTTCTCGGGCTCCGCGTCGCGGAGCCACCGCAGCTTGGTGCCGGTGAACGACGCGACCGGCACCAGTCCCGTCCGGGCGACCCACGCCTCCTGGCCGAGCTCGTCGACCATCTGCGCGGCCGCGTCCGCACTGCGGACGTCGTTCCAGAGCAGGGCGTCGCGGACCACGCGGCCGTCGGCGTCGAGCGCGACCATGCCGTGCTGCTGCCCGGCGATGGCGACGGCACCGACGTCGTCGAGGCCACCGGCGTCCGCGACGGCGGCACCGAGGGCGTCCCACCAGTGACGGGGGTCGACGGCCGTGCCGTCCGGGTGGGACGCGCGTCCCTCGCGGACGACCGCACCGGTCGCGGCGTCACGGATGGTGACCTTGCAGGACTGGGTCGACGAGTCGACCCCCGCCACGAGTGCGGTCGGACGCTCAACCACGAGCGCCCATGAGGTGCTCCATCGCGAGCTGCTGCAGGCGGACGAAGCCGAAGCCCTTGCCGCCGAAGTACGCGTCGGCGTCGAAGTCCTCGTAGGCGGACCGGTCGGCGAGGAACGTGTCGTACGACTCGCCGTCGTTCAGCGTCGGCGTCGACAGCTCGCCGACCTTGGAGGCCTCGAGCGCCGCCTGCACCTCGGGGTCGGCGCGGAACGCCTGCGCACGCTCCTTGAGGAGCAGGTACATGCGCATGTTGGCCGACGCGGAGTCCCAGACGCCGGTGATGTCCTCGGTGCGGCTCGGCTTGTAGTCGAAGTGGCGCGGGCCGTCGTACGCCGGGCCGCCCTGCGGGGCGCCGTGCTCGAGCAGGTCGACGAGCGAGAACGCGTTCTGCAGGTCGCCGTGTCCGAACACCAGGTCCTGGTCGTACTTGATGCCGCGCTGACCGTTGAGGTCGATGTGGAAGAGCTTGCCCTGGTAGAGCGCCTGGGCGATGCCGGCCGTGAAGTTCAGGCCCGCCATCTGCTCGTGGCCGACCTCGGGGTTGATGCCGAACAGCTCCGGACGCTCGAGCGTCTCGGTGAAGGCGATCGCGTGGCCGAGGGTCGGCAGGAGGATGTCGCCGCGGGGCTCGTTCGGCTTCGGCTCGATGGCGAACCGGATGCCGTAGCCCTTGTCGGTGACGTACTGGGCGAGCAGGTTGACGGCCTCGCGGTACCGCTCGAGCGCGGCCTGCACGTCCTTGGCGCTGTCGTACTCGGAGCCTTCGCGGCCACCCCACATCACGAACGTCGACGCGCCGAGCTCGGCGGCGAGGTCGATGTTGCGGAGCACCTTGCGGAGCGCGAAGCGGCGGACCTGCCGGTCGTTCGAGGTGAAGCCGCCGTCCTTGAAGACCGGGGCCGAGAACAGGTTCGTCGTGACCATCGGCACGACGAGCCCGGTCGACTCGAGCGCACCCTTGAGGCGGTCGATCTGGGTCTGGCGTTCGGCGTCGGTCGAACCGAACGCGAACAGGTCGTCGTCGTGGAAGGTCAGGCCGTAGGCCCCGAGCTCGTCGAGCTTCTCGACCGCCTCGACCACGTCGAGCGCGGGTCGGGTCGGGCCGCCGAAGGGGTCGGAGCCGTTGTAGCCGATGGTCCAGAGACCGAAGGAGAACTTGTCTGCACGGGTGGGCGTCGTTGCCATGGTGGTCACCGTTCGTCGTCGAAACAAAATGTTGCCGCGCCCAACATAAGCGGTAGTGTTGGCTGTGGCAAGCACGTGATCGCAAAGGAGCGAGCGGATGGCAAGTGAGTCGACGGTGCAGCAACGACTGCGGGTCGCGATGGTGGGGCACGGCTTCATGGGAGCCGCACACTCACAGGCGTGGCGGACCGCCCCCAGGTTCTTCGACCTCGGCACCGAGCCGGAGATGGCGGTGATCGTCGGGCGTGATCCCGAACGCACCGAGGCCGCTCGGCAGCAGTACGGCTGGCAGGCGGCGTCCACCGATTGGCGTGCCGTCGTCGCCGATCCGGACATCGACGTCGTCGACGTCGTGTCCCCGGGGTCCTCGCACGTCGAGATCGCGATCGCCGCGCTCCAGGCCGGCAAGCACGTCCTGTGCGAGAAGCCGCTCGCGAACACCGTCGCCGAGGCCGAGGCGATGACCGCCGCCGCCGACGCCGCCCGTGCACAGGGTGTCCGGGCGATGGTCGGGTTCAGCTACCGCCGGGTGCCGGCCATCGCGTTCGCGCGGCAGCTGGTGCAGGACGGACGGATCGGCACCGTGCGCCAGGTCCGCGCGCTCTACCTGCAGGACTGGTTGGCGGACGAGGACGGCCCGATGACCTGGCGCCTCGACAAGTCGCTCGCCGGCTCCGGTGCGCTCGGTGACATCGGCGCGCACGCCATCGACCTGGTCGAGCACGTCACCGGTGCGTCGCTCGCCACCGTCTCCGGCACGCTCGAGACCTTCGTGACCGAGCGTCCGCTGATGGCCGAGGGGGTCGGGCTCTCCGGCACCGCGTCGAGCGAGCGCGGGCAGGTCACCGTCGACGACGCCGCGTTCTTCACCGCGCGGCTCGACGGCGGCGCGGCCGACGGCGCCATCGGCACGTTCGAGGCGACGCGCTACGCGACCGGGCGGAAGAACGGTCTGACGCTCGAGATCAGCGGGTCCGAGGGCGCGATCCAGTTCGACCTCGAGGCGATGAACGAGCTCCGGCTGTACGAGTCGAACGCCCCGGCGGGGGAGCAGGGGTTCCGCCGCATCCTCGTCACCGAGCCCGAGCACCCCTACATGGCCGCGTGGTGGCCGACCGGGCACCTCATCGGGTACGAGCACACCTTCAGCCACCAGGTGAAGGACTTCGTCGACGCGATCGTCGCCGGCACCGACCCGTCGCCCTCGTTCGCCGACGGCCTGCACGTACAGCGGGTCCTCGACGCGGTCGAACGCAGCGCCGCCGCCGGCAGCACCTGGACGGCGACGTCGTGAGCGCCGCCGAGCAGACCCGCCAGGCGCTCGTCGTCCGCGGCGGGTGGGACGGCCACCAGCCCGTCGAGACCACCGACCTGTTCGTCCCGTTCCTGCGCGAGAACGGGTTCGAGGTCCGGGTGTCGGACTCGACGGCCGTCTACGCCGACGCCGCCGTCATGGACGAGGTCGACCTGATCGTGCAGGTCGTCACGATGTCGACCATCGCCGACGACGAGTTCGCCGGGCTGCAGCGCGCGGTCCTGGGCGGCGCCGGACTGGCCGGCTGGCACGGCGGCATCGCGGACGCGTTCCGGAACACCGCCGACTACCTGCACATGGTCGGCGGCCAGTTCGCCCACCACGCCGGCAAGCACCCCGACGAGCGCGTCGGGGAACAGTCGGACAACTACATCCCCTACACGGTGCACCTCACCGACCTCGGGCACGAACACCCGATCACGCAGGGCATCGAGGACTTCGACCTCGTCACCGAGCAGTACTGGGTGCTGTCCGACGAGTACAACGACGTCCTCGCGACCACCACCCAGGACGCGCGCGACTTCGACGCCTGGAACCGACCGGTCACCGCACCGGCGATCTGGACACGGCAGTGGGGCGAGGGCCGCGTGTTCGTCTCAGCACCAGGGCACCGCCTCGAGGTCGTCGAGTCGCAGCCACTCCGCACCATCATCGAACGGGGACTCCTGTGGGCAGCACGGTGAACGAGGGGGTGCTCCGCGTCGGCGTGGTCGGCGTCGGGGTCATCAGCCAGCAGTACTTCGAGCACTTCCCGGCCCTGCCCGGCCTCGAGCTCGCCGCGGTCGCCGACCTCGACGTCGCCCGCGCCCAGCAGGTCGGTGCGGCACAGGGCGTTCGCGGCACCACCGTGGACGACCTGCTCGCCGCCGACGACGTCGACGTGGTGCTCAACCTGACGATCCCGGCCGCGCACGCCGACATCGCCACCCGGGCCCTCGCCGCGGGCAAGCACGTCTACGGCGAGAAGCCGCTCGCGATGTCCACCGCCGAGGCCGCACCGGTGCTCGAGGCCGCCCGCGCCGCTGGCCTGCGCGTCGGCAGCGCCCCGGACACCGTCCTCGGCACGGGCATCCAGACCGCCCGCGCCGCCCTCGACGACGGCGCGATCGGCACCCCGGTCGGTGCCGCCGTCGCCTGGAGCGCACCCGGGCACGAGCTCTGGCACCCCGCGCCGGCGTTCTACTACCAGCCGGGCGGCGGACCGCTCCTCGACATGGGTCCGTACTACCTGACCAGCCTCGTCACGTTCTTCGGGCCCGTCGTCCGGGTCAGCGGCAGCGCGACCCGGTCCACCCGCGAACGGACGATCGCCACCGGGCCGAACGCCGGCACGTCGATCCCGGTCGACATCGACACGCACGTCGTCGCGATCCTCGAACACGAGGGCGGCGTGGTCTCCACCGTGACCGTCTCGTTCGAGGTGTGGGCCACCCGCGCCCCGCTGTTCGAGGTGTACGGCACCGCGGGCACCCTGGGCATCCCGGACCCGAACCGGTTCTCGGACACCGTGTCGATCGCCACCGCCGACGACCGCTCGTGGCGCGACCTGCCGGTCGCCGCAGGGTACGCCGACGCCGGCCGGGGCTACGGCCTCGCTGACATGGCGCACGCGATCGCGACGGACCGGCCGCACCGGGCCTCCGGCGACCTCGCGTTCCACGTGCTCGAGGTCATGGAGGCGGTCTCCGCCGCCGCCCGAGACCACTCGGTCGTCGACGTGCACTCGCGCGTCGAGCGACCCGCCACCGTCCCCGCCGGGTCCGCACCCGGATCCTGGTGACGGAACCCGACCAACGCGAAGAAGGACGACGACGATGACGACCACGGACGCGAGCGACACGACGGAGACGACCCGGGCCTCCCGGCCGGTCACCCTGTTCACCGGACAGTGGGCCGACCTGCCCTTCGAGGAGGTCGCCCGGCTCGCCGGCGAGTGGGGGTACGACGGGCTGGAGATCGCCTGCTGGGGTGACCACCTGGACGTCCGGCGCGCCGCGACGGACCCCTCGTACGTCGCCGAGCGCAAGGCGATCCTGGAACGCAACGGGCTGCAGGTCTGGACGATCGCCAACCACCTGGTCGGCCAGGCCGTGTGCGACGACCCCATCGACCAGCGGCACGAGGACATCGTCCCGCCGCACGTGTGGGGCGACGGCGACCCCGAGGGCGTGCGGCAGCGTGCGGCCGAGGAACTGCAGTGGACCGCCCGTGCCGCCGCGGCGCTCGGTGTCGACACCGTCACGGGTTTCTCCGGCTCGTCGATCTGGAAGACCGTCGCCGGGTTCCCGCCCGTGCCCCCGGGGATGATCGATGCCGGGTACCAGGACTTCCACGACCGCTGGTCACCGATCCTCGACGTCTTCGAGGAGGTCGGGGTGCGGTTCGCGCTCGAGGTCCACCCGTCCGAGATCGCCTACGACTACTGGACCGCTGCACGGACCCTCGAGGTGTTCCGCGACCGGCCGGCGTTCGGGTTCAACTTCGACCCGTCGCACTTCGTCTGGCAGGACCTCGACCCCGCGGCGTTCCTGCTCGACTTCGCCGACCGGGTGTACCACGTGCACTGCAAGGAGTCGGTGAAGCAGCTCGACGGTCGCAACGGGCGGCTGTCCTCGCACCTGCCGTGGGGCGACCCCCGGCGCGGGTGGGACTTCGTCACCGCCGGCCACGGGGACGTGCCGTGGGAGCGGGTGTTCCGCGTGCTGAACCACATCGGGTACGCCGGACCGACCAGCGTCGAGTGGGAGGACGCCGGCATGGACCGGCTCGTCGGCGGGCCCGAGGCGCTGGCGTTCGTCCGGCAGCTCGGTACCATCGCGCCGCCGGACGCTTCGTTCGACGCCGCGTTCTCGCAGTCGCGCTGACCGGGGCCGTCGCGGTCGCCGAGGTTTCGGGCTGCGCGACAGTTCACGGGCCCGCCGGTGCGAAACTCGTCGCTCAGCCCGAAACCCCGCCCACGACCGCACCCACCGAGGAGGACCCATGGCACGGCAGCCCACGACGACGCCGGGCAACGCCGCGCGCGTCCTCCGGCTCGTCCACGAGGACGGCCCCGTCACCCGCGCCGAGCTCACCCGGCGCACCGGCCTGAACCGCTCGACGATCCTCGCGCTCGTCGGGGAACTCGTCGACGTCGGTCTCGTACACGAGGAGACCCCCGCCGCGGGGACCCCCGGTGCCGGTGTCGGACGGCCGAGCGGGGTCGTCCGGGCGTCCGCCGACGTCCTCGCCGCCGCGGTCACGGTCGAGATCGACGCCGTCGGGGTCGCCCTCGTCGGCCTCGACGGCACCGTCCGCGACCGACTGGTCGAGCCGCAGACCACCGTGCCGACCGCGGCGCAGGCGATCGACGCCGTCGCCCGGGTCCTCGCAGCACTCCTCGCCCGCACCGGACCGGCGGCCCGGATCGTCGGGGTCGGCGTCGCCGTGCCCGGCATCGTCCGGGTCGAGGACGGCACCGTGCGCGACGCCCCGCACCTCGGCTGGCGTGACGAACCCCTCGCCGCGCCGCTCGCGGAACGCCTGGGACTGCCGGTCCGGGCCGCGAACGACGCCAACCTCGGCGCCTGGGCGGAACGGCTGTACGGCAGCGCCCGCGGCGTCGACGACCTCGTCTACCTGAACGGCGGCGCGAGCGGCATCGGCGGCGGGATCGTCAGCGCCGGCCGGCCCTTCAGCGGCGCCGACGGGTACGCGGGCGAGCTCGGGCACACCTTCGTCGCGGCGAACGGGATCCGCTGCCACTGCGGTGCGGTCGGCTGCCTGGAGACCGAGGCCTCACGCTCCGCCCTCACCGCGGTGACCGGGACCCCGCCGGACGACCTCGACGCGCTCGCCGCGGCGCTCGCCGAGGGCCGGCCCGAGGTCGAGCGGGTCGTCGACCGACAGGTCACCGCACTCGCGACCGCGCTGCGGAACGCCATCCACACCGTCGACCCCGAGGTCGTCGTGCTCGGCGGGTTCCTCGGTGCGCTGCTCGGACACGTCGGCGACCGGGTCGAGACCGACGTCCGCGCGCAGACGATGGCCGCGATGACCGATCGGCTCCGGATCGTCCCGGCGGCACTCGGTCGCGACGTCCTGGTCCGTGGCGCCGCCGAGATCGGCTTCGCGGAGCTGCTGCGCGACGCCACGATGCCAGCGGCGACGGCGACGGCGACGGCGACCACGCCGACCGCCGCCGCCCCCTCCACCACCCACACGTCCGGCCGCGACGACGCGGCCGAGGAAGCGAGAACCGCATGACCTCCACCCAGCGCACCAGCGTCCTGCTCGGCACCCAGGACCTCACCGTCGAGGACCGCCCCGTGCCCGCCGTCGACCCCGGCGACGTGCTCGTCCGGGTCGCCGCCGTGGGCGTCTGCGGCTCCGACGTGCACTACTACCGCCACGGCCGCATCGGCGACTTCGTCGTCGAGGAGCCCCTCGTCCTCGGGCACGAGCTCTCCGGCACGATCGAGGCCGTCGGCGCCGGCGTCGACCCGTCCCGCCTGGGGGAGCGCGTGGCCATCGAGCCGCAGCGCCCCTGCCACCGCTGCGCGCAGTGCCTGGCCGGCCGCTACAACCTCTGCCCGCACATGCGCTTCTACGCGACGCCGCCGGTCGACGGGGCCTTCACCGAGTTCGTCACCATCGAGGCCGAGTTCGCGCACGTCCTGCCCGATGCCGTCTCGTTCGAGGCCGGCGCGCTCCTCGAGCCCCTGTCCGTGGGCATCGCCGCTGTCCGCAAGGCGGGCATCGTGCCCGGTTCGTCGGTGCTCATCGCCGGCGCCGGTCCCATCGGCATCATCTGTGCCCAGGTCGCGAAGGCCTTCGGTGCGTCGCGCATCGTCGTCAGCGACCTCGTGCCGGAGCGCCGTGCGCGGGCCCTGGAGTACGGCGCCACCGAGGTCGTCGACCCCACCGCCGTGTCCGTCGCGTCCGACATCGTCCCCGTCGACGCGTTCATCGACGCCAGCGGTGCACCCCGAGCGGTGTCGGACGGCATCAAGGCGGTCGGTCCGGCGGGTGCCGCGGTGCTGGTCGGGCTCGGCAACTCCGAGATGACGCTGCCGGTCGAGCACATCCAGAACCTCGAGGTCACGGTCACCGGGATCTTCCGGTACACGAACACGTGGCCGGTCGCCATCCAGCTGGTCGCGTCCGGGCAGGTCGACCTCGACTCGCTCGTCACCGGTCGCTTCGGGCTCGACGACGTCCGCGAGGCCCTCGAGAGCGACACCGACCCGGAGTCGCTCAAGTCCGTCGTCTACCCCGGCGGCGTCCCCGCCTGAGCGGGCACGGTGCGGGTTTCGCCGGCCCGGGCCGCGTTGCGCGCCTTGTGCGGCGTTGCAGCCGGGCACGGTGCGTGGAAGCTCGCACCGGGTGGCGACGCACGCACGGTGCGGACGGGAGGCGCGGGGCCAGGCCGCCTCGCGCCTCCCGTCCGGCACGGTGCGCGGCCCGTCGGACGGTGCGGTGTCGGCCGTCTGGTGCGGCGTTGCAGCCGGGCACGGTGCGTGGAAGCTCGCACCGGGTGGCGACGCGCGCACGGTGCGGACGGGAGGCGCGGGGCCAGGCCGCCGCGCGCCTCCCGTCCGGCACGTGACCCGGAACGGGGCCACCGCCGCGTCACCGGGACGCGCTACGGTTCGCGCATGACCGCTTCACCGGCCGCCGTCGTGCCGCAGCGCACCGACCGGCGCGCGCTCGTCTCCTGGGCGCTCTGGGACTGGGGTTCCGCCGCGTTCAACGCGGTCGTCACCACCTTCGTGTTCAGCACGTACCTGGCCAGCCGGGCGTTCGTGGACCCGGCGCTCGTCGGCGACACATCCGCGGCCGGCAAGGCGATCGTCGAACGCGAGCTCGCGCACAACGCGGCCGTCGTGTCCACCGCACTGACCATCGCGGGCATCGTCGTGGCCCTGGTGGCGCCGGCCATGGGGCGGCTCGCGGACTCGTCCGGACACCGTCGTCGCTCCGTCCTCATCGCCACGATCGGCGTCGCGCTGTCGATCGGCGGCATGGTCTTCGTCGCGCCGAGCCAGCCGTACCTGCTGCTCGGTGCAGCCCTGCTCGGCATCGGGACCGTCGCCTACGAGATCGCGAGCGTCGGCTACAACGCCATGATCGGGCAGGTCGCCCCCGGGGAACGCACCGGCCGGGTCTCCGCCATCGGGTGGGCCGCCGGGTACTTCGGCGGGATCGTGCTGCTCGTCCTGCTGCTCGTGCTCTGCATCCAGGACTTCCGGGGCGACGGGGTCGTCGGCGGGCTCCTGCAGCTGCCGGCCACCGTCGCCACCGGGCAGTGGGACGTCCGCGTCGCGATCGGCATCGCCGCCGTCTGGCTGGCCGTCAGCTCGATCCCGCTGTTCCTCACCGTGCCCGAGGCGGTGCCCGACCGCACCCGCGGCGGCGGCGTGTTCAGTGCCTACGCGGACCTCGGCCGGGACATCGCACGGCTGTGGCGCGAGCGCCGCAACGTCCTCGCCTTCCTGCTCGCCAGCGCGGTGTTCCGCGACGGCGTCGGGGCCGTCTTCACGTTCGGCGGGATCGTCGCCGCGCAGGTGTTCGGGTTCACGCCGTCGCAGGTCATCCTGTTCGCCATCGCCGCGAACGTCGTGGCCGGCATCGCGACGTTCGTCTCCGGACGCCTCGACGACCGGTTCGGGTCGCGTGCGCTCATCATGGTCTCGCTCGTCGGCCTCGCCGTGTGCGGGGTCGGGGTCTTCGCCGCCGGCAACGAGGCGCAGTGGTTCTGGGTGCTCGGGCTGACCCTCGCCGTGTTCGTCGGCCCGGTGCAGTCCTCGTCCCGCGCGTACCTGGCGCGGCTGACGACCCCCGGCCGCGAGGGCGAGCTCTTCGGCCTCTACGCGACCACCGGCCGGGCCGCGTCGTTCCTCGCGCCGGCGCTGTTCGGCGTCGCGGTGACCGTCGGTGGGTCGACCCGGTTCGGGATCCTCGGCGTGGTCGTCGTGCTCATCGCCGGGCTGGTGCTGATGGCGTTCGTCAAGCGGGAACCGCAGGGCGCGCGGGCCTGATCCTCGGCGTGCGGGGCCTGCCAGAGCTCCCCGTCAGGCGGCCTGGAGGCGCGGTTCCCGTCCGTCCACAGGCTGCGGTTGTGCGCACGGTTCCGCACAGGGCCGTGGTCGCGTCGGGCGGCCCGGGTCGCGGTGCGCCAGGATGGGTGCATGACCGACCAGCGCATCGCCGTCGTCGTCCTCGCCGCCGGGCAGGGCACGCGCATGAAGTCGTCCACGCCCAAGGTGCTGCACCGGCTCGCCGGACTGCCGCTCATCGGGCACGTCCTGCGCACGGCGTCGTCGCTCAGCCCCGAGCACGTCGCCGTCGTCGTGCGGCACGAGCGTGACCTCGTCGCGGCCGAGGTCGTCGAGCGCGCCCCCGACGCGATCGTCGTCGACCAGGACGACGTCCCCGGCACCGGCCGTGCGGTCGAGGTGGCGGTCGAAGCACTGCCCGCCGACTTCGACGGCGCCGTCGTGGTGCTGTCCGGCGACGTCCCGTTGCTCGACGCCGCATCGCTCCGCCTCCTCGTCGACGCCCACGTCGGCGGCGGCAACGGCGCGACCTTCGTGAGCGCCATCGCCCCGGACCCGACCGGCCTCGGACGGATCGTGCGCGACGCTTCCGGCGCCTTCGTCAGCGTCGTCGAGCACAAGGACGCGACAGCCGAGCAGCTGACCATCACCGAGGCGAACGCGGGCATCTACGCGTTCGACGTGGCACGCCTCCGGGCGGCCCTGCCGTCGCTCACCACGGCGAACGCCCAGGGCGAGAAGTACATCACCGACGCTCCCGCGCTGATCAGCGAGCGCGGCGGGCGCATCGACGTGGTCACCCTGACCGACCCGTGGCTCGTCGCCGGCATCAACGACCGTGCCCAGCTCGCCGACGCCGCGCGGGAACTCAACGCCCGCACCGTCCGCCGCCACCAGCTCGCCGGCGTCACCGTGCAGGACCCGGCGTCCACCTGGATCGACCTCGACGTCACCATCGAGCCCGACGCCGAGGTCCTGCCCGGCACCCAGCTCATCGGTGCCACCGCGATCGCCGCCGGTGCCGTCGTCGGACCCGACACCACGCTCCGCGACACCGAGGTCGGGGCCCGCGCCACCGTGAACCGCGTCGACGCCACCCTCGCCGTGATCGGGGACGGCGCCTCGGTCGGCCCGTTCGCCTACCTGCGGCCGGGCACGATCCTCGGTGACGACGGCAAGATCGGCACCTTCGTCGAGACGAAGAACGCCCGGATCGGCCGCGGCAGCAAGGTCCCGCACCTGTCCTACATCGGCGACGCCGAGGTGGGCGAGGACTCGAACATCGGCGCGAACACCATCACCGCGAACTACGACGGCGTGCACAAGCACCGCACCGAGGTCGGCTCGAACGTCCGTACAGGCTCGCACAACGTGTTCGTCGCCCCCGTTAGGATTGGTGACGGTGCGTACACCGGTGCCGGGACCACCGTCCGCAAGGACGTTCCGGCAGGATCGCTCGCGATCAGCTACGCCCCACAGCGCAACACCGACGGATGGGTCGAGGAACACCGACCCGGCACACCGGCGGCCGAGGCTGCTCGGCTCGCGAACGGCGAATAGATCCCGGCGACCACCCGTCGCCGACATCGACCCCTCGTGGGTCAGGGAGTGAGCACCGCACTTGTCCGGAATCAAGACAACCGGCCAGAAACGACTCGTCCTCGTCTCGGGGCGAGCACACCCGGCGCTCTCTGCCGAGATCGCGGAGGAGCTCGGGGTCGACCTCGTGCCGACCGATGCCCGGACCTTCGCGAACGGTGAGCTCTACGCCCGCTTCGACGAGTCGGTCCGTGGCTGCGACGCCTTCGTCATCCAGTCGCACACCGCGCCGATCAACGAGTGGCTCATGGAGCAGCTCATCATGGTCGACGCGCTGAAGCGTGCGTCGGCGAAGCGCATCACGGTCGTGGCGCCGTTCTACCCCTACGCGCGCCAGGACAAGAAGGGCCGCGGCCGCGAGCCGATCTCGGCCCGCCTCGTCGCCGACCTGTTCAAGGCCGCCGGCGCGCACCGCATCATGAGCGTCGACCTGCACGCCGCGCAGATCCAGGGCTTCTTCGACGGCCCCGTCGACCACCTGTTCGCCATGCCGGTGCTGCTCGAGCGCTTCCGCCAGATCCTCGACCCGAAGACGCTCACCGTCGTGTCGCCCGACATGGGCCGCGTCCGTGTCGCCGACATCTGGTCCGAGAAGCTCGGGGCCCCGCTCGCCATCATCCACAAGCGCCGCGACCCGCTCGTGCCGAACCAGGTCTCGGTGCACGAGATCGTCGGTGACGTCAGCGGCCGCGTGTGCCTGCTCGTCGACGACCTCATCGACACCGGCCGCACGATCGCCAAGGCTGCCGAGGCGCTCAAGAACGCCGGCGCCACGGGAGTCGTCGTCGCCGCGACCCACGCCGTCTTCTCCGACCCCGCCACCGAGCTGCTGCAGAGCGAGTTCATCGACCGCGTGGTCGTGACGGACACCCTGCCGCTGCCGATGGACAAGCGCTGGGACCGCCTCGAGGTCCTGCCGATCGCCCCGCTCATCGCCCGTGCCATCCACGAGGTCTTCGACGACGGTTCCGTGACGTCGATGTTCGACGGCGCAGCGTAGCGGAGCCGTCGAACCATGGGCACAGCCGACGGCGCAGGACCATCTCCGCGACGTGACGTGTCCCGTTGCCCGTGGTGACCCACCCCGCGCGTGACGCCCTCGCGGCCCGGCTCCGGGCCGCGGGGAGCGTCTTCGCCGAGGACGAAGCCGACCTGTTGCTCGAGGCCGGTGACGGTGAGCCGGTGCGACTCCGCACCCTCGTGCAGCGTCGGCTGGCCGGTGAGCCGCTCGAGTACGTGCTCGGCTGGGCCGCCTTCGACGGGCACCGCATCCGGGTGACCCCCGGGGTCTTCGTGCCGCGAGCCCGCACCACCGTCGTCGTTGAGCAGGCTGCACGTCGGCTGCAGCGCTACGACCGCGTGGTCGACCTGTGCTGCGGCGCCGGTGCGATCTCGGTGGCCCTGTTCGGTCGGGTCGGCGCGCTCGACCTCGTCGCCACTGACATCGACCCGGATGCCGTCGACGTCGCAGCCGAGAACATCGGCGACCGCGGCATCGTCGTCGCCGGTGACCTGTTCGCGCCGCTGCCCGACCGGTTCCGCGGGGCCGTGACGGTCATCGCGGTGAACGCCCCCTACGTGCCGACGGCCTCGATCGAACTCATGCCGAGCGAAGCCCGCGAGCACGAACACCGCGTTGCCCTCGACGGTGGTGCGGACGGCCTCGACCTGCACCGCCGCATCGCAGCGGGTGCGGGGGAGTGGCTCCGTCCCGGTGGCGCCGTCGTCATCGAGGTGTCCGAGGCCCAGGCCGAGGCGTCCGCCGCTGCGTTCACGGCCGCCGGCTTCTCCACCGTGGTCGAGCGGGACGCCGAGGTCGACGGCACCTGCGTCGTCGCGACCCTGCCCGCCTGACCACGGTCTGCCTGCCTGGCCCTGGTCTGCCTGCCTGGCCGTGGTGCCGAGTGGTCACGACATGCCGCTCAGGTTCGCCGAGGAGGCACGAAGTGTCGCCTGCGCGTCCGCGAACCGACGCTTTCTGCACCCTCGGCGAGACGCACGTGGCGTGTCGCGCGGCCGGGGCGAGGGGCGGGGCGGGCCGGCACCGGGCCTCCAGGCCGTCGGGTGACCGGAGCGCGCCGGCGCCGAGCGGTCACGACATGCCGCTCAGGTTCGCCGAGGTGGCACGAAGTGTCGCCTGCGCGCCCGCGAACCGACGCTTCCTGCGACCTCGACGACAGTCAGCGGGCGTGTCGCAGACCGCTCCCGGAGCGTCAGCGCGCGTCGACCGTCACCGTGTGCCAGCCCGTCGCACCGTTGGGAGCCGGCGGCCGGTCCACGCTCGTCTGCACCTCGCCGTCCGCACTGGTCGCGCGCACCTCGATGCGGTGCGAGCCGGCGGTCGGCGTCCACCGCACCACCCACTGTCGCCAGGTGTCCGCGGAGACCGAGTCGGCGAGTTCGGCGCGCTGCCAGTCGCCGCCTCCGACGCGGACCTCGACGGCCTTCACACCCTTGTGCGGCTGCCACGCGACCCCGGCGATCGCGACCGGCTTGCCCGCGGTCACGGTCGACCCGTTCCGCGGGGTGTCGATGCGGGACTCGAGCTTGACCGGGCCACGCTCCGACCAGCCGCGCGGTGTCCAGTAGCCCTGCGCGTCGGCGAACCGGGTGACCTCGAGCTCGGTGACCCACTTCGTCGCCGAGACGTACCCGAACAGGCCCGGCACGACCATCCGCACCGGGAACCCGTGCTCGGTCGGCAGGGGTTCGCCGTTCATCCCGACCGCGAGCAGCGCCGCGGTGCCGTCGTCCTGCAGCACGTCGAGCGGGGTGCCGGCGGAGAACCCGTCGATGCTCCGTGAGAGCACCATGTCGGCGTCGCCCGTCGGACGTGCCCGGGCGAGGAGCTCCCGGATGGGGTAGCCCAGCCAGCGGGCCGTGCCGATGAGGTCACCGCCGACCTCGTTCGACACGCAGCTCAGGGTGGCCACGTGCTCCTCGAGGGGCAGCGCGAGCAGCTCGTCCCACGTCAGGGTGATCTCGTTCTCGACCGCGCCGTGGATGCGGAGCGACCAGTCGGCGGGGTCGACCTGCGGCACGCGGAGGGCCGTGTCGATCCGGTAGAAGTCGGCGTTCGGCGTGATGTACGGCGTGATGCCGTCGATGTCGAGCGACGCACCCGCGGGGACCGCCGGTGCAGGGGTCGCCGCGGCGGGCAGCCGGATGGCCCGCCGGGCAGCAGCGGCCGCCTGCATCGCGGACGACCCCAGCCGGGAGGCGGTGCCCACCACGACCGCGACGGTCGCCGTCGCGACGCCCCAGACCAGGAACGTGCGGCGCTCCGCCGAGGCGGGTCGCGGTGCCGCCGTCGGCACGGTCGCCGCGGCCTCCCACCGGCGCAGCCGCTGGAGCAGCAGGCGCAGGACGACCACCGCTGCCGCGATGCCGAGGACCGTCGGGGCACCGTCGAGCGTCCCGCTGCCCGAGCGGGTGCTGACGGCAAGCAGAGCCAGCACACCACCGGCGGCGAACACGAGGGCACCGAAGGGTGGGCGCACACGTTCGAGGACCCCGGCACCGGCACTGATCGCGATGACGATCACCGTCATGAGCACGAACAGGGCGACCTTGTCCCCGGTGCCGAACACGGCGACCATGAAGTCCTTCGCACCCGGGGGAGCGAGGTCGATGACGGCGGACCCGACGGCGACCAGGGGGCTGCCCGCTCCGCCGAGCAGCAGCGCGCCGAACTCGGCGACACCGAGGAACGCGGCGGCGGCCACGACGCCGACGATCGCGGCGATCAGCGTCCAACGTCGGGTCGAAGGGGCATCGGGCCCGCCCGGGGCGTCCGACGGACCCGCCGTCGGTTGGCCGATGGGTTCGTCCGTCGTCTCGGTGGTCACCGCCCGAGCGTAGGTCGCCCGGCCGCTCGTGGGCTGTGTGTGCGCGCTTCCCCGCGCGTTCATCGGGTTCGGCCAGCAGGTGGCGCGCGGCTCGTGGGAGGATCGGATCGTGCTGCAGCGTCCGGATGGTGTCCCGCGGTCCGGTCGTGCCCGCGGTGCACGGCGGACACCGATGTCTCCGGCACGTCGACTCGCCACCCTGCGCTGGGTCATCGTCGCCGTCTGGCTGGTCCTCCTGATCACCCGGATCGTCGTCGTCTCGACGGCGCCGGGCGTCGACCTCTCCTGGTACGGGATCGTCGAGTTCGGCGCGATCGCGCTCGGCGTCGTGGTCATCGTGGTCGCCGTCGTGCGGACCGCGACGGCTCGGCGGCGGCAGGCGGACGAGGCCCTCGCGCTCGCCATCCGGCGGATCGACCCGACGGTGTGGCTCGTCCCGGCGGCGCCGACACCGGAACTCCGTGGCGTCGTCGACGAAGTCCGTCCGGACACCCACCTCGGTTCGCGCGTGACCTGGGCCTTCGGCGCCACCGAGGCCTCCCTGTGGGAACTCGACGAACGGCGGGCGACCCGGCTGCTCGTGATCCGGTGGAGTCGTGTCGTGCACGTCGGACTCGAAGACGTGGCGGACGGCGTCGACGGCTCGGACGGCTCGGGGCGAGACGGTGGCTCGGAGCGACCTGGCGGTCCCGGTGGTGCTCGCCGCGCGTGTGCGGTGGCGATCCACCACGTACGACCGGACGACACCCCCGCCGTGGCGACCTTCTTCGTCCGGACCGCCCCGGGTTCGCGTCGGCTGCTCGGACGCGGTCCGCGGCTGGACCGACTCGTCGCCGACCTGGCACGGGAACGCATCGTCGCCTGACGCGACGGAGGGCCCCGCGGTCAGCGAGGCCCTCCTGGCCGAACCCGCACCGGCCTCCGTGGCCGGCAACGGGGCAGCAGCGGCAGCGGGCGCGGTCGTCAGTGCGTGGACGGCTCCTGCTCGACCTCGCGACGGTCGTCGTCGGACCACAGCGTGTGGAAGGTGCCGTCCTTGTCGATGCGCTGGTAGGTGTGCGCGCCGAAGAAGTCGCGCTGGCCCTGGATCAGCGACGCGGGCAGACGGTCGGACGCGAGCGAGTCGAAGTACGACAGCGCGGACGAGAAGCCCGGCGCGGGAACGCCCGACGCGGCCGCGATGCCGACGATGCGGCGCCAGGCGGCTTCGCCCTCGGCGACCGCGTTCGCGAAGTACGGGTCGACCAGCAGCGACTCGAGCTTCGGGTTCTCGGCGTACGCCTCGACGATGCGGTTCAGGAACTGGGCCCGGATGATGCAGCCACCCCGCCAGATCTTCGCGACGTTGCCGAGGTCGATGTCCCAGCCGTACTCCTTCGCCCCGGCGATGATGAGGTCGAAGCCCTGTGCGTACGCGACGACCTTCGAGGCGTAGAGCGCCGCACGGACGTCGTCGGCGAAGGTGTCCGGCACCTCGGCGATCTGCGGACGGTTCTTGACCGACTGCTGCACGGCGGCACGCTGCGTCGGCTTCGACGACACGGCGCGGGCGAACACGGCTTCGCCGATGCCCGAGACGGGGATGCCCAGGCTCACGGCGTTCTGCACGGTCCAGACGCCGGTGCCCTTCGAGCCGGCCGCGTCACGGATGACGTCGACGAGCGGCTTGCCGGTGTCGGCGTCGCGCTGCTTGAGGACCTCGCCGGTGATCTCGATCAGGTAGGACTCGAGGTCGCCCTTGTTCCACTCGTCGAAGACCTGCACCAGGTCCTCCACCGAGAGCCCGCCGACGCGACGGAGCAGGTCGTACGACTCGGCGATGAGCTGCATGTCGGCGTACTCGATGCCGTTGTGCACCATCTTGACGAAGTGCCCGGCGCCGTCGGTGCCGATGTGGGTCACGCACGGTTCACCTTCGGCGACCGCGGCGATCGACTTCAGGATCGGCCCGAGCGTCTCCCAGGCCTCCTTCGAGCCACCGGGCATGATCGACGGGCCCTTGAGTGCGCCCTCTTCTCCACCGGAGATGCCGGTGCCGACGAAGTTCAGGCCCTTCTCGCGCAGGTCGTGCTCACGTCGGATGGTGTCGTGGAAGTTCGCGTTGCCGCCGTCGACGATGATGTCGCCCGGTTCGAAGCGTTCGGCGAGCTGTCCGATCACGGCGTCGGTGCCCTTGCCGGCCTGCACCATGATGATGGCGGTCCGGGGCTTCGACAGCGAGGCGACGAACCCGTCGATGTCCTCGGACGCGATGAACCCGGCGTCGCCGTGCTCCTGGAGCAGCTCCTCGGTGCGGGCGTACGTGCGGTTGTAGACCGCCACCGTGTTGCCTTCGCGCGATGCGAGGTTGCGGGCGAGGTTCGAGCCCATCACTGCGAGTCCGACGACTCCGATGTTCGCCTGACCGTTGTTGTCTGCCACGAGGGCCTCCTTTGTCCTGACGTTGGCGCCCAACCTACGACCGGCGGTCTGGGATCGCACAGGTGTTGCGGGAACTGGGGACCAGAGTTCACCGGATCAATACTGTGGAGGGATGAGCGAGCTCGCTGTCCACCCGCCCGTCCTCGTGATGGGGGTCTCCGGCTCCGGCAAGTCCACCATCGGCCAGGCGCTCACCGACGCCCTGGTCGCGCAGGGCGAACCGTGCGTCTTCGTCGACGCCGACGACCTGCACCCGGTCGCCAACAAGGAGAAGATGCGGCAGGGGATCCCGCTCACCGACGAGGACCGCTGGCCGTGGCTCGACGCCTGCGCCGAGCGGATCGCCGCGGTCGAATCGGACGGCTCCCGTTGCGTGATGGCGAACTCGGCGCTCAAGCGCGCCTACCGGGACCGTCTGCGCGAGTCGGCGCCGGGTCTCGTCATCGCCTTCCTCGACGGGTCGCGCGACCTGATCGCCGAACGGCAGTCCCACCGCCAGCACGAGTACATGCCGACGACGCTGCTCGACTCGCAGTTCGCGACCCTCGAGCGGCCGCAGCCCGACGAGGCCGCCGTCGCGGTGTCGATCGACGGATCGGTCGACGACACCGTGCGGGAGATCCTCGCCGCGCTCGCGGTCACCACCGCCTGACGAGCGTCGACGACCCGCAAGGGACACCGCGTCGGGAGCGCCTCGATGCCGTGCCGGAGATCGCTGCTGCTCTGACCTCGATGGTCTCGGACGCCTGACCGGCCGCTGGAACGGACAGCGGTCAGCGATCAGCGGCGCGCCGCACTGATCGCCCCGTGCGGCCGGGCCCCCGGGTCCGTGCGGGTGTGGACGTCCACGACGTCGAAGCCCGCTTCGTCCAGCAGCGCCGCCAGGGACGCGACCGGCCAGCGGTAGGCGGTGACGACCGCGTGGTCGAAGGCCTCGACCGCGGCGCCCTGGAAGAACCCGAGCAGCAGCCCACCGCCGGGCGCGAGCACCCGATGGAACTCGGCGAGTGCCCCACCGATCTGCGACGGTTCGTGGTGGATCACCGAGTACCAGGCCAGGACCCCGTCGACGCTGCCGTCCGCGAGCGGGAGCGCGTCGAGCGACGCGACCCGGAAGTCGATGTCCGCGTCCACGGCGCCGTGCGTCCGTCGTGCGTGCTCGACGAACTCAGGCGCCGCGTCGATGCCGCTGACACGGTGCCCCTGCCGTGCGAGGTGCGCCGTCCAGTGACCGGGGCCGCACCCGGCGTCGACCAGGGGACCGCTGCGACCGGCCGCCCAGGCCTCGACGAGGGCTCGGTCGTCGGGATGGACGGCGTCCATCGACCCGAGCAGCGCCGCGTACTCGTCGGCTCGAGCGCTGTACGCCGCCGTCACCCGCTCCGTCATGCGCCCGACCGTACCGCCGCAGCGCCGAACCGTGCGAGGTTCCGTGTTCCGTGCGACCCGGCAACCCTCGCACCAGGCACGGAACCTCGCACCGCGCGGCAGCGCGGCGCCGCACCGCGCCGCACCACCCGCCCGCCCGCCAGCGTCAGAGCTTGAACGTCGCCTTCGGGATGTCGGACACGATGCGGCGGGCGGTGCGGACGGCGTCCTCCTCGGAGACCTGGTGCGTGACCACGAGCGACGCCAGGTACGCCGCGTCTGCCCGCCGCGCCATGTCGTGCCGCGCGGGGATGGAGCAGTACGCGCGGGTGTCGTCGATGAACCCGGAGGTCTTGGTGAACGACGCGGAGTCGGTGACGGCCGACCGGTAGCGCCCGATGGCCGCCGGGGTGTCGATGAACCACCACGGCGCGCCCGCGTACACGGCGGGGTAGAAGCCCGCGAGCGGCCCGATCTCGCGCGAGAAGACGGTCTCGTCGACGGTGAAGAGCACGAGGTGGAACCCGGGAGCGGTGCCGAAGGACTCGAGCAGCGGCCGGAGCGGCTCGGTGAAGGACCCGACGGCCGGCAGGTCGTGCCCGGTGTCCGGCCCGAAGCGCTCGAGCGTCGGGGTGTGGTGGTTCCGGATCACCCCGGGGTGCAGCTGCATGACGAGGCCGTCCTCGACGCTCATCTCCGCCCAGCGGTAGAGCATGTCGTGCCGGTACGCCGTCGCCTCGGCCTCGGTGACCGAGGACGCGTCGCGCAGCGCCGCGGCGTGGATGCGTTCCCGCTCGCTCGACGGCAGGGGAGCGGAGCCCGCGTCGAGCACCCCGGTGTCCGTGGCGGTCGCACCGTGCTCGATGAAGTAGTGGCGACGTGCGCGGAGAGCCGCCAACAGCCCTGCGTGGGTGCCCGTGTCGATGCCGGCGGCCTCGCCGATCGACGCGACCACGGGCCTCCAGTCCGACCGCGTCGGGTCGAACACGGCGTCCGCGCGGAACGTGGGGAGCACCCGGCCGGTGAAGCCGGGGTCCGCCGCGAGCTGCGCGTGCGCAGCGAGGTCGTCCGCCGGGCCGTCCGTGGTGGCGAGGACCTCGATGCCGAAGGCGTCGAAGAGCGCGCGTGGTCGGAAGGCGGGGGACGCCAGCAGGCCGGCGATGTGGTCGTACTGGTCGTCCGCGTTCGCCGCGGACGGCGCCTGGTCGAGCCCGAACACGTCGTGCAGCTCCGTCTCGAACCAGTAGCGCACGGGGGTTCCGAGGAAGTCGTCCCAGTGCTCCGCCAGCTGCCGCCAGATGGCACGGCCTGGCGGCGTCGGCTCAGCGGCATCGCGCCAGCGATGCGCCGACGCCGCCGGGCGAGCCTGCGAGCCCGGGCGGGGCCCCGACCGGTCCGCGCGTCCCAGCGCGGCCAGGTCCACCCCGTTCGCGTGCAGCAGGCGGAGCACGTAGTGGTCGGGCGTGATGAGCAGCGACGCGGGGTCGCTGAACGGCTGGTCCGAGGCGATCAGCGCCGCGTCGACGTGCCCGTGCGGCGAGATGATCGGGGCGTCCTTGACCGCCTCGTACACGGTGCGTGCCACGGCTCGCGCTCCGGGGTCGGCGGGGAACAGCCGGTCGGGGTGCGGTGCGAGCCGGGTGGGGGTGCTGGTGCGGGTCATCATCGACTCCTTCGAGGGCGGCGGGTTCGCCGGTGGCGAGTGCGGATCAGTCGTTGTGGGCGCGCGGCGCCGGCCCGGTCGACTCGCGCACGGTCAGGTGGGTGGGCAGGGCGACGGCGCCGGACATGTGCTCCCCGGGCAGTTCGTCGGCGGGCAGCGCGCCGAGCCGTCCGAGCAGCATCCGGATCGCGACCCGGCCGGCCCGTTCGATCGGCGAGGTCATCGTGGTGAGCGGCGGGTTGCAGAAGTCGGCGCCGAAGATGTCGTCGCACCCGACGATGCTCATGTCCTCGGGGACGCGGACCCCGCGCTCCCGCAGCCGGGCGAGCATCCCGATGGCGATCAGGTCGTTGAAGGCGATGCACGCGGTCGCACCGGCGTGCACGGCGGCGTCGGCGGCCGCGGCGCCGGAGTCGACGAAGGGTGCGTGCGGCCCGACCCGGGCGACGCGGATCCCCAGGCGCTTGGCGACCTGCACGAGCGCGCGCCAGCGACGCTCGTTCGACCACGAGCTGTCCGGCCCGGCGACGTACAGGATCTCCCGGTGTCCCAGTGACACCAGGTGCTGCACTGCCTGCTCGACGCCGCCGGGGGTGTCGATGAGCACCGAGGGCACGCCGGTGGGCCGACGGTTCACGACGACCAGGGGGATCCGTTCGGCGAACCGTGCGATCTGCGCGTCGGACAGGCGTGACGCCGTGAGCACGACCCCGTCGGCCTTCGCCCCGACGGCGGTGAGTGCGGCCATCTCGGCGTCGGCGGACTCCTCGGTGTCGACGAGCAGCTGCGTCCAGCCGGCCCCGGCGAGCTGGTGCTGGGTGCCCCGGATGACGTCGAAGTAGAACGGGTTCGTGATGTCGGACACGAGCACGGCGACGGCTCGGGTGCGCCCGGACGTCAGCGCCCGTGCCTGCGAGTTGGCGACGTAGCCGAGCTCGCGAGCTGCCCGCTGGATGCGCTCCTGGGTGACGGGGTTGACCCGGTCGGGCAGGGACAGGGCGCGGGAGACGGTGGACGCGGCGACCCCGGTGGCGTCGGCGATGTCGCGGATGGTGACGCGACGCGCGGCACCAGCGGCAGTGCCTGCGGCACCGCCCGTGCGCCCGCCGCCGTCCGTCGAGAGGTCCTTCACGAGGCCGAACGTATTCGCGTCTGGCAACAAGTGGCAACCGGTTGCCGCATGTTGCCAACGGCGGAACAGTGGTGCCACCGAGCAGCGCCGCTCGGAGGAGGTCTCGAGGAGGAAACCCCCGTGAAGACGCGAAGACTGCAAGTCCGCACCATCGTCGGTGCCGTCGCCGTGGTCGCCCTCGCCGCACTGTCCCTGCAGGGATGTGCCGTGGTGAACGGCAGCGGCGACGACCCGAACACCCTCCGCGTGATGATGGGCGCGGACACCACCTACCCCAAGGAACGCAAGCAGTGGCAGCGGGAGACCGCCGCCGAGTTCAAGCGCACGACCGGTGCGGACATCCAGTGGGAGACCTACTCGTCCGCGCAGGAGGAACTGACCGCGATCCAGACGAGCGTCATCTCCGGGCAGGGTCCGGACGTCTACGCGATCGGCACCACCTTCACCCCGACCGCGTACGCCACCGGTGCCTTCGTCGAGATGGGCACGAAGGAGTGGGACGCGATCGGCGGCAAGGACCAGTTCGACCCCGCGTCGTTCGGCATCTCCGGTCCGAGTGCGTCGAAGCAGATCGGGATCCCGTTCGCCAGCCGTCCGTTCGTGATGGCGGTGAACAAGGACCTGCTCGCGAAGGCCGGCATCACCGACATGCCCACGACGTGGGACGAGCTCACCGCCGACGCGAAGGCCACCACGGGTGACGGGCGCCACGGCATGGCGATCGCCTACGCCGACGGCTTCGACCCCTGGAAGTTCGTGTGGGGGATGGCCCAGAACGCCGGCAACACGATCGTCGACGGCTCGAAGGCCGAGATCGACAGCACGGCCGTCGAGAACGCCTACCGCACCTACTTCGACTGGGTCACGAAGGACGGCGTCGTCGACCCGGCCGCGATCGGTTGGAACAACGCCCAGGCCCTCGCGCAGTTCACCGAGGGCAAGGCCGCGTTCTTCCCGATGACGACCACCACCGCCATCAACTCCTTCACGGACACCAAGGTCGACGGCAAGTACGAGTTCGCCCTGCTGCCCACCGTCCCGCCGGGGGCGTCCGAGCGGCCGTCCGACGGGATCGAGGCCGCCAGCATCCTGTCCGGCGACAACTGGGTCGTCGCCGACTACGGCACCAAGCAGGAGCTGTCGTTCGCGTTCGTCAAGCAGCTCAGCGCCCCGAAGGCCCAGCTCGAGTACTACGACCTGTTCGGCAACCTACCGACCAACGCGTCGGCCGCCGCCGACCTGGCAGCCGACAACCCGCAGCTCAAGCCGATCATCGACGCCGGCCGCCTGTCCAAGCCGACCGCGTTCACCGGCGCCTGGTCCGACATCCAGCTCGCCCTGGTCGACGTGGTCGTGCAGTCGATCCCGTCGCTGAAGTCCGGCGAGGTCACCGACGACCAGCTCCGCAAGCGACTGCAGGACGCCCAGAAGGACGCCCAGGCCACCCTCGACCGTCAGAAGAACGGAGGTCTGTGATGACCAGCACGCAGACCAGGCCCCGCACCGACGCGGCGCCGCCCCGGCCGGTCCGCCCGGCCGGCAAGACGCCCCTCTACAAACGCGAGCGCCCGCTGTGGATGCTCCTGCCCGGCGGCGTCCTCATGCTCGCCGTCATCGTGGTGCCGCTCCTGGTGGGCTTCTGGATCGCGATGCTCGACCTCGACCAGTACACGCTCCGCCAGTGGTTCAGCGCCCCGTTCGTCGGGTTCGCCAACTTCACCGAGGCGTTCACGAACTCGCCGCTGCTGCACTCCATCTGGATCTCGGTGTCGCTGTCGGTGCTCGTCACCGCGGTGACCGTGCCGATCGGGGTCGCCGCCGCGATCTCGACGCAGAACCGGTTCCCCGGTCGCGGGCTCGTCCGATCGATCTACCTGATCCCGTACGTGCTGCCGGCATTCGTGGTCGGCACGTTCTTCCGCACGATGCTCCAGCCGCAGGGGGTCGTGAACTCGATCCTGCACACCGACGTGCTGTGGCTGAACGGCTCGGCGTCGTACTGGGCGCTCGCCGGCGTGATGATCTGGACGAGCTGGCCCTTCGTCTACCTGCTGTCCCTGGCCGGACTGCAGGCCGTGGACAACGAGGTGCACGAGGCCGCCGCGCTCGACGGGGTGACCTGGTGGGCGAAGCTGCGGTACATCATCTTCCCGTACCTGCGCGGACCCCTCAGCCTCGCGGTGATCATCTCGATCCTGCACAACATCAACAACTTCACGCTGCCGTTCGTGCTGTTCGGCATCCCGCTGCCGTCCAGCGTCGAGGTGATGCCCGTCCTGACGTACATCGCGAGCTTCCAGTCGTTCCGCTTCGGCCTGTCCGCAGCGATGGCGATCTGCTCGCTCGTGATCGTCGCGATCCCGCTGTTCGTCTACCTGCGGGCGGTCAAGCTCGACACCGGCGACGACGCCGGCCCCAACCGGAAGCAGCGTCGCGCCGACCGCGCCACGCTCGCCGCCGCCCCGACCGCCGCCGACATCGACGGAGCACGCGCATGACCACCCCGAGCACGTCCTTCAGCACCCGCACCCGCCCCACCGCGACGCTCACCGAGAGCATCACGACCGGCAGCGGCGGCCGACGGAGCAAGCGTCCCTACGACACCGACGTCACCCGGCTGCTGCCGCGCTGGCTGCTCGTCACCGTCATCGCGGTGATCATCGCGTTCATCGCCGTCCCGGTGCTCTACATCCTGTTCGGCTCGGTCAACTCCGACGTCGCGGTCGCCCGCGGCGAGTACTTCCCGTCCGAGTTCACGCTGTCGAACTACGTGGACATCTGGTCAACGGTCGCCCTCGGCGAGGGACTGGTGAACTCGATGCTCACCGCCGGTGCCGTCGCCGTCGCGAGTGCCGCGCTCGCCGTGTCCACGGCCTACGTGCTCGTCCGGTTCCGGTTCCTCGGGCGCCTGACGATCCTGCGTGGGCTCCTCGCCCTGCAGTCGATCCCCGGCACGCTCCTGCTCCTGCCGGTCTTCGTGGTGTTCTCGAACATCGCCAGCGCCACCGGCGTGCAGATCATCGGCACCCGCTGGGGCCTGTTCGTCACCTACCTGACCTTCGCCCTGCCGTTCTCGACGTGGGTGATGGTCACCTACCTGCGCGGCCTGCCGAAGGAACTCGAGGAAGCGGCGCGCATCGACGGCGCCAGCTCGACGAAGATCCTGACGAAGATCGTGCTCCCGCTGTCGTGGCCGGGCATCGTCGTGTCCGCGATCTTCGCTTTCCTGCTCGGCTGGAACGACGTCCTGTTCTCCACGATCATGACGACCCCGAACACCCGGACGGTCGCCGTGGTCCTGCAGGTGCTCGGCACCACCCAAGAGGGCGGCGCCGTCCCGATCTACGGCCAGATGATGGCCGCCTCGATCGTCTGCGCCGTCCCCGTCGTCGCCCTGTACCTGATCTTCCAGCGCTACCTGGTCGGCGGGCTCACCGCCGGCTCCGTCAAGTAGCGCTGTGCAGTCTGCCGACTTGTCCACAGACTGCCTGGAGGCGCGGTGCCAGCCCGCCCCGCGCCTCCAGTCTGGTCGCATGAAGGGAATGCAATGACCCAGCCCAGTTGGGAACTCTCCGGTTTCGGCGACGAGATCGACGCCGATCCGGTCGTCCAGGTCGCGGTCCTCCAGGCGCTCGGCGCGAGCGCCATCGAGGTCCGCAGCGCCTGGGGCGTCAACGTCGTCGACCTCGACGACGACCAGCTCGCCGGACTCCACCGGCTGCTCGACGAGCGTGGGCAGACCGTGTCCGCGATCGCCTCGCCGATCGGCAAGGTGCCCGTCGACGAACCCGTCGAGCACGAGGTGTCACGGCTCGCCCGAGCGATCCGTGCCGCGCACGCCCTCGGCACGACGAACATCCGGATCTTCTCGTTCTACTTCGAGGGCCGCACGCCCGACGACGTCCGCGACGACGTCCTCGTCCGGATGCGGGCGCTGGCCGACCTCGCCGAGCGTGAGGGGGTGACCCTGCTGCACGAGAACGAGAAGGACATCTACGGCGACGTCCCCGCGCGCGTGCTCGACATCGTCGAGAGCGTCGGTTCGTCCGCGCTCCGACTGGCCTGGGACAACGCGAACTACGTGCAGTGCGGCGTCCGGCCCTTCACCGACGGCTGGGAGCAGCTCGCCCCGTACGTCGACTACCTGCAGGTCAAGGACGCCCTCGCCGCCGACTCGTCGGTGGTCCCCGCGGGCGAGGGCGACGGCGAACTGCTCCAGACCCTCACCGCGCTCCGCGACGCCGGGTACTCCGGGTACGCCTCGCTCGAACCGCACCTCAGCGACTTCACCTCCCTCGGCGGGTTCTCCGGCCCCGCGGCCTTCGGTCGTGCCGGCCGGGCCTTCCGCACCCTCACCGACCAGATCGGAGTCACCCTGCGATGACCGAACCCACCAACCCGCTCCGCCTGGCCGTCGTCGGCGCCGGCGTCATCGGCCGCCACCACGCCACCGTCGCCGTGCACCACCCCGACCTGCAGGTCGTCGCCCTCGTCGACGCCGTGCCCGAAGCCGCCACGAGCGCGGCCGACGCGGTCGAGGCGATGGGCGTCGCCCGTCCGATCACGACGTCCACCATCGAAGAGGCGATCGACCAGACCGACATCGACGTCGTCGCGATCTGCTCGCCGTCCGGCATGCACGTGCAGCTCGCCGAGGCCGCCCTGGCCGCCGGCAAGCACGTCGTCATCGAGAAGCCGCTCGACACCACGATGCCCCGGGCACGGCAGATCGCGGCACTCGCCGCAGCCGCGCGCGACCACGGGCTCGTCACGAGCGTCATCAGTCAGCACCGCTTCGACCCGGCGTCGGCGGCCGTCGCCCGGGCCGCGCACGACGGCGGGTTCGGCACCGTGACCTCGGGGCTCGCGAGCGTCGCGTGGTACCGGTCGCAGGGGTACTACGACTCCGGTGACTGGCGCGGCACCTGGGCGCTCGACGGCGGCGGCGCGGTGATGAACCAGGGCGTGCACACCGTCGACCTGCTCGTCTGGGCGCTCGGTCGTCCGGTCGAGATCTCGGCCCAGACGGGGCTCCTCGCCCACGACCGGATCGAGGTCGAGGACACCGCCGTCGCCACCGTCCGGTTCGCCGGCGGGGCGCTCGGGGTCGTCCACTGCACGACCGCGGCGTACCCGGGGCTCTCCGCCCGGTACGCCGTGTACGGCACGCACGGCTCCGCCATCGTCGACGACGACCGGCTCGCGTACTTCCACATCGCCCCGGACACCGCCACGCTCGAATCCGCGTCCACCACGTCGAACGCCACCGCGGTCGCCGGAGCGGTCGACCAGAAGGACCAGGTGGTCCCGCCCGAGCACGTCGTCGGCGGCCCGGCCGAACCCGACCACTTCGCCGCGGGGCACGCTCGGCAGTACACGGACATCGTCGACGCGATCCGGCAGGGACGCGAACCGGGTGTCACCGTCGACGCGGCCCTCGTGTCGCTCGCCACCGTCCGCGGGCTCTACGTCAGCGCGACGCTCGGGCGACCCGTGCGCATCGACGACGTGATCGAGGGAACGTACGACGACGTGGTGCCGGTCGTCGGCACACCCGCCACCGCGACCGAAGGAGCCACCCGATGAAGTTCTCCGTGTTCACCGCCTCGACCCCCGACTGGACCCCGTCCGAAGCCGCCGAGACCCTGGCGGCGCAGGGCTGGGACGGCATCGAGTGGCGCATCGTCGACGACCGCCCGGCCGACGGCGTCGAGGTCCCCGCCGAACGGTCGTTCTGGGCGGGCAACAACTCGACCTGGCAGTACACCGGCATCCGCGACCGGGTCGGCGAGATCGCCCGGGTCACCGACGACGCCGGCCTCGAGTACTCGGGCATCGGCGGCTACCAGCCGGCCGCCGACCACGACGGCGTCGAGACCATGCTGCGCGTGACCAGCGAACTCGGCGCGCGCCAGGTGCGGGTCACGATGCCGCACTACCGTGCCGAGCAGGAACGCACCGGCGAGACCTACCCGCAGCTCTTCGACCGCACCCGCGCCGATCTCGAGTGGGTCGTGTCGCGTGCGTCGGAGCTCGGCGTGAAGGCACTCGTCGAGCTGCACCACATGACGATCACGCCGTCGGCATCCGCGGCACTGCGACTGATCGACGGTCTCGACCCCGCACACGTCGGCGTCATCCACGACCTCGGCAACCTCGTGATCGAGGGGTACGAGGACCACCTGGCCGCGTTCGAACTGCTCGGGCCGTACCTGGCACACGCCCACGTGAAGAACGCCCGCTGGGTCGACACCGGCGACACCCGTGCCGACGGCAGTTCGATCTGGCAGCACGAGTGGGCAACCCTGCGCACCGGCCAGGCGTCGGTGTCCGAGTACCTCGACGCGCTCCGCCAGGTCGGGTACGACGGGTGGGTCACCATCGAGGACTTCTCCACCGACCTGCCGCTCGAGGCCCGCACCGCCGACAACCTGGCGTACCTCCGCTCCCTCGTGCCGGTGACCGCATGACGGAGCGCCGTCCGGGCATCGTCCACCTGGGGGTGGGGGCCTTCGCTCGTGCCCACCTCGCCTGGTACACCGCCCACACCACGGGGGAGCCGTGGGGCATCACCGCCTTCACCGGCCGCTCGCCCGCCGCCGCGGACGCGTTGGCCGCGCAGGACTGCCGGTACACGCTCGTCACCCGAACCGCGTCCGGCGACCGATCCGAGGTGGTCGACACGATCGTGGCCGCCCACCCGGGCAGCGACGACACGGCCTGGAGGCACGTGGTCGCGTCCCCGGAGACGACCATCGTCACGCTGACGGTCACCGAGCAGGGCTACCGGCCCGGTTCCGACGTGCCGGCGCGGCTGGTCGCGGGGCTCGACGCCCGCCGTGCCGCCGGGTCCGGGCGCATCGCGCTGGTCAGTCTCGACAACCTGACGCACAACGGGGCGGTCCTGCGCGACGCCGTGCTCGACGCCGTCACCGACGACACCCTGCACGACTGGATCGAGGCGAACGTCACGTTCCCGAGCTCGATGGTCGACCGGATCACCCCGGCCACCACCGACGACGACGTCGCGCGCCTGTCGGAACTGCCGGGTGCGCTCACCGGAGACCGGGTCCCCGTCGTCACCGAGCCGTTCGCTGAGTGGGTGCTCGAGGACGCCTTCGCGGGCACCGACCGGCCCGCGTGGCAGACGGCCGGCGTCCGGATCGTCGACGACGTCACCCCGTACGAGCAGCGGAAGCTCTGGCTGCTGAACGGCTCGCACTCGCTCCTCGCCTACCTGGGGCTGCAGCTCGGCCACGACACCGTGGCCGAGGCGATGGACGACCCGGTCTGCCGCACCGCCGTCGAGCAGCTCTGGGACGAAGCCGCGCTCGAACTCCCGCTGCCCGAGGCCGAGGTCAAAGAAGCCCGCACGGCCCTGGTCGAGCGGTTCGCCAACCCGCGCATCCGGCACACCCTGCGGCAGATCGCGTCCGGCGGTTCGCAGAAGCTGCCCGTCCGCGTCGTCGACGTCGTGCGGCACCGGCTCGCCCGCGACCCCTCGGCCGGTATCGGCACCGGAGCGGCCACCGCCCTCGCCGCGTGGTGGTTGCACGTCACCGAGCAACCCGACCTGGTGGACGACCCCGGTGCCCCCGGGCCAGACTCGGACGTGCACGACGTCCTGGCCGTCGTCGCGCCCGAACTCGACACCACCCCCGTGGTCGCCGCCGTGACGGCGGCGGCCGACCGCATCCGCACCGCCGCGGCACGCGCCCGCGAACGCTCCAACGGAGGAGTCCACGCATGACCGACACGAACACCACGAACCCCGCGGCCCCGGTCCCCGGCGCCACCGACAGCGGGCCGGCCGAGACCACCGCCGGCCGTCCGGACACCTGGGCCTCGGTGGACCGCGGGCAGCTCATCGAGCGCGCCGAGGTCATCGTGACCAGCCCGAACCGGAACTTCGTGACGCTCAAGCTCACCACGGCCGACGGCGTCACCGGGCTCGGCGACGCCACCCTGAACGGCCGCGAGCTCGCGGTTTCCGCGTACCTGTCCGAGCACGTCGTCCCGCTGCTCGTCGGCCGTGACGCCAGCCGCATCGAGGACGCCTGGCAGTTCCTGTACCGGTCGTCGTACTGGCGCCGTGGTCCGGTCACGATGGCCGCGATCGCCGCCGTCGACATGGCCCTCTGGGACATCAAGGCGAAGGTCGCAGGGATGCCGCTGTACCAGCTGCTCGGCGGGGCATCGCGCACCGGGCTCATGGCGTACGGCCACGCCTCGGGCAAGGAGCTGCCCGAGCTGTTCGACTCCATCCGCGAGCACCAGGAGGAGGGCTACCGCTCCATCCGGGTGCAGACCGGGGTCCCCGGCCTCGAGTCCATCTACGGCATCGCGTCGAACACGACCACCGAGGGCAACGCCGGCGTCCGCTACGACTTCGAACCCGCCCAGCGCGGTGCGAACCCGGCGATGGAGGACTGGGACACCCGCGCCTACCTGCGCCACGTGCCCACCGTGTTCGAGGCCGTCCGCAACGAGTTCGGCCCCGAACTGCCCCTGCTGCACGACGGCCACCACCGGATGACCCCGCTGCAGGCCGCCAAGCTCGGCAAGTCGCTCGAGCCGTACGACCTGTTCTGGCTCGAGGACTGCACCCCCGCCGAGAACCAGGAGGCCCTGAAGCTCGTCCGGCAGCACACCACGACGCCGCTGGCGATCGGCGAGGTATTCAACACCATCTGGGACTTCAAGGACATCATCCGCGACCAGCTCATCGACTACGTCCGCGGTGCCGTCACGCACATGGGCGGCGTCACCCCGCTCAAGAAGACGATGGAGTACGCGGCGCTGTACCAGGTCAAGTCCGGGTTCCACGGACCGACCGACATCTCCCCGGTGGGACTCGCCGCGCAGATGCACCTCGGGCTCGCGATCCACAACTTCGGCATCCAGGAGTACATGCAGCACGGGCCGCAGACCAACCAGGTGTTCCACCAGACGTTCACGTTCACCGACGGCTACCTGCACCCGGGTGACGAGCCAGGCCTCGGGGTCAGCCTGGACGTCGACGAAGCCGGCAAGTACCCCTACGAGCAGGCGTACCTGCCGTTCAACCGCCTGGCCGACGGCACCGTCCACGACTGGTAGTCCCCGGCTCCTCAGAGAGCACAGTGGTGGCATGGAGTTCGCCGATGTCGCCAGGGAACTGCTGCTCGTCGCGCCGCAGGACTTCGTCGCCGAGCGCACCGCACGAGCGCGCGCGGTGCGGAAGGACCACCGTGCCCTCGCGACGGCGATCGGCAAGCTCCGGAAACCCGCCCCGGCCGCCTGGGTGATCGACCTGCTGGCCCACGACGGCGCGCTCGACGATGCCGTCGACCTCGGACCGGCGCTCCGCAAGGCCCAGGCCGACGCCGACCCCGACGCGATCCGGACCCTCCGTCGGCAGCGCGCCGAGGTCGTCGACGCCCTCGCGCAGGCCGGTGCGGACCTGGCGTCCGACGCCGGACATCCCGTCACCCCGGCGGTACTCGAGCTGGTCCGGTCGACGATCGAGGCGGCGATGGCGGATCCGCACGCCGGCGCGGCCGTCCGGTCGGGGCTGCTCGTGACGGCGCTCGAGAGCGTGGGGTTCGACGCGGTCGACCTCGACGGGGCGCTCGCGGATCCGGACGCGGTGCCCGATGCCTGGTCCGGCAGCGATGCCCCACCCATCCCCATCTCCCAGGCGAGGGGTGCGCGGAAGGCGAGCCGTGCCTCCAGGCCCGCGCAGCGCGACGACCCGGAGCCGGACGCCGGACCCGAACCGGAACCCGAGCCCGAGCCCGAACCGAAGCGTGACCCGGCCGCCGACCGGAAGGCCGCACGCCAGGCCGAGACCGCAGCGCGCACGGAGTCCCGCGACGCCGACGCAGCACTCGACACCGCCGAGGCCGATCTCGAACAGGCGGAGGAGCGCCGCGCCGAGCTCCAGCGTGCCCTCGAGCAGGCCGAGGCCGAGATCACCCGGCTCGAGACAGCCCGCGACGAGGCCGAGGCAGCGAGCGACCGGGCGCGGGACGTCCTCCACGCCGCGCAGGAGCTTCGTCGCAAGGTCGGCCGCTGAACCACGTCGCTGCCGCAGCGAGCAGATCGCGGAACGACACGCCCGGACGCTCCTGCTAGACTCGGTCCCTGACTTCGGCGAGGGCTGCGTACGCGCGGCCGTGATCGACGCGGTGGGATACCCGGCAAGACCCTGGGATCGTTCCTCACGCGTGCACGCGTTCGAGTTGCAACACCACAGACCCCCACGATGCCGGCACCCCGGCGTCGTCCCCGACACCAGGAGGCACCATGGCCGACTACACCAAGCTCGCAGCGGAAGTCCGCACCAAGTTCGGCAAGGGCGCTGCTCGCAAGCTCCGCGCGGCCGACAAGATCCCCGCGGTCGTCTACGGCCACGGCACCGAGCCGAAGCACATCTCGCTGCCCGGTCACGAGACCATGCTGCTCGTCCGTACCGCCAACGCGGTCGTCGACCTCGACATCGAGGGTGCTGCGCAGCTCGCCCTCGTCAAGGACGTCCAGCGTGACCCGGTGCGCCAGATCATCGAGCACATCGACCTCGTGGTCCTCCGCCGCGGCGAGAAGGTCACGGTCGACGTGCCCGTCGTCATCGAGGGCGAGTCCTTCTCCGGCACCATCCACGTGCAGGACCTCAACACGATCTCGCTGCTCGTGCTCGCCACCGACATCCCGGAGCACGTCTCCGTGAACGTCGAGGGCCTCGAGGACGGCGTGCAGATCCACGCCTCGCAGCTCGAGCTCCCCGAGGGCGCCGAGCTCGAGACCGACCCCGAGGCGCTGGTCGTCGCGATCGTCACCCCGCGTGGCACCGCTGACGACGACGCTGCCGACGAGGCCTCGGCCGAGGCCGGCGCCGAGTCGGGTGCCGAGGGCGCCGCGGACTCCGAGTAACACCCCTTCGAAGACATCTGGTCGACGCTGTGACGGATCGAATCCTCGTGGTGGTCGGGCTCGGGAACCCCGGGCCCGACTACGCCGGCAACCGCCACAACGTCGGCCAGATGGTCCTCGACGAACTCGCCTCCCGCATGGGAGCGACGTTCAAGAAGCACAAGACGCCGAACCAGGTCGCCGAGGGGCGCCTGGTGCCCGGCGGCACACGACTCGTGCTGGCGAAGCCCGGCTCGTTCATGAACACCTCGGGCGGACCGGTCTCCTCAGTGCTCGGGTTCTACAGCGCCACCCCGGCCGACCTCGTCGTCGTGCACGACGAGCTCGACCTGCCGTTCGACACCGTCCGCCTGAAGGGCAGTGGCGGGCACGGCGGGCACAACGGGCTGCGCGACATCATCAAGGCCACCGGGACGAACGAGTTCATGCGCGTCCGGGTCGGCATCGGGCGTCCCCCCGGTCGGCAGGACCCGGCCGACTACGTGCTGCGTGACTTCTCCGCAGCCGAGAAGAAGACGCTGCCGATCCTGCTGGCCGACGCCGCCGACGCGGTCGAGGCGATCGCCGAGGTCGGGCTGCTCGCCGCACAGCAACGCGTGCACGCTCCGTCCTGAGCGCTCCGTGCCGGGCGTCGGCGCTGTTCGCCCGTCGCGCACGTCGCGGCCGGTGTCGGTGGCGGCCGGTACCATCTCCTGAGTGACGATCTCGGGCATCATCCCTGCGCTCTCGCGCGCCTCCGCCTTCGATCGCGTGCTGCGCGCCGCACCGCGCGACGCCGACTTCTCCGTCGTGGACGGCCTGCGCGTGCCGCTGCTCGGCGCGCTGCTCGCCGAGCGCAACGGCCCGCAGTGCGTCCTCGTCATCACGGCGACCGGGCGTGAGGCCGAGGCGGTCCGCGAAGCGTTTGGCAGCTACGTCCCCGACGCCGACGTGCTCGAGTTCCCGGCGTGGGAGACCCTGCCGCACGAACGCCTCAGCCCGAGTGCCCAGACCGTCGGCACGCGCATCGCGACGCTCCGGAAGCTCGCGGCGTGGCAGGCGGCGGACCCGGCCGAGCGCCGCCAGACCATCGTCGTCGCGAGCGTCCGCGCCGCGCTGCAGCCGATCGCGAGCAACCTGACGTCCCTGGCGCCCGTGGTGCTGCGGACCGACTCGCGGGGCAACGACCTGGCGGCGATCGCGTCCCAGCTGGTGGACCTCGCCTACTCGCGCGTCGACCTCGTCACCCGCCGTGGTGAGTTCGCGGTGCGCGGCGGCATCCTCGACGTCTTCCCGCCGACGGCCGACCACCCGGCACGCGTCGACTTCTTCGGCGACGAGATCGAGGCGATCAAGGCGTTCTCCGTCGCCGACCAGCGCACGACCGAGGACGACCTCGGCTCGGTCGAGCTGACCGCCTCGCGCGAACTCCTGCTCAGCGACGACGTCCGGCAGCGGGCGCGCGAGATGCTGCACGAATTCCCGAACCTGTCGCAGATGCTCGCGAAGATCGCCGAGGGCATCCCGGTCGAGGGCATGGAGTCCCTCGCTCCGGCGCTCGTGCAGGACCTCGTGCCGATGACCTCCTACCTGCCGGACGACGCCACCATCGCGGTGTTCTCGCCCGAGCGGGTCAACGGCCGCGCGAACAGCCTCGCCGAGACGAACACCGAGTTCCTGCAGGCGGCCTGGAGTGCAGCGGTCGCCGGTGCCCAGGCCCCGATCGACCTCGACGCGGGCAACTTCCTGACCGTGCAGCAGCTCAAGAACACCCGCGGCCAGCGCACCTGGTGGACGGTGTCGCCGTTCGACTCCGGCCTCGACGAAGGGGACACCGAGCGCGTCCTCACCGACGCCGAGGCCGCTGCCGAGGCCGGCGAGTACATCCGCGTCCGGGCCGAGGCGGTGCCGAGCTTCGCCGGCAGCGCCGACGGGGCGATCGCGCACGTCAAGTCGCTGACCGACGACGGGTGGGCCGTGGTGGTGACCGCGCAGGGCCAGGGACTCGTCGAGCGTGCGGTGCAGGTCCTGGCCGACGCCGGGGTCGCCGCCCGTGCCGCAGCGGTCGACGCGCCGCCCGAGCCGGGGTTCGCCGTCGTGACGACCGCGACCGTCGAGCACGGCTTCGCGATCCCCGACCCCCGTATCGCGGTCCTGAGCGAGGCGGAGTTCTACGGCCGCAGCGTCCAGCAGGGTGCCCGCACCGTCAAGAAACTCGCGAGCCGCCGCAAGAACGTCGTCGACCCGCTGCAGCTCAAGCCGGGCGACGTCGTCGTGCACGCGACCCACGGCATCGGCAAGTTCGTCGAGCTCGTCAGCCGCGAGGTCTCCAGCGGTGGCCGGAACGCCGTGAAGACGCAGCGCGAGTACCTCGTGCTCGAGTACGCGCCGTCGAAGCGCAACTACCCGGGCGACAAGCTCTTCGTGCCGACCGACCAGCTCGACCAGCTGTCGCGCTACGTCGGTGGCGAGTCCCCGACCCTGTCGAAGATGGGCGGCTCGGACTGGTCCGCCGCCAAGTCGAAGGCCCGCAAGGCCGTCCGCGACATCGCCGTCGACCTGGTGAAGCTCTACTCGGCGCGCATGGCGTCGAAGGGGCACGCGTTCGGTCCGGACACCCCGTGGCAGCGCGAGCTGGAAGAGGCGTTCCCGTTCGCCGAGACCGCCGACCAGCTCACCACGATCGACGAGATCAAGCGCGACATGGAACGCCCGATCCCGATGGACCGCCTGCTGTCCGGCGATGTCGGCTACGGCAAGACCGAGGTCGCGATCCGTGCCGCGTTCAAGGCCGTGCAGGACGGCAAGCAGGTCGTCATGCTCGTCCCGACGACCCTGCTCGTCCGCCAGCACATGGAGACGTTCCAGGAGCGCTTCGCCGGGTTCCCCGTGCACCTGCGCGCCCTGAGCCGGTTCCAGACCGAGAAGGAGTCGAAGGAGACGATCGCCGGGCTCGCCGACGGCACGGTCGACATCGTCATCGCGACCCACCGGATCCTGTCGCAGGGCATCACCTTCAAGGACGTCGGGCTCGTCATCATCGACGAGGAACAGCGGTTCGGGGTCGAGCACAAGGACCAGCTCAAGAAGTTCAAGACGAACGTCGACGTCCTGGCGATGTCGGCGACCCCGATCCCGCGCTCGCTCGAGATGGCGGTCACGGGCATCCGCGAGATGTCGACCCTGGCCACCCCGCCCGAGGACCGCCACCCGATCCTGACCTTCGTCGGCCCGCAGTCCGACCTGCAGGTGGCGGCGGCGATCCGCCGCGAGCTGCTGCGCGAGGGCCAGGTGTTCTACGTGCACAACCGCGTGAAGGACATCCAGTCGGTCGCCGCGCACCTGGCCGAGATCGTGCCGGACGCGCGCATCGCCGTCGCGCACGGGCAGATGTCGGAGACCGCCCTCGAGCAGGTCATGGTCGACTTCTGGGAGCGCCGCTTCGACGTCCTCGTCTCGACGACGATCATCGAGACGGGCCTGGACATCGCCAACGCGAACACGCTCATCATCGACAAGGCGGACAAGTACGGCCTGTCGCAGCTGCACCAGCTGCGGGGACGTGTCGGCCGTGGGCGGGAGCGGGGGTACGCGTACTTCCTCTACGACTCCGAGAAGCCGTTGTCCGAGACCGCACAGGACCGCCTCGAGACGATCGCCGCGAACAACGAGCTCGGCGCGGGCATGCAGGTCGCCATGAAGGACCTCGAGATCCGCGGGGCCGGCAACCTGCTCGGCGGGGAGCAGTCCGGCCACATCGCGGGCGTCGGGTTCGACCTGTACCTGCGGATGATCGGCGAGGCGGTGTCGCAGTTCCGTGGCGACGTCGCCGAGGGGCAGACCGAGCTCCGGCTCGAGATCCCCGTCGATGCGCACATCCCCGAGGACTACGTCGAGTCCGAGCGACTCCGGCTCGAGGCGTACCAGAAGCTCTCGGCGGCCTCGGCCCCGACGGCGCAGCCGAACGCGATCGACATGGTGCTCGACGAGCTCACTGACCGCTACGGGCAGCCGCCGCAGGCCGTGCAGACGCTGGTCGAGGTCTCTCGCCTCCGTCGCATGGCGCAGCAGGTCGGCCTGTCCGACGTCGTCGTGATGGGCTCGAACCTGCGGGTCGCCGGCAAGGAGCTCGCCGACTCGTCGCAGGTGCGCCTGAAGCGCATGTTCCCGGGCGCGCGCTGGTTCCCGCAGCAGAACGCGACGAGCATCCCGATGCCGCGTCCGCACGACCAGGCGCTGCCGGACGATGCCCTCATCCAGTGGGTGGAGAGCATCCTCACCGCCGTCTACGGGGCGACGACCCCTGCAGAGGCGCCGGCCGCGTAGACGCGAGCGGAGTCGGACTGGAGGCACGGTGCGGGCCCGCACCGTGCCTCCAGGCCGTCATCGGCCACGTCCACGGCGCGCGCGCCCTTCGCGACGATCCACGCGTCGAACGACGCGTGGCCTGTCGTGGCACGGGTGTGAACCCCGGCCCGCGAGCCGCTACTCGGTGTCCTCGGCCTCGGACAGCTCGCGGCGCGCGCGGTACGCCCGCGCCCGCAGGGTGACGACGACCGCCGACGCGACGATGGCGATGCCCGAGCCGACGAGCACGGCGAGGACGCCCTCGTCGAGGATCTCCTCGTTGCGGGCGAACGCCAGCTCGTTCATGAGCAGCGACACCGTGAACCCGATGCCGCCGAGCACGCCGACGGTGATGATCGAGAAGAACGACAGCGACGAGCGGCCGGGCGAGCGGAAGATCCGCGTGGCGATCGTGCCGAACAGCGTGATGCCGATCACCTTGCCGACCGGCAGCGCGAGGACGACCGCCCAGAACGTGGGGGAGAGCTCGCTGATGCCGACCGAGGGGATGATGACGGCGGCCGACGCGAACGCGAACACCGGCAGGACGATGGCGTTCGACCACGGCTCGACGTTCTCGTGCAGGGTGTGGCCCGGGCGGCGGGGCAGCACGAGCCCGAGTGCGACGCCGGCGATGGTGGCGTGCACACCGGAGTGGTAGACGAGCCACCAGGTCAGGAGCCCGACGACGACCATCGCCACGATGATGAACGTCTGCCCGCTGCGCCCCGGACGGAGCATCCGGCCGAGCAGCCAGAACACCGCGAGGGTGACGACAGCGCCCGCGAGGGCCAGGAAGTCGGTGTCGTGGGCGAACACCACGGCGATGATGATGATCGCGATGAGGTCGTCGAGCACGGCCAGCGCGAGCAGGAACACCCGGATACCGCTCGGCAGCCCGCGACCGAACATGGCGAGCACCCCGAGCGCGAACGCGATGTCCGTCGCCGTCGGGATCGGCCAGCCGTGCGTGTACTGCGTGCCCGCGGTGACGAGCAGGAAGATGCCGGCCGGGACGAGCACGCCGCCGACCGCCGCGATGGCGGGGATGATCGCGGTCTTGGGGTTCGACAGCTCGCCGTCGACGAGTTCCTGCTTCAGCTCGATCGCGACGAGCAGGAAGAAGACCGCGAGCAGACCGTCGCTGATCCAGTGCGCGATCGACAGGTCGAGTCCCAGGGCACCGAGCGGCAGGTGCGCGTCGAGCAGCCGTTCGAGGCCGGGGCCGATCGGGGAGTTCGCCACGACCAGGCCGAGCACGGCGGCGGTGAGGAGCGCGATGGCGCTGAAGCGGGGGGAGCGGACGAGGGACGACATGGATCTCCGTCTCGAGGGGTCGGGTGAGTGTCCGTCGACCAGACTTCCCGACACACCACGACCAGTCTACGCGGGTGGCACGATGACGTGATGACCGCCGTACCGGACCTCGTGACCGTCGTCGACCGCCTGCTCGCCGAGGACGGCGGGTGCGTCTGGAACCGGGCGCAGACCCACGCCTCGCTCGCCCGCTACGCCGTCGAGGAGTCGTACGAACTCGTCGACGCCATCGACGACGGCGACCCGGACGACGTCCGCGAGGAACTCGGCGACCTGCTCTACCAGGTGGTCCTGCACGCGGGGATCGCTGCCCGCGCGGGGGACTTCACCCTCGAGGACGTCGCCGCCGGGGTCCGGGACAAGATGACCAGGCGGCACCCGCACGTGTTCGGCGACGAGACGGCGGACACCGTCGAGGACGTCGTGCGGGTCTGGCGTGCGGCCAAGGCGGCCGAGAAGGCGAGTCGGCGGAGTGCGTTCGACGGGGTGCCGCGGGCGATGCCGCCGCTGGAGCGCGCGGTGAAGCTGCTGGAACGCCTGGAGGAACGTGGGGACGCCGACGCGGTCGTCGCGTCCGTCGTCGGGGCCGGTTCCGGCGTCGGCCCGGAGGCCCGTGGTGCGTCAGCCGCGCCCGCCGCGTCGGCCGCGCCCGCTGCGGACGACGGGGTGGGCACGGTCGACGCCGAATGGGGGCGAGCGGTGCTCGGGGAGGTCGCGGCTGCGGCACGACGCGGGGTGGACCCGGTCGCGAGTCTTCGGGCCGCGGTGTCGGCGCTGGAGGAGGCCGGTCGGGCTGTGGAGTGATCCCCGGTGCGCGAGATCGCTGCGGACAGGGAGAACGGGCGCCCTCCCAACCCGAAAAAGAGAGGGCGCCCGTGAGCGGGCGTCGGCTCCACCAGGGAGAGGGGCCGACAGGGAAGCCCGCTCGAACCGCGGGACGCACTGCAGCACGTCGCCCCGCGAATCGATCCGGAGCGTGGATCAGGCACGATCCGGACCGAGGTTCTGCATGCAGTATGCCAGTGGGTCGGTGTGCGCGCAAGTCAGAGACGCCCGTCTGCCAGAATTGACCGCATGGCAACGACCGTGACGGCACCCCGTGGCATGCGTGACTTCCTCCCGGCGGACAAGGCCCGGCGCGAGCACGTGCTCGGTGTCGTGCGGGACGTCTACTCGCGGCACGGTTTCGACGAGATCGAGACCCCGGTGGTGGAGGACGCTGCGCGGCTGCACTCCGGGCTCGGCGGTGACAACGAGAAGCTGGCGTTCGCGGTGATGAAGCGTGGACTCACCACCGAGGACCTGCAGGCGGCCGAAGCACCGCTGGACCTCGCCGACCTCGGTCTCCGGTTCGACCTGACGGTCCCGCTGGCTCGCTTCTACGCCTCGCACCGTGCGGAGCTGCCGTCGGTGTTCCGATCCGTGCAGATCGCGCCGGTCTGGCGTGCCGAGCGCCCGCAGAAGGGCCGCTACCGCCAGTTCGTGCAGTGCGACATCGACATCCTGGGGGAGCCCGGGCAGCTCGCCGAGATCGAGCTCATTCGCGCGACGACCGCGGCCCTCGACGCCCTCGGGGTCCGCGGCACGACGATCCGGATCAACGACCGCCGGATCCTGCTGGCGCTCCTCGCGTCGTGGGGGATCACCGAGCCGGCCGCCGCCGACCGCGCGCTCATCACGATCGACAAGCTCGACAAGATCGGTGCGGACGGCGTCGCGGCGGAACTCCGCAGCACCGTGGGCGCCGACCTGCCCGGGCTCGAGGACACCATCCGTGCGCTCGAGGCCGCCGACTGGAAGTCGGTCGAGGGCGCGCCGTGGCTCGACGTCGAGGCCTTCGCCGACCTGCTCCGCCTGCGCGAGGCGCTCCCAGGGGTGGACCTGCGCTTCGACCCGACGCTCGTGCGCGGCATGGGCTACTACACGGGCACGATCTTCGAGGTCGCGCACCCCGACTTCGGCTACAGCCTCGGTGGCGGCGGCCGGTACGACGGGATGATCGGTCGGTTCCTCGGGCAGGACGTCCCCGCGGTCGGGTTCTCGCTCGGGTTCGAGCGGCTCGTCGACCTCGTGACCCTCCCGGAGTCCGCCGAGGCCGACGCCGTCGTGCTCGTGTACGACAAGGACGTCGATCCGGTCCGGCTCGCCGCGCTGAAGACCGAGGCGCTGGCGTCCCACCGACGCGTCCGGCTCGAGCGCCGCACGAAGAACACCAAGAACCTGCTCGCCGGCCTCGCCGCCCAGGGCTTCACGGCGTTCGCGACCGTCTCGGCGGACACCGCGTCGCTCGAGGGCGTCGAGTTCCGCCCGCTCGACTGAGCACCCAGTCCTCGTTCCAGCACGGACTCGTCCACAGCGGGGCGTCACGGCCGACGTCGTGTTCACCTCCGCTCGCTAGGATCGACACCGCAATCACCACAACCAATGTGTAGGGAGTACCCCGTGGCCCTGATCGATGCCGTAGGCGCACGCGAAGTCCTCGATTCCCGAGGCAACCCGACGGTCGAGGTCGAGGTCCTCCTCGACGACGGCGTCGTGTCCCGCGCGCTCGTCCCGTCCGGTGCATCCACCGGCGCGTTCGAGGCGTACGAGCTGCGCGACGGCGACGCCTCGCGCTACGGCGGCAAGGGCGTGCTCAAGGCCGTCGACGCCGTCCTCGACGAGATCGGCCCGGCGCTCGAGGGCTTCGACGCCACCGACCAGCGCCTCGTCGACGCCGCGCTCATCGAGCTCGACGGCACCGAGAACAAGTCCCGCCTCGGGGCGAACGCGATCCTCGGCGCCTCGCTCGCCGTGGCCCGTGCCGCAGCCGACTCGGTCGACCTGCCGCTCTTCCGCTACCTCGGTGGCCCGAACGCGCACACGCTGCCCGTCCCGCTGATGAACGTCGTCAACGGTGGTGCCCACGCGGACACCAACGTCGACATCCAGGAGTTCTTCCTGGTGCCCTACGGCGCCGAGTCCTTCTCCGAGGCACTCCGCTGGGGCGTCGAGACCTACCACGCCCTCAAGGGCGAGCTGAAGAAGCAGGGCCTGGCCACCGGCCTCGGCGACGAGGGCGGCTTCGCGCCGGAGCTCGCGTCGAACCGCGCTGCGCTCGACTTCCTGCTCACCGCGATCGAGAAGGCCGGCTACACGCCCGGCAAGGACATCGCCGTCGGCCTCGACGTCGCGTCCACCGAGTTCTTCTCGGACGGCAAGTACCAGTTCGAGGGCAAGCAGCTCTCGAGCCAGGAGTTCACCTCCTACTTCGCCGAGCTCGTCGCGAACTACCCCCTCGTCACCATCGAGGACCCGCTGGCCGAGGACGACTGGGAGGGCTGGTCGCACCTGACCGCCGAGCTCGGCGACAAGGTCCAGATCGTCGGCGACGACCTGTTCGTCACCAACCCGAAGCGTCTGCAGCGGGGCATCGACGAGAAGGCCGCGAACTCGATCCTCGTCAAGGTCAACCAGATCGGCACGCTCACCGAGACCCTCGACGCGGTCTCGCTCGCGCACCGTCACGGCCTGACCTCGATCCTGTCGCACCGCTCCGGCGAGACCGAGGACACCACGATCGCGGACATCGCGGTCGCGGTCGACGGTGGTCAGATCAAGACCGGCGCCCCGGCCCGCTCGGACCGCGTCGCGAAGTACAACCAGCTGCTCCGCATCGAGGAAGAGCTCGGCGACGCCGCGGTGTACGCCGGTCGCTCGGCCTTCCCGCGCGCCGCGTCGCTGTAACCAGCCCGGCCAGCAGTACCCGCACCACCGAGACGCCGTCCTCCTCCAGGAGGGCGGCGTCTCGTCGTGTGTGCGGTGCCGAGTGGTGTGTGGTGACCGCTCCAGGTGCGGGACCGACGGGCGGGCCGGAGCCGTGCCTCCCGGCTGCCTCACCCGGACGACGCGAGACGCTGGGAGGGCGCCGAACGGCCGCGTGCCGGGCGGGCGGACCGTCCGCTCCGGGTTATCGTCGGACCGTGCCCAGCCAGAAGCCCCGCGTCCGCCGCGTCCCCGTGGCGATGCCCGACGGCAGCACCTCCGCGCAGCCCTGGTACCGCTCGATCCACTTCTCCGGGTTCAGCCTGCTCATGCTCGCGATCATCGTGCTGTTCGTGGTGGTGCTCGCGCCGTCGCTCCGGACGCTCATCCAGCAGCAGGAGCAGATCGCCCAGCAGCAGCAGGAGGTCGCGAGCCAGAAGGCCGACGTTTCACAGAAGAAGAAGGACGTCGCACGCTGGGACGACCCGGCCTACATCGAGGCCCAGGCCCGCGACCGACTGCTCTACGTGTACCCGGGCGAGGAGAGCTACCTCGTGATGGGCGCCGAGGACGACGGCGCCGACACGACCCCCACCACCGACTCCGGCACCCCCGTGAGCGCGAAGGTGCAGACGCCCAAGGTCGACTGGGTGCAGGCGATGCTCTCGTCGGTGCTGCAGTCCGGACTGACGGACGAGCGTGCCGCCGACCTCGTCGCCCCCGACGTCTCCGGCACGGGCGACAGCAAGTAGTCCGAACCGCGGGGCGCGGAGCCGTCCGGGCCGACGGTGCGAGGGGTTCCGCTTCTCCGGTAGGCTCACGTTCCCGTGACGACCCCTCCCTTCGACCCGCCCTCCGACCGCGACGTCCAGGTCGTGTCGGCGCAGCTCGGCCGACCGGCACGTGACGTCATCGGGATCGCGGCACGCTGCGTCTGTGGCAACCCCACCGTCGTCTCCACGAAGCCCCGGCTGTCGAACGGCACCCCGTTCCCGACGTTCTACTACCTGTGCCACCCCGCGGCCACCGCTGCGGTCAGCACCCTCGAGGCCAACCAGGTGATGCCCGAGCTGGCAGCCCTGCTCGAGGACCCCGAAGTCGCCGCGCAGTACCGCGCGGCCCACGAGTCGTACCTGGCCGATCGCGAGTCGATCGAACACGTCGACGAGATCGACGGCATCAGCGCCGGGGGCATGCCCACCCGCGTGAAGTGCCTGCACGCCCTCGTCGGCCACGCCCTCGCCGCCGGACCCGGCGTCAACCCCATCGGCGACCTCGCGCTCGAGCGCGCGGACTGGTCGCCCTCCCGGTGTGAGTGCCGGGCGTATGATGACGGTGCAGACGCTGGAGTCGGGGCGGGTGGCGGCGAAGTCTGACCCGACTCCCGCACACCCCCATCCAAGGAGATCATCCCCCGTGCCCAAGATCCTCGTCGTCGGCGGCGGTTACGCCGGTTTCTACACCGCATGGAAGCTCGAGAAGCACCTTCGCCAGGGCGAAGCCGAGGTCGTCATGGTGGACCCGCTGCCGTACATGACGTACCAGCCGTTCCTGCCCGAGGTCGCCGCCGGTTCCATCGAGCCGCGTCACGCGGTCGTCGCGCACCGTCGTCACCTCAAGAAGACCCGCGTCGTCACGGCGAAGGTCACCAAGGTCGACCACGCCACCAAGACGGCGACGATCACCCCGACCGAGGGCGAGGCGTGGGAGGAGTCCTACGACCAGATCGTCATGACCGCCGGCGCGGTGTCCCGCACGTTCCCGATCCCGGGCGTCGCGGACGAGGCCATCGGCCTGAAGACCATCGAGGAAGCCGCGTCGATCCGTGACCGCATCCTCAGCAACTTCCACAAGGCGGCGAACCTGCCGGCCGGTCCCGAGCGCGACCGCCTGCTCACCGTCGTCGTCGTCGGTGGTGGCTTCGCCGGCATCGAGGTGTTCGCCGAGCTCCGCTCCTTCGTCACCGACCTGCTGAAGAGCCACCCGCAGCTGTCCTTCGACGACACGCACTTCCACCTGGTCGAGGCGATGGGCCGCATCATGCCCGAGGTCTCGCTCGAGACCTCGCACTGGGTGCTCAAGAACCTCGCCGAGCGTGGCGCGACCGTGCACCTCGAGACCCAGCTGGCCTCGGCCGTGGGTGGCGTCTGCGAGCTCAAGACGAGCGACGGCGCGATCGAGACCATCCCGTCCGACCTCATCATCTGGACCGCCGGCGTCATGGCGAACCCGATGGTCAAGGGCACCGACTTCCCGCTCGAGCAGCGTGGCCGCATCCGCGTGCAGCCCGACCTGCGCGTGGTGGACGACAACGGCGTGATCGCCGACGCATGGGCCTGCGGCGACGTCGCAGCCGTGCCGGACCTGACCGGTGGCGGTGTCGGCGGGTTCTGCGTGCCGAACGCCCAGCACGCCGTGCGCCAGGCCAAGCAGCTCGCGAAGAACGTCGTCGCGACCATCCGTGGCGAGGCGACGACCGACTACAAGCACGAGAACCTCGGCGCCGTCGCGGGTCTCGGCCTCGGCACCGGTGTGTTCCAGTCCGGCAAGTTCGCCATGAAGGGCTTCCTGGCCTGGGGTGCCCACCGCGGCTACCACGGCCTGGCCATGCCGTCGTGGGAGCGCAAGTGGCGCGTCATCGGCGACTGGGTCGGTGGCTTCTTCCTGGGCCGCGACATCGTGTCGCTCGACGACCGCGAGACCCCGCGTGCCGCGTTCGAGGCGTTCGCGTCCCGTCCGAAGCCCGCCGCCGAGGCCCCGGCCGCGCCCGCCGCAGCCCCGGCTCCGGAAGAGGGCAAGGTCGCCGGTGCCGCCGGCCCCGTCTACGGCGAGCCCGCGAAGGACGTCTCCAACGCCCCCGAGCCGGTGACGGCCCCGGCCGACGCCAAGTAGCAACGCTCGTCACGAAGGCGGTCACCTGTGAAGGGTGGCCGCCTTCGTGCATCGGTAGGCTGTTCCGGCCCGCCCCCGTGGCCCAATCGGTAGAGGCACGCGACTTAAAATCGCTGAGTTGTGGGTTCGAGTCCCACCGGGGGTACCGCCGAGGCTCTGGCGCGGCGCCCGCCGCGTGGCGCCCGCCGCGTGCCGCTGCGAAAGCGACAGAACTCTGCGAACAGTTCGCGTCGTTCTGTCGCTCCGGCCGCACAGTCCGAGCGATGGTCCTGCCATCTGTCGCTTCGACGGTGGGATCGGGGCGCCCTGGGCATCGGACTGGAGGCGCGGGACCGGCCCGCCACGTGCCTCCCGGCCCGCGGACCGTCGCCATCCCGCGAAGACGGCGCGACTGCACGACCGGCTCGCCGCCGAGTAGCATCGACGATCGTGGTCGGACTCGGAAGCGCACTCGCCAACCTGCAGAACGCCCTCCGCCGACCGGAGGCACACGTCGAGGTCGTCGACGGTGAGAGCGTCCCGGTCGGCATGCTCCTCGGCACCCTCGGAGCCCTGCTCCTGGACGCCGGCAGCTCCGTCACCGACGTCCGGTCGGCGCTCGAGAAGGCCCGGGACGCCGCCGGGGTCGGACCGACGCTCGCGATCGGCGTCCTGCCCGCCCTGGTGATGGTGAGCGAGGTCTCGACGGGCGCCGCCACCATCGTCAACGCCGAGGGCGTCGAACTGTCGTCCCGCCAGGCCGCCCGCGCCAACCGCGTCGTGCTCGGGCTCGAGAGCGGCTCCATCGCCCTCGCCGAGATCCCCGCCCGCGTCCGGGCCATCCGGGCCGGCACCGTCCCACCGCCCGCGCTGCCGTGGATCCTCGGCAACGCCCTGACCTCGGCCGGCCTGGCCGTCGTCTTCCGCTGCCCCTGGTGGGCGATCGTCCTGGCGCTCGTCGTCGGCGGCCTGGTCGGCGTGATCGGACTGGTCCTCCGGCGCTTCCGCGAGGCCGTGGCGATCATCCCGTTCCTGGCCGCGTTCGTGTCGACGGCGATCGTCGGCCTGGTCGCCGCGGGCACCGGGTTCGAGCAGGTCCCGCTCTTCGCGGTCTGCGCCCCGGTGGCGGTGTTCGTCCCGGGCGCGCTCATCACCAACGCGTTGCTCGAACTCACCGCCGCCGACATCGTCACCGGGTCGTCGCGACTGGTGCAGGGGCTCATCATGCTCGGCTTCATGGCCGCCGGCATCGCGTCCGGCAGCGCCCTGACCGGGTTGCACGTCGACCCGTCGTCGGCCGCGCTCGTCGGCGAGGTCGCGGGGGTCGGCACCGACCTGGCCGGCTGGGAGTCCGTGCCCGCGTACTGGGTGTCGTGGGTCGCCGTCGTGGTGCTCGCGGTCGGGCTCGGTCTGGTGTTCCGGTCCGGGTGGCGCCTGACGCTCGTGTCGGTGGCGGTCATGGTCACCGCCTACGCCGTGGTGAGCACGACGACGCCGCTCTGGGGCAGCGTCGTCGCGACCGGGGCCGCAGCGGCGCTGCTGTTCGTCGCGACCCGGTTGCTCGAGCGGCTCGTGCCGGCGATCCCGGCGACGGTGTCGTTCTTCCCGGCGTTCCTGCTGCTCGTGCCGGGGACGGTCGGGCTGGTGGCGGTGGCCACCTTCGATCCCGAGGCGCTCGCGACCCCGCTCGCGACCTTCGTCAGCCTGTGCATCGGGACGAAGATCGGCGGGCTGCTGCCCGGCCTCTTCGCCCGCAACGCGCCCCGGCGTGCGGTGGACGCGACCAGCTGACGGACGGGAGGCCCGTGGCGGCGCCGCCACGGGCCTCCAGGCCGTCACCGCTCGGGTACCGGGCCCGCTACGGCTCGATCAGCCGGCCGGCTGCCTGGTCCGCCGCGGCCGTGTCCTTCGCCAGGTAGTGCACCTTCTTGCCGGTGGCGTTGTAGGGGAGGTCCGTGACGAAGCGGTACCGCCGCGGGCGCTTGTACCGGGCGAGGCCCGGGTGGGACCCCGTCCAGTCCTCGAGCGCGGCGGCTGCCTCGGTGTCGTCGGCCGGCAGCCGGTCGCCGGCACGGACGACGTACGCCGTGACGACCTCGCCCCACCGCGGGTCCGGCACACCCACCACGATGGAGTCGGCGACCCCGGGGTGCTCCTGCAGCACCGCCTCGACCTGGACGGGGTGCACGTTCTCGCCGCCGGAGATGACCATGTCGTCCTTGCGGCCCACGATCGTCACCCGCTCGTGCTCGTCCCAGGTGGCGAGGTCGCCCGGGTAGAACCAGCCGTTCGCGAACTTCTCGGCCTCGAGCCCGGGGTTCCGGTACGAGTAGCCGGACTTCACGGTGCGGACGGCGAACTCCCCGATCTCGGTGCCGTCCTTCGCCACCGTGTCGGTCGGGTCGGCCAGACGGTCCTCGTGCACGCGGACGACGGCGACGTCGTCGTCGGTCGATGCGCGACCGGTGGACCCGGCGCCGTCCGGGAAGTCCTCGGGGCGCAGGAACGTGTTCCAGAAGGTCTCGGTGGTGCCGTAGCCGTTGAAGATCCGCGGCGACAGCAGCTCCTGGTACCGCAGTGCCGCGGCACGGTCGAGCGGCGCGCCCATCGTGACGATGCCGTTGAGGCTCGACAGGTCCCGCGCCCGGCGTTCCTGCGCGTCGGCGAGCTGCACCAGGTTCGGCGGGGCCCCGATCAGGAACGTCAGGCGCTCGGACTCGACCAGGTCGAGCACCCGGTCGGCGTCGAAGTGGCGCAGCGTCGTGAGTTCCGCGCCGACGTAGAACACCGGGTTCGGGCCGCCCGAGTACAGGCCGCCACGGTGGAACAGCGGCGACATGTTGAGCGTCTTGTCGAACGGACTGAGCGGGAAGTGCATGACCACGTCGTGCGCGCTGAGCACCTCGACCAGGCTCGGCAGCGGGACGGGCTTCGGACGACCGGTGGTGCCCGAGGTGTAGAGCCGGGTGGACTCGTCGTAGGTGCTGCGCGGGCCGACCGCCGCGAGTTCCTCGGGGGAGACGGGCTCGGACGCGAGCAGCTCGGCGAACCGGTCGTGGTCGCCGCGGACCGGGACGACCTGGTTCGGCCGGTGCGGCGAGGACTCGATCGCGGCGGTGATCGCACTCGTCCGCTCGGTGTCGTGCACCAGGACGGCGGGTGCGGAGTCCTCGATGATGAACGCGACCTCGTCCGGGGCGAGCCGGAAGTTCGTCGGCGAGAACACGGCGCCGATACGGTGGCAGGCCAGGTAGAGCATCGCGAACTCGGGTGAGTTGAACAGCTCGACCATCACGACGGAACCCCGTCCGCCACCGTGCCGGACGAGCCACCCGGCGATCCGGTCGACGGCGTCGCCGAGCTCGGCGTAGGTCCACGAGCGGTCCGTCTCCGGCTCGCGGAGCGCGGGTCGGCCGGCGAAGCGGTGGGTGTTGCGGGCGAAGCCGTTCGCGTAGGTGAAGCTGCCCTCGAACACCTCGCGGAAGCGTGTCGCGTCGTAGTCGGACCGGGTGTCGGCGTGGGGTTCCGGGTCGGGTCGGGTGTCGGTCATCATCGCTCCTGCCGCGGTCGTGCGGTGCACACCGTCGGTGCTGCGCGGGCACCGGTCGCGCGGCACTGCTGCACCGCTGGTCCGGTGCGGCGTCGGTCGTCCGTGCGGGACGGCGAACGTCCTCCGTGCGGTGCGACCAGCACCGTTCGTCACACTAGCCCGCTGTCCGCGAACCGGCCCGGATGTGCGTCTTCTGTCCGACCGGTGGTGCGGTGCGCCGCTCTGGAGGCCCGGCTCGGGTCAGACGCGGGCCGCGCGCCGGTCGGTGCGCAGCCAGACCAGGGCCGCGATCGCGGCCGCCACGCAGGCCGCGGCGATGCCGACGAGCAGGGCGGGTGCGGCGTGCGTGCCGGTCGTCCCCGAGTAGACCGCGGTGGTCAGCGCGACGGCGACCACCGCGAGCGCGACGTACCGGCCACGGGAGGCGGCGAGCAGTGCACTGCCGGCGGACCCCGCGACGGGCAGCAGGGTCGCGACGACGGCACCGAGGCCGCCGACGCACAGCGTGATGGCGAACTCCGACCCGAGCGACACCCAGAAGCCACCGCCCGCGAGCAGGCTGTGCAGCACCCAGCCGGCCGCGGCGAGTCCGAGCAGCGCCAACACCCGCCAGGTCGCACCCCGGGCGCTCGTGGTGATCTCGGTGCCCAGGCGGAGCGGGCCGGTCCCCAGATCGGGGCGGACGGACGGCACGAGGACGACCCCGACGATGAGTGCGGGGGACAGGTCCGCCGCGCGGGTGACGCCGCACGCCACGAGGGCTGCGAGCACGAGCCACGGCGACACCCGGAACCCGACGGTTCGATGGTCGCTGCCGGCTGCCCACCGCGTGGCGAACACGACGGCGGCGGTCAGGACCCCGGTCCCGGCGAGGACGGCGATCGCCAGACGGGCGTAGCGGGCCTCGAGCTCGACGCCCACCCCGAGCAGGGTGCACAGCGCCGTGACGGACACCGCGATGGTGATCGACGCCCAGGTCGGCAGGACGTCGTCGCCGCGTGCGCGGTCCGACCGCGAGCGGTTGCGGCCGAGCAGCCCGGCGAACGGCGAGCGGAGGCGACCCCGGGTGGCCGCGGCCACGAGGGCGAGCGGGGCGGCGATCAGCAGGAGGAACCCGGCGGCGACGGCGGTGGCGACCAGGACGGTCTTCCACGAGAACGCGGCCTGGATGGTCGGGACGGTGCGGTCGTAGGTGGTCGCCGCGGTCCAGTCGCCGGCGGGGCCGGACCAGTCGGGGTGGCCTCCGGCGCTGCCGACGCCGGCCGGGGTGCTGCCGGTGCCGTCGCTGGGGCCGTTGCCGTTGCCGGGGCCTGCTGCGCCGCCGTCGTCGTTGCCGTTGCCGTTGCCGCCGTTGCCCCCGTGACCGGCGGCGTTCGTGCCGTTGCCGTCGCCGGTTCTGCCGTGGCCGGTCGCGCCGGGGGTGCCCGTCGTCGCGCCGGACCCCGGCGTCGACGTACCCGGCGTCCCCGGGGCGTCCGTGGCGCCCGGGGTCGGTGTGGCGGTCGGGGCCGTGGTGGTGGACCACACCGTGACCCGGACGGCGGCCGACGACCGGGAGTAGTTGCCGGCGACGTCGTGCTGCGTCGCGGTGAGCTGGTGCCCGCCGGCGCGCAGCGTCGACCCCGCGGTGGAGCACGACCACGAGGCGTCCGACGCGACCACCACGCCGCACACCGGTGCACGGTCGACGTACACGGTCACGCGGGCGCCCGGCTCACCGGTCCCGGCCACCGTCGTCGAGCGGGTGCCGATCCGCTGGCCGTCGTCCGGTGAGGTGATGCGTGGGGCAGCGGGCGCCGTGCGGTCGACCGTGACCGTCACGGGAGCGGACGCGGCGCTCCGCAGGTCGGACCGGTAGCCGCGCGCCGTGCTGGCGGTCTGCGACGCGGTGACGGTGAACCGGCCGTCGGCGAGCGACCCGAGGGCGGCCACCCACCGGCCGTCCGCACCGACCCGGGCGGTCTGCTGGGCCGAGGAGCCGGACACCGACAGCAGCACCGTCGATCCGGGGTACCCCGTGCCGGAGACCGTGCCGCCGGTGGGCCCGGCGGCCGCCAGGGTCGGCGGGACGATGACGTCCGAGGCCGGTGCGCTCGCGACGGGCAGTGCGGCGACGAGGTCGCGCACCGTGAAGACCTGTTGCGGGCCGGAGTGGACGGTGCCGAGGCAGGCCCAGGAACCGTTCGGATCCACCCGGGTCGTGCACCCGGACGAACCCGTCGCGGCCGGGCCGGTCACCCGGACGGTGTGCCCGGGGGTGCCGGTGCCGTGGAAGCGCGTCGTCGCCGTCGTGACGTCACCCGGGCGGCGGGTGCTGCCGGGGCGTCCGCAGCGGCAGCGTCGACCGACGTGCCGTCCGCGGCGACCGCGATGGCCGGGGCGGCGGCGCCGAGGAGGGCGGCGACGAGGACCGTCGTCGCAGCTGCGAGCAGGGCGAAGCGGGGACGACGACGAGGGCTGTCGCCCCCGACAGCCCTCTCGTCCACGTTCTCCCCGGTCGTGTTCACCAGACCCATCCCACGGGATCGGCGGCCTCCGGTCAATACACCTCGCGGATGAGGTTCGGGATCGGGCCGCAGTCCGGGAACCCGGTGTGCGTGACTCGGGAATCGCCCGTGAACACTGCTCACGGAACGGAGCATGCTCAGTGCGTCGATAGACTTCACGATGGCCGTTCAGGCCAACGCAGCACCGCGGATCCCGACGCGCAAAGGAGTACGCCCGCATGGACACCGGACTCGTCACGACGCTCATCGTCGTCGGAGTGGTGGTGGTCGTCCTGGTGATCATCGGGATCTACCTCTGGGTGACGTACAACTCCCTCGTCACGCTCAAGGTCCGGGTCGACGAGGCCTGGAGCGACATCTCGGTGCAGCTGAAGCGCCGCGCCGACCTCATCCCCACCATCGTGGACACGGTCAAGGGGTACGCCACGCACGAGAAGGCGGTCTTCGACGACGTGACGAAGGCCCGCGCCGAGACCCTGTCCGCCGGTGACGCCGACACGGCCTCCACCGCCGAGGGGCACATGCAGAAGGCGCTCAAGAGCGTCTTCGCGGTGGCCGAGGGGTACCCGCAGCTGCAGTCGAGCCAGAACTTCCTGCAGCTGCAGTCCGAGCTCGTCGACACCGAGGACAAGATCCAGGCCGCCCGCCGCTTCTACAACGGTGGCGTGCGTGAGCTGAACACGAAGATCCGGGTGTTCCCGAACTCCACGTTCGCGAAGAACCGCGGTTTCTCCGAGGCCCCGTTCTTCGAGACGAACGAGCCGGCGGCCATCGCCGAGCCGCCGCGCGTCCAGTTCTGACCCCAGCGTCGGATCCGACGTGTACAGCGCCATCGCGCGGAACAAGCGCAACACCGTGGTCATCGTCCTGGTGTTCCTGCTGATCATCGGCGCGCTCGGGTTCCTCGGCGGGTACCTCGCCGGCAACGTCTCGATCGGCTTCATCGTGCTCGTGGTCGCGCTCGGGTACGCGGTGCTGCAGTACTTCCTGGCGGCACGGCAGGCCACCGCGATCGCCGGCGGGGTCGAGGTCGACCGCGTCTCGGAACCACGGCTGTGGCGCACCGTCGAGAACCTGGCCATCGCGACCGGCATGCCGATGCCCCGGGTGTTCGTCATCCCCGATCCCTCGCCGAACGCCTTCGCCACCGGGCGTGACCCGGAGCACGCGGTGGTGGCGGCGACGACGGGGCTGCTCGAGCTCATGGACGACCAGGAGCTGCAGGGCGTGATGGCGCACGAGCTCGGACACGTCCGGAACTACGACATCCGGGTGTCCACGATGGTCTTCGGACTCGTCGTGGCCGTCGGCCTCATCGCCGACGTCCTGCTCCGCATCTCGATCTTCAGCGGCCTGTCCGGCGGGCGGAACCGCAACTCGGACAACGGCGGCAGCGCCAATCCGGTGCTGCTCATCGCCGGGATCGTCGCCGTCATCGTGGCCCCGATCGCGGCGGCCGGCGTCCAGGCGGCGGTGTCCCGGCAGCGCGAGTACCTGGCCGACGCGACGGGTGCGATGACGACCCGGCACCCGGAGGGCCTGGCCCGGGCCCTCGAGAAGCTCGGCGCGTACGGCCGACCGATGCAGACGCAGAACTCCTCGATGGCGCACCTGTGGATCGCCGACCCGATGCGCCCCGGTGTGATGGACCGACTGTTCTCGACGCACCCGCCGCTGCCCGACCGCATCGCGCGGCTGCGAGCGAACGCCGACCGGTTCTGACGGGTCAGCCGATGCCGTCGGCGGCCGTGTCGTCGGCCGTCTCGATCGGTTCGGGGGTGTCCGCGTCGTCAGCGGACTCGTGCGGCACCAGGGGCACTCCGAGCGCCCCGGCGACTGCCGCAGCAGCGGTTCCTCGGTCGGTCACCTCGATCGCGCCGAGGCCCTGCCAGCTCGCGGTCCGTCGCAGTGTGTCGGCGAGCCGCTCGGGGTCCAGGTGCTCGCCGGGTTCCTGCCACGCGGTCCGGACGCGGAGCACACCGCGCTGCCGGTCGCTCTTCAGGTCGATCCGCCCGACGAGCCGGTCGTCCTGCAGCACCGGCAGCACGTAGTAGCCGAACACCCGCTTCGGCGCCGGCGTGTAGATCTCGATCCGGTAGTGGAAGCCGTACATGCGCTCGGCCCGCCGCCGGAACCAGACGACCGGGTCGAAGGGGCTCAGCACCGCGTCCGCCGTCAGCTGCCGGGGGACCCGGGCCCCCGCGTGCAGCCAGGCCCGCTCGCCCCAGCCCTCGACCCGCACCGGCAGGAGCTCGCCGGCGTCGGTGAGGTCGGCGATCGCCGTGGCCGTGTCGTCGGAGCGCAGCCGGTAGTAGTCCGCGATGTCCGCTCGGGTGCCGATGCCGAGCGCCCGTGTGGCCTGGCGCACGAGCTCGAGCACGGCATCGGCACGCGGCGGGGCGGTCTCGAGGAAGCCCGCGGGCAGCACCTGCTCGGGCAGGGCGTACACCCGCTCGAACCCGGTCCGTCCGGCGCTCACCGCCTCGCCCCAGCGGAACATCTGCTCGAGCCCGAGCTTCACGTCGCTCCACCCCCACCAGGGGCCGCGACGCACGTTCGATTCGTGCTCCACCGCGCTCGCCCGCATCGGCCCCTCGGCCCGGAGCAGGGCGTGCAGTTCGCGCCGGACGGCAGCGGTCCGGGTGACGCCGTCGACCCGGGTCGGGCCGGCGTCCCGCTCCCGCAGGGCGTCCATCCGCCACCGGAACAGCCGCAGGTCGTCGCGGGGGATGAACGCCGCCTCGTGCGCCCAGTACTCGGTGTAGGGACCCGACCGTCCGAGCGTCAGCCGGTCGAGCGTCGACCGGTCGTAGGCCCCGAGCCGGGCGAAGAGCGGCAGGTAGTGGCTGCGTTCGAACACGTTGACGGAGTCGATCTGCAACAGCCCGAGCCGGCCGAACGCGGTGTTCAGCGCACGGGTCGAGACCGGCTCGGCGGGTGGCCGTCCGAACCCCTGCGCGGCGAGTGCGACCCGGCGGGCCTCGGCGGCGGAGAGCGTCGACCTGGGCATGCCGCGACGCTACCGAACCCCGCCGACATGAGGGTCCACGAACGTATGCCGCATACGGCACCTGACGCGAGGCACATGGCTACACTCGGGCCCATGGCATGGGGAAGCAAGCAGACGCACCCCGACCCCGTGGTCGAGGAATCCGTCCCGGTCGGCGTGCGCATCGCCGGCGCGTGGTCGTGGCGAGCGCTCGTCGTCGTCGGCGTGATCGCCGTCTTCATCTGGCTCGTCACGGTCTTCAGCGAGATCCTCATCCCGTTCCTGGTCGGCATCGTGGTCTCGGCGCTCCTCGTGCCGGTCTCGAACTGGCTGCAGCGGCACCGCGTGCCGAAGTGGCTCGCCGTCGTGCTGAGCCTGCTCAGCGGCATCGCGGCCCTGGGTGGCCTCATCTGGCTCGTCGTCGACCAGGTCGTCGCGTCGTACCCGTCCCTGCGTGACCGGACGGTCGACCAGTACGCGAACATCAAGGACTTCGTCCTCAACTCGGGCTTCGGCATCAGTCAGTCCGACGTGAACGGCTGGCTCGACGACGGCACGAAGTGGCTGCAGGACAACTCCGCGTCGATCCTGTCCGGGGTCGCCAGCGCGGGCTCGGGTGCGACGCACGCGTTCGCGTCGCTCTTCATCATCCTGTTCACCACGATCTTCCTGCTGATCGACGGCAAGAACGTCTGGCGCTGGTCCGTCCGGCTGTTCCCGAAGAAGGCGCGCGCGGCGGTCGACGGCGCCGGTGTCGCCGGCTGGATCACCCTGACGAGCTTCATCCGGGTGCAGATCTTCGTCGCCTTCGTCGACGCCGTGGGCATCGGCCTCGGCGCCTTCATCGTCGGGCTCTTCTTCGGCGGCATGCCGCTGGTGATCCCGATCGCCGCCTTCGTGTTCCTCGGCGCCTTCATCCCGGTCGTCGGCGCCATCGTCACCGGCTTCCTGGCGGTGTTCGTCGCGCTGATCTTCAACGGTCCCCTCGCGGCGGTCCTGGTGCTCGGCGTCGTCCTGCTGGTCCAGCAGATCGAGGGCCACATCCTGCAGCCGCTCGTCATGGGCAACGCGGTCAAGGTCCACCCGCTGGCGGTCGTCCTCGGCGTCACCGCGGCCTCCGGGCTCGCCGGCATCGCCGGAGCGTTCTTCGCCGTGCCGCTGATCGCGACGCTGAACGCCATGGTCACCACCATCGCGAGCGGACGCTGGCGACGGCTCGACTCCGACCACGTGCTCGAAGCGACGCCGAAGCGGGGGCAGCACGGGCAGATCCAGTTGCTCCGACGCCGTCGGCACCAGGTCGGCGACGACGTCCCGGCGCCGGGCGTCGACGCCGGTCCCTCGGCCGAAGAAGGCACCGCCAGCACCAACTGAGCGTCACACGAGTTCGCCGCGGCGGCCCGGAGCGACGATGATGGGGGAGTGACCGACACCAGCGCCTCCCCGCACACGCTCGCCGCGATCCCGACCCTCGCGGACATCGAGGCGGCGCGCGAGACCATCAAGGGCGTCGCACGCGTCACCCCGATGGAGACGTCGCAGTTCCTCGCCGAGCTGCTCGGGTCGCCGGTGCACCTGAAGTGCGAGAACCTGCAGCGCACCGGTGCGTACAAGGTGCGCGGTGCCTACAACCGCCTCTCGACCCTGTCCGCCGAGCAGCGTGCCAAGGGCGTCGTCGCCGCGAGTGCCGGCAACCACGCGCAGGGTGTCGCCCTCGCCGCCCGCGAGCTCGGCATCCCCGCGACGATCTTCACGCCGGTCGGCGTCGCCCTGCCCAAGCTGCAGGCCACCCGCCACTACGGCGCCGATGTCGTACTGCGCGGCCACTCCGTGGAGGAGGCGTTGAGCGCCGCGAAGGACTTCGCCGCCCACACCGGCGCCGTGTTCATCCCGCCGTTCGACCACCCTGCCGTGATCGCCGGGCAGGGCACGCTCGGCCTCGAGATCATCGACCAGGTGCCGGACGTCGACACCGTCGTCGTGCCGATCGGTGGCGGCGGTGTCATCTCCGGCATCGCGCTCGCCGTGAAGGGCATGGCCGAACGGCTCGGACGGCCGATCCGGGTCATCGGCGTGCAGGCCGAGAACGCCGCGGCATACCCGTCGTCGATCACCGCCGGTGAGCCCGTCACCATCACCACGAAGCCGACCATCTCCGACGGCATCGCGGTGGCGCGCCCCGGCGACCTGAACTTCCCGATCATCCGCGACCTGGTCGACGACATCGTCACCGTCTCGGACGACGACACCGCCCGCGCCCTGCTCGTCCTGCTCGAGCGCGCCAAGCTCGTGGTCGAGGCAGCGGGGGCCGTCGGCGTCGCCGCGATCATGTCCGGCGCCGTCCGCGACACGGGTCGCACCGTGGTGCTGCTGAGCGGCGGCAACATCGACCCGCTCATGATGGAGCGCGTGATCACCCGCGGGCTCGTCGCCGCCTCGCGCTACATCGGCATCCGCATCATGCTGCCGGACCGCCCGGGTCAGCTCGCCCGCGTCGCGCAGGTCATCTCGGACGCCGGCGCGAACGTGGTCGAGGTGCTGCACACCCGCCACGGGCAGGGCCTGGTCATCAACGAGGTCGCCCTGGACCTGTCGATCGAGGCGCGCGGACCCGAGCACGCGCAGGAGGTCATCCAGCGCCTGCACGAGGTCGGCTTCCGCCCGGAGCTGCTCGAGCACTAGTCCGCGACGATCCACGAGTCGTTCGACGCGTGGACTGTCGGAATTGTGGTGCGCGCCCTGGGCGCGACCAGCGGACAGACAGGAGGCCCGTGGCGGTGTCGCCACGGGCCTCCTGTCTGCAGTGGCCGGGTCTACGGCTCGTAGCGCTCGATCTTGACGACCTCGACGGCGATCTCCTTGCCGTTCGGCGCCGTGTACGTGGCCTTGTCGCCGGCCTTGAGGCCGACGATGGCCGCGCCGACGGGGCTGACCGGGCTGTAGACCGTCAGGTCCGAGCCCTCGGCGACGATCTCGCGGCTGCCGACCAGGAAGGTGGACTCGTCGCCGGCGATGACCGCCGTGACGACGGTGCCCGGCTCGACGGTGCCGTCGAACTCGGCTTCGCTGACGGTGGCGTGCTTCAGGAGCTCGGTGAGGACGCGGATGCGGGCCTCGATCTTGCCCTGCTCGTCCTTCGCGGCGTGGTAGCCGCCGTTCTCCTTGAGGTCGCCCTCTTCGCGAGCGGCCTCGATGCGGCGCGCGATCTCGGCACGGCCCTCGCCGCTCAGCTCGTCGAGCTCCGCCTTGAGACGGTCGTGCGCCTCCTGGGTCAGCCAGGTGACCTGCGTGTCGTTGCTCATGTTCTGTCCCTTCGACCATGAAAAAACGAGACCGGCCGAGTGGTCGGTCTCGAGAGGCGAATCAGGACAGTCTAGGGAATCCAGCAGTCGTGGATCAACCCGGTCACGCCCCGCGTGGTCGTGGTGACCTGCGTGGAGATGCTCCGGCTGCGCTGTTCGGACGCCGGCACGGTGATCTCCTTCCAGCCCACGATCGAGTAGCTCTTGTCGAGGACCTGCACGGCGCACTTCGCCTCGACGCCCGGGTCGACGGACACCTGCGAGTGGACGACGGTGCTGTGCTCGGACAACACCTCGTACCCGATGACGTCCTGGTCGAGGCCGCGGTCGGACTGGTCGAGCCCGGCCCAGATCACCCACGCACCGAAGACCACGACGACCGCGATGGCCGCGACGATCGCGAAGAGGCGGCTGCGGCGCTTGCGGGCCGGGGTGCGGCCGTAGCGCTCATCGAGGGTGGCGGTCTGGGTCTGTTCGGACAGTTCGGGGCTCCCGGGGTGGATATCCTGATCCCAGGGTAGTTCACGCGATGCTGTGCGCTGCCCGCGTCCGACGCCGCTCACCCGCAGTGAGGAACCCCACGTGCCCTACCGTCTGCTGGCCGTCCACGCCCACCCCGACGACGAGTCGAGCAAGGGTGCCGCGACCGCCGCGAAGTACGTGGCCGACGGGCACCAGGTGCTCGTCGTGTCCTGCACCGGCGGCGAGGCCGGCGACATCCTGAACGACCAGCTCGGCGAGCCGGCCACGAGCCGTGCCCACCGTGACATGGCCGGGTACCGCCGCACCGAGATGGCCGCGGCGCAGCAGGCGCTCGGCATCGACCACGTGTGGCTCGGATACCACGACTCGGGGCTGCCCGACGCCGAGAAGGGCGAGACGGTCCGGCCGGGCACGTTCTCCACGGTGCCGCTCGAGTACAGCACCGAGGCCCTCGTCCGCGTGATCCGCCGGTTCCGCCCGCACGTGCTCGTCACCTACGACGAGAACGGCGGCTACCCGCACCCCGACCACATCCGCACGCACGAGGTGTCGATGGCCGCGTGGTCCGCCGCCGCCGACCCGTCGGCGTACCCGTCCGCCGGTGCCCCGTGGTCGATCGCGAAGCTCTACTACGAGCGCACGATGAACCCGCGCCGCTTCAGCACGATCTTCGAAGCCCTGCAGGAGCGCGACCCGGACAGCCCCGCCATCGAGCAGCTGCGCGAGTGGGTCGAGCGGTTCGCCGACCGGCCCGACCTCGCCACCACCCACGTCGACGTGCACGAGTACTTCGACCAGCGTGACGCCGCACTCCGCGCGCACGCCAGCCAGGTCGCACCGGACAGCGCCTTCTTCTACTGGCCGAACGACCTCCTCGCGACGGTGTGGCCGACCGAGGACTACCAGCTCGTGGAGGCACGCGTGCCGACCGAGCTCCCGGAGACCGACCTGTTCGCCGGGATCCCAGCCGACAAGGAACCGACCTCGTGAGCACCATCGCGGCGGCACTCGCCGCCACCCCCAGTCCCAGCCCCTCGGTCGTCCCCGACGTCGACGTCACCCCGGGTGTCGTCGGGTTCATCGCGATCGCACTCGTCGCGATCGTGACGATCCTGCTCGTGGTGGACATGACCCGACGCATCCGCCGGACCCGCTACCGCGCCGAGGTGCGTGAGCGGCTCGAGGCCGAGGCGAACGGCACCGCGGGCGACGGGACCGCGACGGACGAGCCGGAGCGGCGGGCGGCCGAGGACGGCCGGGCCGACGTCGGCGACGACACCGAGCGCGGCTGACGCGACTGCAGGGCAGACGGGAGGCCCGTGGCGATCCCGCCACGGGCCTCCCGTCCGCCTTGCGCGCGCGCATACCGGAACCAGGCGCGCCGACCGGAACCGGGCGTACCTGGTCGAACCGGGCGTACCTGGTCGGAACTTCCTGGTGAGTACGCCCGGAACCACCAGGCATCGCACCCGTTCTGGGAAGGAACGTGCGACGGTCAGCGCACCGGGTCCAGCGCGACGATGAGCACGCCGACCCACTGCGCACCGAACGCCACCACGGTCAGGGCGTGGAACACCTCGTGGAACCCGAACTGCGTCGGCACCGGGTTCGGCCGCTTGAAGCCGTAGACCAGCGCGCCGATGATGTACGCGACGCCGCCGGACAGGATGAGCACGGTCATCGGGACGCTCGCCGCGAAGAACTGCGGCAGCAGTCCGAGGGCAGCGCACCCGAGCACCAGGTAGATCGGGACGTACAGCCAGCGGGGCGCGTTGATCCAGAGCACCCGGAACGCGATGCCGAGCGCCGCGCCCGACCACATCACCCAGAGCACGACGACCATGAGCGTGTGCGGCAGGGCGCAGATCGCGACGGGCGTGTAGGTGCCGGCGATGAGCAGCAGGATGTTGGTGTGGTCGATGCGCTTCAGCACGGCCTTCACCTTCGGCCCCCACGGGAACCGGTGGTAGGTCGCGGAGACACCGAACATCGCGAGCGACGTCGCCATGAACACCGCGCTGCCGACCTTCGCCGCGGTGCTGTCGGCGAGGGTGATCAGGACGACCCCCATCGCGATCGCGAACGGGAACGCACCGAGGTGGATCCAGCCGCGCCAGGCCGGACGGGGTTCGGCGGCGGTCGCGGTCGCCGACGCCTCTTCCGTGAACGGGACGTGGGGGAGTGTTCCGGTCTCGTGCTCGTCCTGCATGGTCCCGACCATAGGGCCTGACCCCGAACGACAGCCACGTGTCCGCAGAGCGGGAGCCTCAGGGATCCGGCGTCGGTGGTGCACTACGCTCGGTGCGTGACCGGGACGGCGGGATGGACAGGGCGAGGGATCCTCTACCGCGCCTACCAGCGCCGGATCCGCCGCCAGCTCGAGGGTGCAGCGAAGCCCAAGCACGTTGCCATGATCGTGGACGGCAACCGCCGCTGGGCGAAGCAGCTCGGACTCGAGTCCGCCGCACACGGCCACCGCGCCGGCGCCGCGAAGATCCCGGAGTTCCTGACGTGGTGCGACGACCTCGGCATCGAGGTCGTGACGCTGTACCTGCTGTCGGCCGACAACCTGACGGGTCGCGGCGGCGAGGAGCTCGAGGAGCTCGTGGGGATCATCGCCGACCTCGCCGGGGTCCTGGCCGACAACCGCGACTGGCGCGTGCAGCACGTCGGGTCGAACGAGGGGCTGCCGGACAACCTGGTGACCGCGCTCGAACAGGCCGAGCAGCGCACCGCCGGCCGCACCGGCCTCCACGTCAACCTGGCCGTCGGGTACGGCGGCCGCCGTGAGATCGCGGACGCCATGCGCAGCATCGTGCAGGCGCACGGCGCGGGTGGCGGCACCATCGATACCCTGGCCGAGGTCCTGACGCCGGAGCTCATCGGCGACCACCTGTACACGCAGGGCCAGCCCGACCCCGACCTGGTGATCCGGACCTCGGGCGAGCAGCGGCTCTCCGACTTCATGCTGTGGCAGAGCGCGCACAGCGAGTTCTACTTCGTCGAGGCCTTCTACCCGGACCTGCGCGAGGTCGACTTCCTCCGGGCGGTCCGCGACTTCGGCCTCCGGTCGCGTCGCTTCGGCGGCTGACCAGCCACCTCCCGCACCGGGTTCGTCGGCGGAGCCGCGTCCCAGTAGGCTCTCAGGGTTCAACCCTGTGAAAGGTGCACCACCTGTGAACATCGACGAGTACGCCGCCGGCTTCTCCGAAGACCCCGGTTACCTCGACCACGCTGCGTTCGGCCCCGTGCAGACCGCCGTGCTCGAGGAGCAGCGTGTGCTCGGCACCATCCAGGCACACATGCGCTTCGGCGCGATGGAGACCCTCGACGAGCAGGACGCCCGCGTCCGCACCGTCGCCGCCCGCCTGGTCGGCCGCCGCGAGGACCAGGTCGTCTCGCAGGCCGCGACGACCCCTGGCCTGCTGCACACCGCGTTCGGTCTGACCGGGGGTGTGCTCGTGTCCGCCGACGAGTACCCGTCGCTGCCGCTCGCACTGGCCAGCGCCGCCTCGGCCACCGGTGGACGGGTACAGCCCGTCGTCATCGAGTCGGGTGCCGGCTGGGTGACCCCCGAGCTGATCCGTGAGCGCCTGTCCGACGAGGTGACCGCCGTCGCGGTGTCCCTGGTCGACTGGCGCACCGGCTACCTGACCGACCTCGCGGCCATCCGCGAGGTCATCGGTGACCGCCTGCTCATCGTCGACGCGATCCAGGGCTTCGGCGTCGTCGACGCCCCGTACGAGGTCGCCGACGTCGTCGCCACCGGCGGGCAGAAGTGGTTGCACGCCGGGTGGGGCACCGGGTTCGTGGCGTTCAGCGACCGTGCGCTGAACCGGATCCGTCCGGCGCTGTCCGGCCCGCACGGCACGTCCGGCTGGCCCACCGAGGTCCCCGCGGTGCGTCCGGGGGCCGCCGGCTTCCAGATGTCCCGCATCGACCCGGTCGCCCAGGCCCGGCTCGCGGTGTCGCTCGAGCGTCTCACCGCGGTCGGCGTCGCCGCCGTGCAGGAGCGGGTCACCGACCGCGTCGAGCGCGTGTTCGCCATCGCCGACGAGTTCGGGCTCGAGGTCGAGTCCAGCCGCGACCCGGCCGAGCGCGCCGGCATCGTGGTGCTCCGGCCGACACAGGGTCGCGTGACGGCCCTGTCCGCCGCGATGCACAACCACGGCGTCACCGCGACCACGCGGCTCGGCGTCGCGCGGGTGTCCGTGTTCCCGTCGACCACCGACGAGACCCTGGACATGTTCCGCGACGCCTGCGTCTCGTACGCCACGATGCAGTAGCAGCGGCTGGGCTGCTGCGCTTGCTGCCTCCCGTCCGCGTCCCGCGAGCGGTCACGACACCCCGCTCACGTCCGCCGAGTGGTCACCATCTGTCGGCCGGGGCCGTCGCAGCCGACAGATCGTGACCAGTCGGCGCTGCGCGCGCGACGAGTCGCGACCACCGGACGGCCTGGAGGCGCGGTGCCAGGCCGCCACGGGCCTCCCGTCCGCGTCCCGCGAGCGGTCACGGCACCCCGCTCACGTCCGCCGGGTGGTCACCACCTGTCGGCTGGCGCCGTCGCAGCCGACGGTCCGTGACCGCTCGGCGCCGCCACCGCCGCGCGCGGCGTCGCGAGCCGCGCTCGCGTTGTTCACGCGACCGTAACTCCGGAAACCGCGTGTCGCTGTCGGGGTGTCGGGGGCCGGACGTACGTTGTCCCCATCGGGCACCGCGCCCGATCGAAGCGGCCACAGTCGGTGCTTCGGGACCCGCTCCGTGGCCGCGTTCGAGGACAGGACCGGGCCCGTCGCGGCCCGGGGATGGAGTGGTCGTGACCTCTCAGAACGTCTCTCGCGGAGCACAGCAGCAGCACACCGCGGACTCGTCCACATCGGTCGCCCAGCGCACGTACGTGCTCGACACATCGGTGCTCCTCAGCGATCCGCGGGCCTTGTTCCGCTTCGCCGAGCACGCCGTGGTCCTGCCCGTGGTGGTCGTCAGCGAACTCGAGGCGAAGCGCAACGACCCGGAGATCGGGTACTTCGCCCGGCAGGCCCTCCGGCTGCTCGACGAACTGCGCATCGAGCACGAGCGGCTCGACTTCCCGATCGCGATCGGCGACGGCGGCTCGTTCCGCGTCGAACTGAACCACTCCAACCAGTCCGTCCTGCCGTCGGGCCTGCAGCTCGGCGACAACGACTCCCGCATCCTCGCCGTCGCGTCGAACCTCAAGAACGACGGACTCGACGTCGTGGTCGTGTCGAAGGACCTGCCGCTCCGGGTCAAGGCGTCGTCGATCGGCATGGCGGCGGAGGAGTACCGCGCCGAACTCGCGGTCGACTCGGGCTACACCGGCATCGCCGACCTGCAGGTGTCCGGCGAGCAGATGTCCGACCTGTACGAGAAGGAGGAGATCCGGTCCTCGAAGCTCGACGGCGTCCCGGTGAACACCGGCGTCGTCATCCACTCCGAACGCGGATCGGCCCTCGGCCGCGTGCACGTCGCCGGCGCCGTCGCCCTGGTGCGCGGCGACCGCGAGGTCTTCGGCCTCCGCGGGCGCTCGGCCGAGCAGCGGCTCGCCATCGACGCGCTGCTCGACTCCGAGATCGGCATCGTCTCGCTCGGCGGCAGCGCCGGAACGGGCAAGTCGGCGCTCGCCCTGTGCGCCGGACTCGAAGCGGTGCTCGAACGACAGCAGCACAAGAAGATCATGGTGTTCCGGCCGCTGTACGCCGTGGGCGGGCAGGACCTCGGCTTCCTGCCCGGCGACGCCGGCGAGAAGATGAACCCGTGGGCGCAGGCCGTCTACGACACCCTCGGGTCGGTGGTGTCGGACAACGTCCTCGACGAGGTGATCGAGCGCGGCCTGATCGAGGTGCTGCCCCTGACCCACATCCGCGGCCGCTCCCTGCACGACGCCTTCGTGATCGTCGACGAGGCGCAGTCGCTCGAGCGGAACGTGCTGCTCACGATGCTCTCCCGCATCGGTCAGAACTCACGGGTCGTGCTCACCCACGACGTCGCGCAGCGCGACAACCTGCGGGTCGGCCGGCACGACGGGATCGCGTCCGTCATCGAGCGGCTCAAGGGGCACCCGCTCTTCGCGCACGTCACGCTGACGCGGTCCGAGCGCTCCGCGATCGCCGCTCTGGTCACGGACCTGCTGGACTCGCCGGATCTGGTGTAGCGCGGCAGACACTGACGGGTTTTCGCGCTCACCGACAGGTCACGCACTTCCGGACGCGTGACCTGTCGCTCAGCGCGTGAGGCGGGCAGAGCCGCCATCAGACGGACGGGAGGCCCGGTGCCAGCTGGCACCGGGCCTCCCGTCCGTCCTGGGGGTGCGTCAGGAGCGTCGCGCTACTTCGGGTGGGTCATGCTCAGGACGTCGAGCGCCTCGTCGAGCTGCGCCTCGGTGACCTCGCCGCGCTCGACGTGGCCGAGGGCCACGACGGCTTCGCGCACGGTGATGCCCTCGGCGACGGCGTACTTCGCGACCTTCGCCGCTGCCTCGTAGCCGATGACCCGGTTGAGCGGGGTGACGATCGACGGCGAGGACTCCGCGAAGGCGCGGGCACGCTCGAGGTTCGCCTGCAGCCCGTCGATGGTCTTGTCCGCGAGCACCCGCGAGCTGTTCGCCAGCAGGCGGATCGACTCGAGCAGCGCCGTGCCCATCACCGGGATGGCGACGTTCAGCTCGAACGCACCCGAGGCACCGGCCCACGCGATGGTGGCGTCGTTGCCGATGACCCGGGCGCCGACCATCAGGGTGGCCTCGGGGATCACCGGGTTCACCTTGCCCGGCATGATCGAGGAGCCGGGCTGCAGGTCGGGGATGTGCAGCTCGCCCAGGCCGGTGTTCGGACCGGAGCCCATCCAGCGCAGGTCGTTGTTGATCTTCGTCAGGCTGACGGCGAGCACCTTGAGCGCACCGGAGGCCTCGACCAGGGCGTCACGCGCGCCCTGCGCCTCGAAGTGGTCGACGGCCTCGGTGATCGGCAGGTCGGTGTCGCTCGCGAGCTGGGCGATGACCCGCTGCGGGAAGCCCTTGGGGGTGTTGATGCCGGTGCCGACCGCGGTGCCGCCGAGCGGGACCTCGGCGACGCGGGGGAGCGTCGCCTGCACCCGCTCGACGCCCAGGCGGATCTGGCGTGCGTAGCCGCCGAACTCCTGCCCGAGGGTGACGGGCGTGGCGTCCATCAGGTGCGTCCGGCCGGACTTCACCGCGTCGGCCCACAGCGTGGCTTTCGCTTCGAGAGACTCGGCGAGGTGCTCGAGGGCAGGCACGAGGGTGCGGAGGAGCGCCTCGGTCACGGCGACGTGCACGGAGGTGGGGAAGACGTCGTTCGACGACTGCGAGGCGTTGACGTGGTCGTTCGGGTGCACCGCCGAGCCCGCGATGTCGGACGCCAGTGTCGCGAGCACCTCGTTCATGTTCATGTTCGACGACGTGCCGCTGCCGGTCTGGTAGACGTCGACCGGGAACTGGTCGTGGTGCTGGCCGTCGATGATCAGGTCGGCCGCGCCGGCGATGGCGTCGGCGACGGCGGGCTCGACGATGCCGAGTTCACCGTTCACGATGGCCGCCGCCCGCTTGATCCGTGCGAGCGCCACGATCTGCGCCGACTCGAGCCCGGTGCCCGAGATGGGGAAGTTCTCGACGGCGCGCTGGGTCTGGGCACGGTAGAGCGCCGACTTCGGCACCCGTACCTCGCCCATGGTGTCGTGCTCGATGCGGAACTCGGTCGGGGTGGTGTCGGTCACGTCGTCGTGGTCCTTCCTGGGGTGCTCGCCGGTCGCGGTCGCGCCGGCCCGTGCCTGCGCCCCGGGGTCGCCGGGGCGGTCGTCGTCGGGGTCGCTCTTCGTCTGGCTCGGTCGTCGTCGGGTCGGTCAGACCTGGCCGACGACGGTGTCGATGGTGACTTCTCCGGTGGCGAGGTCGTACGTCGCCCCGACGACGGCCAATCTACCCTCGGCCACGGCGTCGGAGACCGCGCCGGAGCGCTCGATCACCTGGCGGAGGGTGGCTTCGAGGTGTGCGGCGCCGACGGCTTCCTGCGGGAGCTCGGCGTCGGTGAGTCGGACCTTCTCGACGCTCGGGGCGATCGCGTCGACGAGGGCCTGCAGGTGCGGGGCGGGGACCGGCTCACCGGAGCGCGCTGCCGCGACGGCACCGCACCGGGTGTGCCGGAGCACGACGACCAGGGGCGTGCCCAGGGCGACGACCGCGAACTCGATCGAGCCGAGCACGACGTCGTCGACGATCTGGCCGGCGTTGCGGATGGCGAACAGGTCACCGATGCCCGCGTCGAAGACGTGCTCGAACGGCACCCGCGAGTCCGAGCAGCCGAGGACGGTCGCGAACGGCGACTGCGATCCTTCGAGCTCGGTGCGGCGGTCCGGGTCCACGCGGCCCATCCGGCGCTTGTCGGCGGCGAAGCGGGCGTTGCCGTCGACCAGCAGGCGCAGGGCGTCGGACGGGGTGGAGGCGGCGCGGTCGGGCATGGGGCTCCTCGGTTCGGGTGGGACGGGGTGGTGACTGGCGGGGCGGTGCCCGTCGTCTACTCGGTCAGTTCTCGGGAGACGGCGGTCGCGACGGTCCGGAACGCCTTGTCGTCGGCGGTGCCGGAGAGCACGATCGTGTTCTTGCCGAACGTCGAGACGAGCGAGTACGCGTGGTTGCCGGCATCGGTGCCCTCGGCGCGGCGGTCGTAGACGGTCCACTCCGTGTCGCCGATCGTGCGGTCACCGGTGGACGGGCGCTGGTCGAGCTGGTTCGACACCCACGAGGCGTTGGCGTCGATGCCCTGCTGCAAACCGAGGTACTGCTTGTCCGGCGTCACGAAGCCGACGGTCCAGACGTCCACGCCGTCGGTGGTCTTGCTGGCGAAGTCTGCGCGGTTGGCGCTGTAGCCGTCGGGCAGCGGCGGCGCCACCAGGGTGACGTCGTCGACGTTCGCCTTCGCCGCGATCTGCTGGTAGTCGACGGTGCGGTCCACCGTGGTGTCGGGCCGGACGACGACCGCCACCAGGAACAGCACGATGCCGAGCGAGGCGATGAGCGCGATGACCAGGTTGAACGCGGTCTGGTGCTGCCGGCGGGCGGTCCGGGCGGCGTCCTTGCGGGCCCACGTCTCCTCTGCCGTCTCGGGGCGACCGAGCTCGGCGACGATCGGGCGGCCGTTGGCGTCGGTCATCGGCCGGCGCCGTCCTGGGCGTCGCTGGCGGCACGGGCCGCGTCGAGCCGAGCGCGGGCGCCGACGAGCCACTCTTCGCACCGGGCGGCGAGGGCTTCGCCCCGCTCCCAGAGCGCCAGCGAACGCTCGAGGGTCGCGGAGCCCTGTTCGAGCTCGCTCACGACGCGCACGAGTTCGTCGCGGGCCGCTTCGTAGCTCAGCGACTGGACGTCGGTCTGCTCGGGTTCCTGCTGGGATGGCACGGGTCGATCCTACCGAGCGTCCACCGACGATCCGTCGCCCGGACCCAGGCTGTGGAGAACACCCGTGGTGGTCAGGAGCCGTCCGGGCCGGGGCCGTCCGGTTCGAGCGTGCCCGTGGCCGTGCCGGCACCGAGCGTGACGTGCACCGGCGTCGCTCCGGACAGGTCGTCGGTGCCGCGGACCACACCGCCGTCGGCACGCTGCACGATGGCGTACCCGCGGCGCAGGGTGTCGCGCGGCGAGAGTGCCCGGAGCCGGGCGGTCAGGTGCCCGACCTCGGAGTGCCCGCGCTCGAGCCGGCGGTCGAGCAGTTCGCGGGCACGGGACAGGTCGCGGGCGACCTCTTCCGCACGGGTGTCGACGAGCCACGCGGTCGACGCCAGGGCCGGGCGCGACCGCAGCGCGGCGAGCCGGTCGGCCTCGACCGACAGCGTGTGCGAGAGCCGGAGCCCGAGCCGGGCGCGGGCCGCACGGACGTTGGCGAGCTCCTCGGCGACGTCGGGCACGACCCGCTTGGCGGCGTCCGTCGGGGTCGAGGCGCGCAGGTCGGCGACCTCGTCGAGGATCGGGCGGTCGGCCTCGTGCCCGATCGCCGAGACGATCGGGGTCGACGCCGCGGCCGCCGCACGGACGAGCCCTTCGTCGCTGAAGCCGAGCAGGTTCTGGAAGTCGCCGCCGCCGCGGGCGATGATGATGACGTCGACCTCGGGGTCGGCGTCGAGCTCGAGGATCGCCGCCGTGACCTCGCCCACGGTCCGTTCGCCCTGCACGGCCGTGTGCACGGTGCGGAACTCCACCTGGGGCCACCGCAGCTGCGCGTTCCGCTTGACGTCCTTCTCGGCGTCGGAGTCCTTGCCGGTGATGAGGCCGATGCGGTGCGGCAGGAACGGCAGGCGTTGCTTGCGAGCCGGGTCGAACAGCCCTTCCTCGGCGAGGGTGCGGCGGAGGCGCTCGAGGCGTTCGAGCAGGTCACCGAGCCCGACGTGCTTCATCTCGACGACCTGCATGGTCAGCGAGCCGCCCTTGACCCAGTAGTTCGGCTTGAGGGCGGCGACGACCCGGTCGCCCTGCTTGATGTCCGCCGGCACCCGGGAGCGCACGCTGGACCAGATGGAGAACGACACGGTGGCGTCGACCTCGACGTCCTTGAGCTTGCCGTACACGTTGCCGCCGGCGACGTTCCACTGCGTGATCTCGCCCTCGACCCACGCGGTGCCGAGTCGGTCGATCCAGTCGCGGAGCTTCGCGCCGAGGAGCGCCACCGGCCACGGGTTGTCGGCCGTCGGCGGGCCCTGTTCGATCGCCATGTCGCTCCTCGTCCTGCTGGGACGTCCATCGTGCCCGAGACCGGTGACAGGCGACGGACGTCGTGTTCTCCACAGGCACTCCGCGCGCCCAGGTCGCGTGCGTGCCGCTCACCTATCATCGGGGACGTGACGATCACCAACGGCCACACGGTCCCGCTCGCCCCGCCGCGTCTGCACGCGGCGCGGGGTCGACTGCGTGACGAACCGGTCGCCGGCCCCAAGAAGGTGCTGCTCGCGGCCCCCCGTGGTTACTGCGCCGGGGTGGACCGTGCGGTCGTCGCGGTCGAGAAGGCGTTGGAGCAGTACGGCGAGCCCGTCTACGTCCGCAAGCAGATCGTCCACAACGTGCACGTGGTCTCGACGCTCGAGCAGCGCGGTGCCGTCTTCGTCGACGACGTGGCCGAGGTCCCCCGGGGTTCGCACGTCGTCTTCAGCGCGCACGGGGTGTCGCCGGCCGTCGTCGCGGGTGCCGCCGAGCGCGACCTGCACGCCATCGACGCCACCTGCCCCCTCGTCACCAAGGTCCACCGCGAGGCCACCCGGTTCGCCAAGGCCGAGCGCACCATCATCCTGATCGGCCACGCCGGCCACGAAGAGGTCGAGGGAACGATGGGGCACGCCCCGGACCGCACGATCCTGGTGAACGGCCCCGACGACGTCGCCGCGCTGTCGGTCCCCGACCCGGACAACCTCGTCTGGCTGTCGCAGACCACGCTCAGCGTCGACGAGACGATGGAGACCGTGCGGCTGCTGCGCGAGAAGTTCCCGGCCATCCAGGACCCCCCGTCGGACGACATCTGCTACGCCACCCAGAACCGCCAGGTCGCGATCAAGAAGGTCGCGCCCGGCGCCGACCTGGTGATCGTGGTCGGCTCCGCGAACTCGTCGAACAGCGTCCGCCTGGTCGAGGTCGCGCTCGAGCACGGTGCCCGCGCCGCCCACCGCGTCGACTACGCGGAGGAGATCCAGCAGGAGTGGCTCGACGGTGTCGAGACGGTCGGCGTGACCAGCGGTGCGTCCGTTCCGGAAGAACTCGTGGCCGAGGTGCTCGAACAGCTCGCCGACGCCGGCTACGCCGCCGTCGAAGAGGTCGTCACCGCACACGAGGACCTGATGTTCTCGCTCCCCAAGGAGCTCCGCACCGACGCCTCGGGCAACCCGACGCGCGCGCTCGGCGGGCGTCGGGCATGAGCGGCTCGGACGGCTGGTCCTCGGTCCCGCGTCGCGACCCGGCGAACCACGGCGACGCCGGCGCTGGTACCGGCCAGGAGGCCCGGGGTGCGTCCGCGACGTCGGCCGCCGGTCCCGCGAACGGTCGGCCCCAGGGCCGCCCCGCCCCCGGCTACGGCGAGTACGCACCAGAGGGCTGGGTGAACCCGGTCCTCGTCGAGCAGGAACGCCAGGAGCGGGAGCGCCAGGCACGGGAGCGGCAGGACCAGGCCCCCGCCACCGGCGTGCGCGACGCTGCTCCGAGCGACGGCGTCCGCGGCGAACGCGCCGGTGCGGACGCTCGCTCTGGTGCAGTCCCTGCCGGGGCGCAGCGGTCGATGGCCCGCAGCCGGTTCGGTCGCACACCGGCCGACTTCGTGCTCACCGTCGGGCTGCTCGCCTTCGGGCTGGTCTCGGTGGTGCAGTCCCTGTCCGTGGGCGAGGTCGCCTCCACCGTGCGGCGCACCCTCGAGACCCAGTACACGGCGCTGAACGACCCGAGTGCCCTGAGCACGGCGGCCGCCATCGCCGCGATCACCAACGTCGTCGTCTTCGCCCTGGTCGCCTGGTGGTCCATCCGTCGGCTCCGAGCACGGAAGCGGACGTTCTGGGTGCCGCTGGTCGGAGCCGTCGTCGCCACGGCGATCAGCACGATCGCGTTCGTCGTCGTGGTCATGCAGGACCAGGCCTTCGTCGACTTCATGCTGCGACAGTCCGGCGCCTGACCGCCTGACCGCCTGACCGCCTGACCGCCTGACCGCCGGGCTGCTCGCGGCGCCGGCATCCGCGCGCCGAGTGGTCGCAACACGCCGCGGCCCCGCCGTCGAGCGGTCACGAAGTGTCGTCTGGCACTGGCGCGAGCGACAGTTCGTGACCCCTCGGCCCTGCGCGTGCGGGGAGTCGCGACCTCTCGGCAGCCCCTCCCTCGGCCAGCAGCGGTGCCGGTGTGCCTCCGGCGAGCGTCGTCAGCCTCGCGGGCGAGCGCAGCAGCCACCGCCGAGTGGTCGCAACACGCCGCGGCCCCGCCGTCGAGCGGTCACGAAGTGTCGTCTGGCACTGGCGCGAGCGACAGTTCGTGACCCCTCGGCCCTGCGCGTGCAGGGAGTCGTGACCACCCCAGCCAGCAGCCGGAGGTCAGCCGGCCAGGAACGCCGCGACCGCTCCGTGCAGGGCAGCCAGGTCGTCGACGTGCACGAGCTCCCGGATCGAGTGCATCGACAGCAGTCCGACGCCGATGTCGATCGTCGGGATCCCGAGCCGGGTCGCCGCGATCGGGCCGATCGTCGAGCCGCCGGGGATCGTGTTCACGTTGACGAACGGCTGCCACGGCACACCGGCGGTCTCGCACGCGGCGGCCCAGACGGCCTCGCCCTTCGCCTCGGTCATGTAGCGCTGGTTCGCGCTGATCTTCAGCAGCGGTCCTGCCCCGGGGCGCGGGCGGTTCGTCGGGTCGTGCTTCTCCGGCTGATTCGGGTGCACCAGGTGCCCAGCGTCGCTCGACAGCAGCCACGACCCACGGAACGCCCGGGCGGCTTCGGAGCGGGTGGCGCCGAGGCCCTCCTGCACACGGCCGAGGACGTCCTCGAGGAACGGACCACCGGCACCGGACGGCGTCGACGACCCGATCTCCTCGTGGTCGAACGCCGCGAACACCGGGATGTGGTCACCATCGGTCGGAGCGTCGACGATGCCCCGGAGTCCGGCGTGCACGCTCGTCAGGTTGTCCATCCGGCCGGACGCCAGGAACTCCCGCTCGATGCCGATCCGGGCTGGCGCCTGGGTGTCCGCGAGGAACAGGTCCCACGACACGGCGCCCTCGCCGAGCCGGGCGAGCAGCCACTCCACGACGGAGGTCCCACCGGCGTCGCCGTCGGCCCCGACGATCGGTAGGGTGTGCCGCTGGCGGTCGATCTCCTTGCCGTCGTTCACCCCGCGGTCGAGGTGGATGGCCAGGTTGGGGATGCGGGCGACGGCGTCGGTGCTGACGAGCCGCACGCTGCCGTCGGCGTCGACGACCCGGCCGGCGATCCGCAGGTCACGGTCGAACCAGGTCGACAGGAGCGCGCCGCCGTAGACCTCGACATTGAGCTGCTCCCAGCCCCCGGTGCGCACGCCGGGGTTCGGCTTCACGCGGAAGCCGGGGGAGTCGGTGTGGGCGCCGAGGATCCGGAACGGCGTCGTCGGGACGGCACCGTCGGGCAGGCGCCACGCGATGACGGCGCCGTCGCGGACCACCACGTACGCACCGGGTTCGGTCGGCCAGGCGTCGAGCTCGGACAGCTCGGTGAACCCGGCTGCGACGAGACGGTCACGGGTCGCCGCCGCCGCGTGGAACGCGGTGGGCGACTCGGTGACGAACTGGGCGAACTCGGAGGCGATGGCGTCGACGGTCACCCGCCCATCGTGGCACGGGGTGGAGGCGACCCGACGCAGAACGGGGCGCGTCCGGCGGACGCACCCCGTTCCTCCAGGCCGGTGGACCCGGCCGGACGGACCTGCTCAGCCCTTGGCGTGACCGGCCGAGCCGAGGACCTTCGCGGCCTCGACGACGCGGGCCGCCATGGCGGTCTCGGCGACCTTGCCCCAGGCGCGGGGGTCGTACTGCTTCTTGTTGCCGACCTCGCCGTCGATCTTCAGGACACCCTCGTAGTTGCGGAACATCGAGTCCGCGATCGAGCGGGTGAACGCGTACTGCGTGTCCGTGTCGATGTTCATCTTGATGACGCCGTTGCGGACGGCCTCGTGGATCTCGTCGTCGGTCGAGCCGGAGCCGCCGTGGAAGACGAGGTCGAGGGGGTTCTCGCCGGTGCCGTGCTTCGCCGCGACGGACGCCTGGATCTCGCCGAGGAGCTCGGGGCGGAGCTTGACGTTGCCCGGCTTGTAGACGCCGTGCACGTTGCCGAAGGTGAGCGCCGCGATCCAGCGGCCCTTGTCGCCCAGGCCGAGCGCGTCGACGACCTTCTCGACGTCGTTCGGGGTCGTGTAGAGCGCGTCGTTCGTGCCCTCGTGCTGGACGCCGTCCTCTTCGCCGCCGACGACGCCGATCTCGACCTCGAGGATCGCGTTGATGTTCCGCGTCTTCTCGATCATGGTCTTCGCGATCTCGATGTTCTCGTCGAGCGGCACGGCCGAACCGTCCCACATGTGCGACTGGAAGATCGGGTTGCGACCCTGCCGGACCTCTTCCTCGCTCGCCGCGATGAGCGGCAGGACGAAGCCGTCGAGGGCGTCCTTCGGGCAGTGGTCGGTGTGCAGCGCGACCGTGATGTCGTAGTTCTTGGCGACCTCGTGAGCGAACTTCGCCATCGCGAGGGCACCAGCTGCGCGGTTCTTGATGGTGTGGCCGGCGAAGTAGTCGGCACCGCCCGTCGTGACCTGGAGGATGCCGTCGGAACCGGCTTCCTGCAGGCCCTGGAGGACCGCGTTGATGGTCTGCGAGGAGGAGACGTTGACCGCGGGGTACGCGAACTTGCCCGCCTTCGCGCGTTCGATCATCTCGGCGTACTGTTCCGGCGTTGCGATGGGCACGTGGATCTCCTTCGACTTCGGTGATGTCCCCGCCGATCGTAGTCAGAAGCTCTGGAGGCGCGGTCCGGGTTACGCGGTCGGCTCACGTCCGGCGTGCACATGCGTGCACGGGCCCGGTGTCCGGACCGTCGGTCGGCCGCCGGTCGGTAGGCTCGGGTCGTGACTCCCACGACTGAGACCGGCTCCCTGTTCCTCCAGCCCGACCGCAACCTCGCGCTCGAGCTCGTGCGTGCGACGGAGGCCGCCGCGATCCGTGCGCAGCCATGGGTCGGGCGTGGTGAGAAGAACCTCGCCGACGGCGCCGCGGTCGACGCGATGCGCAAGTTCCTCGGCACGGTAAACTTCGACGGCGTCGTCGTCATCGGCGAGGGCGAGAAGGACAACGCCCCGATGCTCTACAACGGCGAGCACGTCGGCAACGGTCACGGCCCAGCCTGCGACATCGCGGTCGACCCGATCGACGGCACCTCGCTCACCGCCGCCGGCCGCCAGAACGCCATCTCCGTCATGGCCGTCTCGGACCGCGGCTCGATGTACGACCCCTCCGCCGTCTTCTACATGGACAAGATCGCCGCCGGCCCCGAGGGTCGCGGTGTCCTGGACCTCGAGAAGCCGATCGGTGACAACATCCGCGCGCTGGCGAAGGCCAAGGGCAAGGACCTCGAGGACATGGTCGTCGCCGTGCTCGACCGTCCGCGCCACGACGAGCTGATCCGCGCCATCCGCGCGACCGGTGCCGGCACGCGACTGCTGCTCGACGGTGACGTCGCCGGTGGCATCGCCGCCGCCCTGCCCGGCTCGACCATCGACATGTGCGTCGGTGTCGGCGGCACCCCCGAGGGCATCATCACGGCGTGCGCGATCAAGGCGCTCGGCGGCGTGATCCTCGGCAAGCTCCAGCCGAAGGACGACGAGGAGCGCGAGCGCGCCATCGCCGCCGGCCACGACCTGGACAAGGTCCTCGACCAGGACGACCTGGTCACGGGTGACAACACGTTCTTCGTCGCCACCGGCGTCACCGACGGCGTCCTGGTCGACGGTGTCCGTCGTTCGCGCGGCGTCATCCACACCGACTCGCTCGTGCTCCGCTCGCGCTCGAACACGATCCGCCGCATCCAGGCGGACCACCGCGCGGAGAAGTGGTTCTAGGCCGGACGATCGTCCGCCGCTTCGGGGCGTCGCCGGTCTTCCGGCGGCGCCCCGTTGCACGAGCCCTTGCGTAGGCTCGACGCATGACTGCGACAACGGCACGGATCGTCGGACTGGACACCGCGGGCATCCGCACGCTGCACGCGGAGGCGGACGGCACGGCCGACCGGCTGCCGCACGTCGTGCCGGTGGCGCCCGACCTCGGCGTGATCCTGGCGGACGAGGACGGCGCGATCCTCACCGCGCCGGCGCTCGCCGAGATGGGCTGGGCGGACGACGACGTCCTGCGTGCAGCCGTCGCCGCCGCGCAGGAGCAGGCCGGAGGCGACGTGGCGGTGATCCAGCCCGGCACGATCGTCATCCAGGACCCCGACCTCGCCGTGGTGCTCGTGCTCGCACCGCAGGCGTTCCAGGGGATCGAGTTCCGCGGCAGCGCAGTGGTCTTCCCGGTTGCGCCGACGACGTTCATCGTCACCGGCGACCAGGACGAGGACGGGCTCCAGGTCGCGGCCGGTGTCGCCCAGCAGATCCTGGCCGACGACGAGGGCGAGGTCCTGAGTGGACCGCCCATGGTGCTGCGCGGTGACGGGTGGGTCCGGTTCGAGCACCCGTCACTCGACGGCGAGCTCCGGACGATCCGCGCGCTCTGGACGGCGACCGCCGCGAACCTGCAGCAGGACGCCCTGCAGGAGTCGTTCGACCGGCGGGGCGAGGACATCCACGTCGGTGCGGTCTCGGTCGCCCGGCTCGCCGAGGACGACCCGGCCTTCTCGTACTCGTCGTGGACCGAGGACGTCGAGACCGTCGTCGCCGCGGTCGACACGATCGTGCTCGTGACCCTCGACGGACAGACGCAGCCCGTGCCGTTCGGTCGGCTGCGTGAGCTGGCGTCCGGGTTGATCGAGGAACTCGAGGTCCGCCCGACGCGCTACCGGCTCCGCGGTTTCCCGGACCTCGAGTCGGTCCGCGCGGCCCTCTGACGGTTCGACCCCGGTCGTGGCACTCGTCCCCGTCGCTGCCCCCTGATATGGTCACACTCGCGCGCTTGTGGACAACAGCGCGACAGATCGGACCTGGGGAGGAATGATGGGGCGGCCGTCGGGGTGGGACGTTGTCGATCAGGGTGATGATCCGGTCAAGGGGGATCCGTCGACGTTGCGGATGATGGCGCGGGAGTACCAGCGCATCTCCGACGCGGCCGATGACGCCTCGACCCGGCTGAAGTCGGTGAAGGGCTCCGGGTGGCTGACCGACTGGGAGGGTGAAGCCGCGGATGTGTTCGTCGACGCGATCGAGGACACCCCGTCTGACCTGACGAAGCTCGTCGATTCGTACGAACTCGCCGCGACGGCGTTGTCGGGGTGGGCTGACACGGTCGATGACACCCAGTACCGGGCTGATGGTGCGTTGGCGGATGCGAAGGACGCCACCGGGGACCTCGCCGCGGCGCAGGACCGGTTGGCGGATGCGCAGTCGACGTTGTCGCACTACGAGTCGGCGTCGAAGGACCTGTCGAAGGTCGCGGACAAGTACCCGGCGGGTTCCGACGTGCCGGACGGGGTGGATGTTCCCTCGCCGGCGCAGTTGCGGGCAGCGTCCGACAACGCGTCCGTCGCGCAGGGGTCCGTGAGCTCGGCGCAGGGGGACATCTCGGCGGCGCAGTCGCGGATCGATGCGGCGAAGCGGCTCGTGGCGGATGCGAAGGGTGACTGGCAGGACGCGGAGCAGCGGACCGCGACGAAGATCGGTGAAGCTGCTGACGCGGGCCTCGGGAAGCAGTCCACGTGGGACAAGATCTTCGGGTCCGAGGCGTGGGAGACCATCGTGTCGGTGGCGAAGGTCGTCGTCGCGGTGGGTGGGATCATCGCGATGATCATCCCGGGGCCGTGGACGTTGGTCATCGCAGCGATCGCGCTCGTGGTGTTGGCGGACACGTTGTACAAGATGAGCAAGGGCGAAGCCGACGGGTGGGACCTCGCTTGGGCCCTCGTCGACTGCGTCCCCCTGGCGGGCGGTCTAGGGGTCACGGCTCGGGCGATGCGGATGGCGAGCAAGGGCGGACGGGCGACCTCGCTGCTACACGTCGGCAGTCGATTCGCACGTGGACGTGACGTGATCGCGAAGCAGGTCAATGCCTTCAATTCGACGTCCAAGCTGGGCAAGCTGTTCACACCCCTGCAGCGAGTCGTTCGGCCGTTCGAACCTGGTGCTGTTCGGTTCTCGCAGAAGTCCGTCTCCTTCAACAGGATCGACCGAACTACCGGCAAACCTTCCAACTACGACGACATCACCAACAGCATGCGTAACGGCGGCTGGCGCGGTGACCCTGTGGATGTCGTCGAGATGCCCGACGGAGCTGTCACGAGCATGGACAACACACGGATCATGGCGGCGCGCGAAACTGACACTCCGGTGCAGGCCCGAGCGCACGAGCACAACGAGGCGTTGACCGCTGACGAGGTCAAGCGGTTCCGCAAGAACGGCCGCGAGCCGGCCACCTGGGGCGATGCGGCGGAGGTTCGTATAGCGGGACAGGGTAAGAGCTGGTCAAGCGCCAATCCAAACGGCTCCAACGATCTGCCACGTCTCAATGGGGTCACACGGTGAGGGACTTGCGAGAGATTTCTACCGACGAACGTTTGATCGCGATTCGTCAGGTGCAACCGGATCTCTTTGTTTATCCGGAGCGGTTCTTCTTGGTGGTTGCATCCGACCAGTTACCGGATATCACGCCATGGTCGTGGCTTTGTAAGTATGAAGACGACTTGTACTTCTGGGCTGAAACTGTCGCTAATCAGTACCCGACCCGTTCCCTCGTACCCTTCGCAAAGCACCAGGACACTGACGATGTGTTCTGCTTTGACGGTGGCGACCATTCGGGCGACCCTCCCGTGCTGATAATCCATACGTTCGCTTCGCCTGGGATGGAGTACCGAGGCCAGTGGGCGTCCTTCGGCGTCTGGTGGGAGGAGATGGAGGAGCATCGAGCTGCGTGGCTCGCGGAGCAGGAAGAGGACTGAGGCATGCCTCGCAAGGACACGTCGATCAGCAAGGCGATGTCGCACGCTTTGCGGCACGAACCGGGTGCGTACGGGCTGGAACTCGGCGCTGACGGGAGCGTCCCGCTCGCAGATCTTGCCGACGCTTTGGAGCGGTCGGGCATTCAGGCATCGTTGGAAGATCTGCGCCGAGTGGTCGCCGAGTCCGACAAGCAGCGCTTCGCCGTCGAAAGCGACCGGATCCGTGCTCAGTACGGGCACTCGACGGACGAGCGCATCGTGAAGCCGGCGATCGTTCCGCAGCCGGTGCTCTGGCATGCAACTTCCCCCGCTGCGGCTGAGTCGATCCTGCGCGAAGGGCTCTTACCGATGGGGCGCCAGTACGCGCATCTGACGACCGATCGCGAGTTGGCTATGCAGGCTGGGCGGCGCAAGTCCACCGCTCCCGTCCTGTTGCGAATTGATGCAGCTCGCGCGCACCGGGAGGGCGTGGAGTTCACGGAGGGCCACGGCCGGGTGACCCTGGCCTTGCTCGTTCCCGCGCGGTACATCTCGGCGGAATGACGCGCCTGCCTCAGCCGCGCGAGTAGCGGGGCTCCTGCATTGCTTGGGCGATGCGCTCGAGACGGTCACCGGTCGAACGGATCGATTTCTCAGTCTTCCGCGAGTGCGCGGGGGCGACGGCAGCCTCATCTCATCAGACGTGAGACTGCTCGGAAGAAGCGAAGGCCCGACCAGCTGGGCTTGCAGTCGGGTGGCGTGGACGTCCTGGATAGCATCATCCGATGAGCACAGCGATGGACAGTTCTGCGTTCTGGGATGCGATCATCGCGGACGATGCGCAGGCGATCACGAGGATCGCGTCGGAAGGCTTCGAAGTGTCTTCAGCATCACGCGCCAATGCCGACGCCCTCACGCCCCTCCACTTCGCGGCTCAGACCGGTGCGGTGCATGCGATGCGAGCACTCCTGGCCCTCGGGGCGGAGGTGGACTCACCGGACCGTTGGGGGACGACGCCGCTGCAGCTCGCAGTGACGAACTCAGGCGACGGCGGACTTGATCCGGTCGCCGTCTTGCTCGACGCCGGCGCTGATCCGTGCCATGTCAACGACTTTGGTGCGACCCCACTGAGCTATGCCCGAATCTTGGGGGACGCACCAGCCGGGCTCATCGCCATGCTGCAGCAGGATCGGGTGTTCGAGCATGATGAGGCGGGCGTATCGGTCGTGTTCGAGGCCGCTACGCATGGGTCCCTCATCGACATCCAATCAGCAGTTCATGCCGATGCGGCTCTGCTCAACTCTGCCGTGGCTGGAGAGACACCGCTCCGACTGCTCGTACGACGTTCTCTCCCCGTGCGACCGAATCGATCGAACCCACATCCGGTCTCTGTGGACGACGCGGTGGCTGGCGCCAGTGCAATGCTGAGTGCCGGAGCGAAGGCCAGGTTGGTCGGTGCAGACGGCTTCACCGCTCAAGGGCTGGCACGAGCGTTCCTGGCGCCGAAGCCGTTGATCAAGGTGCTCGATCGTGCGGCTAAGCTCGAGCGGAGGCAGACAGCGTGAATGATCTAGAGGCATTCAATTGACTGAACTACGGCTTGACGAGAGCGTGGATGGCGTCGGCGCTCGATATGTGCCCAGAAACTTTCCCCCAGCGCGGGCTGACGCACATTTGCGCGGTGCTTCTTTCAATGCCGAGGGTGATTGATGTTCAGATTCGGTAGAGCCGAGAACTCGAGGACAATTGAGGAACCCGTGATCGAGCACGGATACCTCTACATGCAGAAGTGGAATCACTTCACCCGGACGCCGGATCCGAGAGGATTCCTGAGCGAGCAAGAGTGTCGCGGGCGTTGGCACCAGCATCAGGATGACCAGATGGACTGGTTCACTGCGGTCCCCGCCGAACCGAGTGTCGGCACCTTCGTGAGGCGGGACGACGGCGGCTTTGAAATCGATCCCGCATCCGCTGTACCGTCCTGGACCATGGAGGTCACGCCTCGGGGCGGAATTGCCATCGACGGGCCAGCTTTCCAAGTGTTCGTTTGGGACGCAAACAATCGCAATGTGACCCTTGCCACGTATTCGAACCGGTGGGGCGGACGGCTGTTCCTCAGCGAAGTGATCTACAAGATCTTCCCCGAACCTGATGACTTCAGACCGAAGGAACGTGCACTGGCCAACAAGCCCCTGTTCTCCAATCAATTGCACCTGTCTCCGAACGGCGAGGGGCAGCGCACGCGGATCGATCACTCCAAACATACAAAAGACCTGGAGCAGTTCCACGGAGTTGACGTCGAGCCGAACTGGGCGAACACGCCGGATTTTGGTGATTGGGAAGCGTTACCGAAGAAGGTCCTCGAGGGTAACCCCCTCATCTGATTCGTCAGCTGACCAGGCAGAATGACCGATGGCCTTCTCGTTGCGAAAGAACATGTGTGGGCCCGCAACGCCGAGGCCGTCCGCGCGCTCCCCGGGTAGTCCGACGCATGAGCCGTCGCCCCGAGGAAGGTCCGGTCGCGGTCAGGAGACCGACGCGTCGTCCTCGTCCGCCCACAGCGGGTCGCTGACGGTCCGGGGCAGCAGCGCCCCCGGCGACCCCGGCCACGGCAACCGCGTCACCGGCCAGCTCGAGGCGAAGAGCTCACGCCGCCCGGCATCGAACTCCTGCACCGTCTTGAGCTCGTCGTAGACCAGGGCGTACGCGGCCCGCAGGTTGTCGAAGTAGTCGTCCCACGAGTCGAACAGGGTGAAGGCGACATCGGAGACCAGGTCGATCGACGACCACGCGTCGTCCTCGCTCAGGAGCCCGGCGACGTACGCACCTCTGACGGCGGTGACCGCGTTCTTGACGTCCATCGACCAGAGCAGCTTCGGCGGGCGGTCCGCTCGGCGTTCGAGCAGGCTCGACCCTGCCCACGGGTCGGTGCCGAGCAGTGAGGACAGCCGGGTGAGCCGGGTCTCACCCTCGGCGGATCGGCTCAACGCGAGGAACTGCCACGACACGCTCTTCGGGCCGAGCAGGTCGACGGCGAAGGCCTGTGCGTCCCGCCCGCTGGCGATCTTGTAGGTCTCGTCGAGTTCGCGGCGCAGGAACGTCAGCGGGGGCAGGGGGATGGTCACGAAGGGCGACGGCGTGGTGTCCTGCAGGTACTCGCCGCCGAGCTCCACCCGCGAACCGTACGGGGCGAGCGACGCTGGCCACCATCCTTCGTGGAAGTCGCCGAACGAGGCGAGGGCCAGCTGCTGCAGTCGGCGGACGGGCAGCTCGCGAGCACCGGTGCGCTCCCGGTACCGCCGCTGTTCCCGCACCGGCAGCCCGATGTCACGGAGCGAGGTGATGAAGGTCAGCACGAACCACACGACGACGGCGATCAGGAAGCAGCGCCACACCGCCTGGATGCCGTACCCGAAGTGCGCCCGGACGTCGTACGGACCGGCTGTGGCGGCGACGAGGGCGACGAAGAACGCCACGATCGCGATCGCCATGGTGATCCACGCTGCGGCGCGGTCCCGTCGTCGCCCGGTCTGCTTCCGCGCCTTGGCGACCATCGCCCGGTGTCGCCAGCGTGGACGGACGGGGAACTCGCGGTCGCCGGGATGGTTCTGCAGTGCTTCCCCCATGACGATCGATCGTAGCGAGCGGCTCAGTCCTCGTCGACGGCGCCGACGAGCTCCGGCGCCGTGAGCAGCCGCGGCTCGTCCTCGATCGACGACGGGTCCGCGACGACCTTCGACTCGTCGAGCAGCGACAGCCGGCGGGCACTGGGCAGGACCTGGCGTTCGAGCGACCCGACGAAGCGGTTGTAGTCGACGACGGAGCCCCGGATCGAGCGGCCGAGCTTGTCGACGTGCCCGGCCATCGTGGACAGCCGGCCGTAGAGCTCGCGGGAGACCTTGAAGAGCTCGTGTGCCTCTTGCGAGACGACGTCCTGCTGCCACGAGAACGCCACGGTCTTGAGCACGGACCACAGGGTCACGGGTGAAGCGAGCGCGATGCGCTTGCGGAAGGCGTGGTCGAGCAGGCCGGGGTCGGCGGCGAGGGCGCTCGAGATGAGCGACTCGGACGGGATGAAGGCGACGGTGAGCTCGGGGGAGGCGTCGTAGCCGGTCCAGTACTCCCGTGCGGCAAGGGCGTCGACGTGGGCTCGGAGCGCCTTGACGTGCTGGGCGACGAGCTGGTCGCGTCGGGCTGCCTCGGCACCGGTGGCGGTCGCCGGGATCTCGGCGGCCTGCAGGTAGGCGCTGAACGGCACCTTGGCGTCGACGGCGATGGTCTTGCCGCCGGGCAGGTGCACGACCATGTCCGGGCGGGCGGAGCCGACGGCGGTGGTGACGGAGGACTGCACGTCGAAGTCGACGCGTTCGAGCAGTCCGGCGGCCTCGACCACGTTGCGCAGCTGCGTCTCGCCCCAGACGCCGCGCGTGCTGTTCGACGACAGGGCGCTGGCCAGGGTGTCGGCGGTGGCGCGCAGGCGCTCTTCCGACTCGGCGGCCGACCGGAGCTGCGCCGACAGCGCGCCGTACTGCTCGCTCCGCGACTGCTCGAGCTCGGCGATCTTCGTGCGCATCACGTCGAGCGTCTGCGCCACGGGGCTGAGCGCGGAGAGCACCTTGGACTCGTTCTGGTTCCGTGCCGCGTCGACGCCGTGCATGCGCTGCACCAGGTGCTCGAGCTCGGCGGAGCGCCGCTCGAGCGAGTCGACCTGGCGGCGGTACTGCGTGTCCTGGGCGTCGAGGCGTTCCTCGGCGTCGCGCCGCACTGCCTCGAGCTGGCCGCGGAGTGCCTCGGCCGTCGCACGGGCCGACGCGGCGTCGACGCCCGCGCGCGAGCGGGCGAGCGACCAGGCGACGACCGCACCGACGGCGATGCCGATCACGAGACCGATGACCAGGGCGAGGATCTGCATGTCGCGACCCTGGCAGAACCCACCGACACCGCGCCTCCCGGCACTCCGGCGCGCCCCGCAGAACCAGCGTGACCGGCGCCACGGGACCAACGTGACGGACCGCGGAATCCATGTCATGACATTAGGGCAAACAGGGTGTACAGTCGTGATCGTCCGCCGATGAAGCCGCACGGAAGGTCCACCGCGTCGCATGACGAACCAAGCTCCCCACGCCTACGACGTGATCACGATGGGACGCGTCAGCGTCGACATCTACCCGCAGCAGACCGGCCCGCTCGAGGACGTCTCGACCTTCTCGAAGTCCGTCGGCGGCAGCGCCACCAACGTCGCCATCGCCGCTGCTCGACACGGCGCGGACGCCGCGGTCATCACCCGGACGGGCAACGACCCCTTCGGCCGGTACATCGCCCGCACGCTGCCCGAGTACGGGGTCGCGAACGCGTTCGTCGAGACGGTGGAGGGGCTGAACACCCCCGTCGCCTTCTGCGAGATCTTCCCGCCGGACGACTTCCCGCTCTACTTCTACCGGGCCCCGAAGGCGCCGGACCTGATGATCACGGCGAAGTCCCTGCCGCTGCACGAGATCGAGCGCGCGAAGATCTTCTGGACCACGGTGACCGGCCTCAGCGAGGAGCCGAGCCGACAGGCGCACCACGTCGCGTACGAAGCCCGGTCCGCCGCGCAGAACAGCACGAAGACCCACACCGTCTTGGACCTGGACTACCGGTCGATGTTCTGGTCGAGCCCCGAGGCCGCGACGCGCGAGGTCGCGATCGCCCTCGAGCACGCCACCGTCGCCGTCGGCAACCGCGAGGAGTGCGAGGTGGCGGTCGGTGAGACCGACCCGGTCCGCGCCGCCGACGCGCTGCTCGACCGCGGTGTCGAGATCGCGATCGTCAAGCAGGGGCCGAAGGGCGTGCTGGCGAAGACCCGCGACGAGTTCGTCGAGTTCCGTCCGCACCACATCGACGTCGTGAACGGGCTCGGCTCGGGCGACGGCTTCGGCGGCGCGCTGACCCACGGGCTGCTGCAGGGCTGGAGCCTCGAGCGGATCCTGGCGTTCTGCAACGCCGCCGGCGCGATCGTCGCGACGCGGTTCGAGTGCTCGACGGCGATGCCGACGAGCGACGAGATCGAGCAGTTCCTGACCGACAACCCGGCCGAGGGCACGACGCACACGGGTGCGACGCACACGGGTGAGACGCACACCGAGGAGAAGACCCATGCCTGAGCTCAGCCCCGCTGACTTCCAGCGCCTCCGTGACATCCGTGCCGGCCAGCCGGACCTGGTGCGTGCCACGCTCGACGCCCGCCGCAAGCGCTCCCTGCTCGCCGACGACGGCAAGCTCTTCATCGTCGCCGCCGACCACCCCGCACGCGGTGCGCTGGCGGTGCGCGACGACGAGTCCGCGATGGCGGACCGCTACGACCTGCTCGAGCGGCTCGTCACGGCCCTCGGCCGGCCGGGAGTCGACGGGGTGCTCGGCACCCCAGACATCCTGGAGGACCTCGCGCTGCTCGGCGCCCTCGACGGCAAGGTCGTCGTCGGGTCGATGAACCGCGGCGGACTCCGCGGTGCCACGTTCGAGATGGACGACCGGTACACGGCGTACTCGGCGCAGGCGATCAAGGACTCCGGGCTCGACTTCGCCAAGCTGCTGGTGCGCATCGCGCTGGAGGACTCGGGCACCGCGCCGACGCTCGAGGCCACGGCCCGCGCCGTCAGCGAGGCCGCGGCGCTCCAGCTGCCGATCATGCTCGAGCCGTTCATGTCCGAGTGGCGGGACGGCCGGGTCGTCAACGACCTGTCGGCCGACGCCGTGATCACCTCGATGGCCATCGCTGCCGGCCTCGGCGAGTCCAGCGCCTACAGCTGGCTCAAGATCCCCGTCGTCGACGACATGGAGCGCGTGATGGCCGCGACGACGCTCCCGACGCTGCTGCTCGGCGGTGACCCGGCTTCGCGCCCGCTGGAGACGTACGCCAAGTGGGCTGACGCCCTGGCCCTGCCCGGCGTCCGCGGCCTGGTCGTCGGACGCACCCTGCTCTACCCCTCGGACGGCGACGTCGCCGCCGCCGTGGACGTTGCCGCCGGTCTCGTCCACAGCCAGGAGGCCCGGGGCGGGTTCTCCACAGAAGCCCACGACCCAGCCGCTCGGCTCGCGGGCGCCACCACCATGGACTCGTCCATCTCGGAAGGAAGCAACGCATGACGCTCACCGACACGACCACCACCACCGTCGGGCACTGGATCGACGGCAAGCGCGTCGAATCCGCGTCGGGCAACACCGCCCCCGTGTACGACCCGGCGCTCGGCGTCGCGACCAAGCAGGTCGCGCTGGCCGACGAGTCCGAGATCCAGGCGGCCATCGGCAGCGCCAAGGCGGCGTTCCCCGGCTGGAGCAACCTGTCGCTGGCCAAGCGCCAGGCGATCCTGTTCTCGTTCCGCGAGATCCTGAACCGCGACAAGGCCGAGCTGGCCGAGATCATCACGAGCGAGCACGGCAAGGTCATCGACGACGCCATGGGCGAGATCGCCCGTGGGCAAGAGGTCGTGGAACTCGCCACCAACATCCCGAGCCTGATGAAGGGCGAGTTCTCCGACCAGGTCTCGACCGGCATCGACGTCTACTCGATCCGCCAGCCGCTCGGCGTCGTGGGCATCATCAGCCCCTTCAACTTCCCGGCGATGGTGCCGCTCTGGTTCCTGCCGATCGCGATCGCCGCGGGCAACACCGTCGTGCTGAAGCCGAGCGAGAAGGACCCGTCGGCCGCCATCTGGCTCGCCGAGAAGTTCAAGGAGGCCGGGCTGCCCGACGGCGTCTTCAACGTCCTCAACGGCGACAAGCTGTCCGTCGACGGCCTGCTCACCAGCGACGACGTCGAGTCGATCTCGTTCGTCGGCTCCACGCCCATCGCGCAGTACGTCTACGAGACCGGTACCAAGCACGGCAAGCGCGTGCAGGCCCTCGGTGGCGCGAAGAACCACATGCTCGTCCTGCCGGACGCCGACCTCGACCTGGTCGCCGACAACGCGATCAACGCCGGCTTCGGTTCGGCGGGTGAACGCTGCATGGCGATCTCGGTCGTCGTCGCCGTCGAGCCGGTGGCCGACGAGCTCATCCAGAAGATCAAGGACCGCGCGGCGACCCTGCGCATCGGCGACGGTCGTCGCGGGTGCGACATGGGCCCGCTCGTCACGAAGCAGCACCGTGACAAGGTCGCCTCGTACATCGAGGTCGCAGAGCAGGACGGTGCGGTGGTTGTGGTGGACGGCCGCACCGTCCGACCCGACGGCGACGAGAACGGCTTCTGGCTGGGCCCGACGCTGATCGACCAGGTGCCCACCACCAGCCGCGTCTACACCGAGGAGATCTTCGGTCCGGTGTTGAGCGTCGTGCGGGTCGCCACCTACGAAGAGGGCCTCGAGCTCATCAACTCCGGCGCGTACGGCAACGGCACCGCCATCTTCACGAACGACGGTGGCGCCGCCCGACGGTTCCAGCGCGACGTGCAGGTCGGCATGATCGGCATCAACGTCCCGATCCCGGTGCCGGTCGCCTACTACTCGTTCGGTGGCTGGAAGAACTCGCTGTTCGGTGACCACAAGGCGTACGGGGCCGACGGCGTGAGCTTCTTCACCCGCCAGAAGGCGATCACGAGCCGCTGGCTCGACCCGTCGCACGGCGGCATCAACCTCGGCTTCCCGTCGAACAACTGACCCGCGGCATGGCGAACGAACAGCACCAGCACGACCAGTGGTTCATCCCGGCGGGCTCCCGGCCCGAGGCGGGCTGGACCGACGTGGTCGACGGTCGCATCGAGGGGTGGGCGCACACCGGGCTCCGGACCGGGGCGCTGACCGACGGGGGCGAGCTGCGCCTCCCGGCCGACGCCGTGGAGCGCATCGTCGTGCCGCTCGCCGGGTCGTTCCACGTGACCCATTCGGGCGCCGCCGGTGACGGCGAGCAGACCCTGCAGGGGCGGGGGAGCGTCTTCGACGGCCCCACCGACGTCCTGTACCTGGGATCGGGCTCCACGGCCACCATCACCGGCAGCGGCCGGTTCGCCGTCGCGGAAGCCCCCACCGACACCGTCAAGCCGACCACCTACGTGGCCCGGCCGGACGTGCCCGTGGAACTCCGCGGTGCCGGGCAGTCGAGCCGCCAGGTGCACAACTTCGGCACCCCGGCCGCGCTCGACGCCGTCAAGTTCATCGTGTGCGAAGTGATCACGCCGGCCGGCAACTGGTCGTCGTACCCGCCGCACAAGCACGACACGAACGTGCCCGGTTCGGAGTCGAACCTCGAGGAGATCTACTACTACGAGGCGGCGGTGTCCCGTGGGCTCGAGTCGATCGCGCCCGAGGCCGCCGACCCGTTCGCCCTGCACCGCACGTACGCCTCGGACGACCGCGCCATCGACGAGTTCCGGCAGGTCCGGACCGGCGACGTCGCCCTGGTGCCGTACGGCTGGCACGGTCCGGCGGTCGCCGCTCCGGGCTACGACATGTACTACCTGAACGTGATGGCCGGGCCCGACCCGGAGCGCGTCTGGAACATCACCGACGACCCCGCCCACGGGTGGGTCCGGCAGGCGTGGGCATCGGAATCGATCGACCCACGACTGCCCTACGAAAGGAAGCAGGCGTGACCACCACCACGCGGAAGATGACCGTGGGCCAGGCACTCGTCGAGTTCCTTGCCAACCAGTGGACCGTCGACGGCGACGTCCGCGAACGCACCATCCCGGGGATCTTCGGCATCTTCGGGCACGGCAACGTCGCCGGGGTCGGTCAGGCCATCAAGCAGCTCCACGTCGAGCAGCCCGGGCTGCTGCCGTACCACCAGGCCCGCAACGAGCAGGCGATGGTGCACGAGGCCGTCGGCTTCGCCCGCATGCACCGCCGCCGCGCGACCTACGCGTCCACGGCGTCGGTGGGCCCGGGCGCCGCCAACATGCTGACCGCCGCGGCGCTCGCCACCACGAACCGGCTGCCGGCCCTGCTGCTGCCGTCGGACACCTTCGCCACGCGCACCACCGACCCGGTGCTCCAGCAGATCGAGCTGCCGCACGACACGTCGTTGCAGGTCACCGACGCCTTCCGTCCGCTCTCGCGCTACTTCGACCGTGTGGAGCGTCCGGAGCAGCTGTTCTCGATCGCCCTCGCCGCGATGCGGGTCCTCACCGACCCGGCCGAGACCGGTGCGGTGACGATCGCCCTGCCCGAGGACGTCCAGGCCGAGGAGTTCGACGTCCCCGTCGCGTTCCTGCAGCCGCGCGAATGGCACATCCGCCGTCCGCTGCCCGAGCGTGGCCCGCTCGAGCGAGCCGTGGCCGCGATCCGCGCCGGCCGGCGTCCGGTCATCGTGGCCGGCGGCGGGGTGCTGTACTCCGACGCCGCCGACGAGCTCCGCGCCTTCGTCGAGGCCACCGGGATCCCGGTCGGCACGTCGCAGGCCGGCGGCGGATCCCTGGTCTGGGACCACCCGCAGTACCTCGGCGGGATCGGCGCGACCGGCACCGCGGCCGCCAACGCGATCGCCGCCCAGGCCGACGTCGTCATCGGGATCGGCACCCGCTACAGCGACTTCACCACGGCGTCGCGCACGGCGTTCCAGAACCCGGACGTCACGTTCGTCAACGTCAACGTCGCCGCGTTCGACGCCTACAAGCACGGTTCGCAGCTGCCGCTGATCGCGGACGCCCGGGAGGCCCTGGTCGCCCTGACCGAGTCGCTCACCTCGGACACGGCGTACGTCGTCGAGCCCGGCTACGCGTCCGAGATCGCCTCGCTGAAGGCGGCGTGGGACGCCGCCGTCGACGGCGCGTTCGCGCCGACCGGCGCGGACCTGCCCGGCCAGCCCGAGATCATCGGCGCCGTGCAGTCGGTCTCCGACCCGCGCGACGTCGTGATCCAGGCCGCGGGCTCGCTGCCCGGCGACCTGCACAAGCTCTGGCGGGTGCGCGACGAGCTCGGCTACCACGTCGAGTACGCGTTCTCCTGCATGGGCTACGAGATCGCCGGTGGCATCGGGGTGCGACGCGGGGCTCCGGACCGCGACGCGATCGTGATGGTCGGCGACGGCAGCTACCTGATGCTGCACACCGAGCTCGTCACCGCCGTGGCCGAGGGCATCAAGATCATCGTCGTGCTCATCCAGAACCACGGGTACGCGTCGATCGGGCACCTGTCCGAGACCGTCGGCTCCGAGCGCTTCGGCACGAAGTACCGGTACCTCGACGAGACCGAGTCGTTCGAGAACGGCGAGCCCCTGCCCGTCGACCTCGCAGCCAACGCCCGCTCGTACGGCGTCGACGTCATCGAGGTGCAGCCCGGTCCGGACAGCATCGAGGACCTGAAGGCCGCGCTGCGTCAGGCGAAGGCGAACGACCACACCACCCTGGTGCACATCAACTCCGACCCGCTGGTCTACGCCCCCGAGGGCGACGGCTGGTGGGACGTGCCGGTCGCGCAGACCTCCACCCTCCCCAGCACCCAGGCCGCCCGCGCCGAGTACGAGCAGCAGGTCGCCACGCAGCGTCCGCTGCTCGGCTGAACCGTTCACGAGACAGAAAGCGACAGCGACGTCATGACCGACACCGCCACCCCCATCGGCAGCCCCGCCACCGACGCGGCGCCCGCCTCGATCCGCATCGGCACCGCCCCGGACTCGTGGGGCGTCTGGTTCCCGGACGACCCGAAGCAGGTGCCGTGGCAGCGCTTCCTCGACGAGGCGTCCGCCGCCGGGTACGAGTGGATCGAGCTCGGGCCGTACGGGTACCTGCCGACCGACCCGTCGCAGCTGTCCGACGAGCTCGAGTCCCGCGGGCTCAAGCTGTCGGCCGGCACGGTCTTCACCGGGTTCCACAAGGGCGAGGACCAGTTCCAGCGTGCGTGGGACCAGGCCGTCGCGGTCGCCGGTCTGGCCGCGAAGCTCGGCGCCGAGCACCTGGTGACGATCCCGGACCTGTGGCGCTCGGACGCCACCGAAGAGGTGCTCGAGGCGCGCACGCTCACCGACGAGCAGTGGGAGCGTCTCGGCAAGGGACACGACCAGCTCGGCAAGGCGCTGCTCGAGGAGTACGGCGTCCACCAGCAGTTCCACACCCACGCGGACAGCCACGTCGGCACCTACAAGGAGACCGTGCGGTTCCTCGAGGTCACGAACCCCGAGTACACCAACCTCTGCCTCGACACCGGCCACTTCGCCTACTACGGCGGCGACAACCTCAAGCTCATCGCCGCTCACCCGGAGCGCATCGGCTACCTGCACCTCAAGCAGGTCGACACCGACCTGCTGTTCGACGTGCTCAAGAACGACGTGCCGTTCGCCACCGCCGTGTCGCAGGGCATCATGACCGAGCCGCCGCACGGCACCCCGGAGCTCGCCCCGATCATCGAGGCCGTCGCCGCGATCAACCCGGACATCTTCGGCATCGTCGAGCAGGACATGTACGGCTGCTCCGTCGACGCCCCCGGCCCGATCGCCGAGCGCACCTTCCAGCACATCTTCGGCTCGACCTCGGCCGCCCGCGCCTCCTGACGCGCCGTCCACGCAGCGTCAACAACCCCCAGGAGAACACCACCATGACCACCACGCAGAACCTCCGCGTCGCCGTCGTCGGCGCCGGCATGATGGGCGCCGACCACGTCCGTCGCATCACCGCCAAGATCTCGAACGCCGACGTCGTCGCCGTCGTCGAGCCCGACCAGGCCCGTGCCGCTGCGGCAGCCGCCCTGGCGCCCGGCGCGATCACCGCCGCGTCCTTCGACGAGGCGCTCGAGCAGACCGAGATCGACGCCGTCATCATCGCGACGCCGGGTTTCCTGCACGAGCCGATCCTGGTGACCGCGCTCGAGCGCGGCCTCACCGTCCTGTGCGAGAAGCCGCTGACGACCAGCGCCGAGGACTCGCTGCGCATCGTCGAGCTCGAGCAGCGGCACGCCGCCCGGCCCGTCATCCAGGTCGGCTTCATGCGCCGGTTCGACGCCGGGTACCAGGAGCTCAAGGCCCTGCGCGAGTCGGGGGCGAACGGCGCCCTGCTCGCCCTGCACCACGCGCACCGCAACCCGACGACGCCGCCGAACTTCAGCGAGTCGATGCTCATCCACGACTCGGTGATCCACGAGATCGACATCATCCCGTTCCTGACCGGCGAAGCCATCACGAGCGTCGAGGTGAAGAAGCCGCGCAAGAACTCCCTCGCGCCGGCCGACCTGCCCGAGCCGCAGTTCGTCCTGTTCACCACCGAGTCCGGCACGATGGCGATCGTCGAGATCAACGTCAACGCCCAGTTCGGCTACCAGGTCACCACCGACGCCGTGTTCGAGTCCGGTGTCGCGTACATCGGCCGCGACACGTCGCTCTCGCTCGTCGCAGCCGGAGCGACCTCGCAGGGCGTCACGCCGTCCTTCAAGGAGCGCTTCGGTGCCGCCTACGACGAAGAGGTCCAGCGCTGGGTCGACGCTGCCCGGACCGGTGGCATCGACGGGCCGAGTGCCTGGGACGGCTACACCGCATCCGTCGTCGCCGAGGTGGCGGTCCGGGCCCAGCAGTCCGGCGCGCACGAAGCGGTCGAGTACGCGGTCACGAAGCCGGCGTTCTACGACGAGACGAGCGACGCGACGAGCGACGCGACCGCCGCGCTCGCCGGGGCCTGATCGATGCCGAAGATCGCGCTCGACCCGACCCCGTTCCACCACGACCTGTCGCTGCTCGAGTTCCCGCGCAAGGTCGCGGAGCTCGGCTACGAGTACCTGCAGCTCACCCCGCACAAGGACTTCATCCCTTTCTACCGGCACCCCAAGGCCGACGACGACCTGGTCGACGCGTTCGCCGCGGCCTGCCGTGACGCCGGGGTCCAGGTGGCGAGCGTGCTGCCCGTGCTGCGCTGGTCGGGTCCGGACGAGGACGCCCGACAGGCTGCGGTGCGGAAGTGGAAGCGGGTCATCGAGATCACGAAGCGCCTCGGCGTGGACACCATCAACACGGAGTTCTCCGGCCGCCCCGAGCGTGCCGAGGAGTCCGAGGACCAGTTCTACCGGTCGATGGAGGAACTGCTGCCGATCATCGAGGACGCCGGCATCCGTGTGCTCATCGATCCCCACCCCGACGACTTCGTCGAGGACGGGCTCGAGGCGCTCCGGGTGATCCGCGGCCTGAACTCGAAGCACGTCGGCTTCGTGTACGTCGCCTGCCACACGTTCCACTACGGCGGCAACATGGACGAGATCATCGACGCGGCCGGTGACTCGCTGCAGCTGGTCCACGTCGCCGACGCGTACGACCACCGTCGCTCGCACGGCCTGCGCTACATCACGAACCCGCCCGGCAACCCGGTCCGCGTGCACCAGCACCTGCCGGTCGGCCAGGCGGACGTCGACTTCGACGCCTTCTGGGCAGCACTCGACCGGGTCGGTTTCTCGGCGCGCGAGGACACCGTCGCCGTCTCGAGCGTCTTCGCCGAGGACGAGAACGCCGACGCGGTGTCGCGGTTCCAGCTCGACACGATCACGAAGGGACTCCACCGATGACCACCACCCTCGAGACGCAGGCGTCCACCGACGCCGACTCCCGTCCCGTCACCCTGCAGGCCGCGGAGCAGACCCCGACCGCCCTGTGGAACGACTCCGCCGACCCGCGCGAACTGTCGACCGCCATCCACGAGTACGGTGCCGTCGGTGCGACCTGCAACCCGGTGATCGCGTACACCTGCATCCAGCAGGACCCGGAGACCTGGGTCCCGCGCATCCGCGAGATCGCCGAGGAGCACCCGACGGCGGGGGAGTCCTGGATCGGCTGGAAGGCCGTCGAGGAGCTCTCCATCGCCGCCGCGGCGCAGCTGCTGTCCGCGTTCGAGGCGTCCGGAGGCCGGAACGGTCGACTGTCCATGCAGACCGACCCCCGGTTCCACCGCGACGCCGACGCGCTCGTCGAGCAGGCCGTCCGGTTCTCGCAGCTCGCGCCGAACATCATCGTGAAGATCCCCGCCACCAAGGTCGGCATCGCCGCGATCGAGGAAGCCGCCTACCGCGGGGTCTCGATCAACGCCACGGTGTCCTTCACCGTGCCGCAGGTCGTCGCCGTGGGCGAGGCCATCGAGCGCGCCCTCGACCGCCGTGCTGCCGAGGGCCTGCCGGAGCAGGAGTTCGGTCATGTCGTCACCCTGATGGCCGGCCGCTTCGACGACTGGCTGAAGACCGTCGTCAAGCGCGACCACGTGATGGTGGACCCGGGCATCCTCGAGTGGGCCGGTGTCGCCGCGGTGAAGAACGCCTACCGCGTCTTCCAGGAGCGTGGGTTCCGGTCGCGCGTGCTGGTCGCCGCGTTCCGCAACGCACTGCAGTGGTCGGAGTTCCAGGGCGGGGACCTGGTGGTGTCGCCGCCGTTCCAGTGGACGAAGGACATCAACGACAACGCGTTCCCGTTCCGTCCGCACGCCATCGACGACGAGGTCCCCGTGCACGTCATCGAGGCGCTCCGGGCCGCGACGCCGGAGTTCGCCCGCGGTTACGACGTGGACGGCATGACGATCGACGAGTTCGACCGCTTCGGTGCGACCGTGACGACGCTCCGGCAGTTCCTGGACGCCGACGCGAAGCTCGACGCCCTGGTCCGCGACATCATCGTCCCCGCGATCTGAGACGCGATCCGAGTCGCGGTCTGATGCGCGGCGCGATCCGCGGTCGCAACCACGGGTCGCGCCCCGCGCCCCGCGCGCTGACGCACCAGCCTGGAGGCCCGGTGCCGGTCCCCGAGACCGGCGCCGGGCCTCCAGACGGTTGCGTCATGTGCTGACAAAGGCCGCCGCATCGGCTACGCTCGTTGTCGCGCTCCAATGCGTGTCACCTGAACGAAGGAGTTCTCCATGGACAGCATCGGCGTCGGGCTGATCTCGGTCGGCTGGATGGGGCGGTTGCACTCGCGTGCCTACCGAGCGTTGCCGGACCACTTCCCGGAGCTCGGCGTCCAGCCGCGGCTCGTCGTCGCGGCCGACCCGATCGAGGCGGCCCGTGACCAGGCGGTGACGCGGCTCGGGTACGAGCGGGCCGTCGCCGACTACCACGAGGTCCTCGCCGACCCGGCGGTCGACGTCGTGTCGATCTGTTCGCCGAACTTCCTGCACCGCGAGATGGCCGTCGCCGCGGCCGAGGCGGGCAAGCCGTTCTGGATCGAGAAGCCGATGGGCCGGTACGCCAGCGACTCGCGCTCCATCCACCAGGCGGTGCAGCGGGCCGGCGTCATCACGAGCGTCGGCTTCAACTACCGGCACGCCCCGGCGATCGAGCGCGCCCGTGAACTCGTCCGCAGTGGGCGGCTCGGGCGCATCACGAACGTGCGCGGCTCGTTGCTCGCCGACTACTCGTCCGACCCGGCGGCCCCGCTGACCTGGCGCTTCGAGCGTGAGCGAGCCGGATCAGGTGTGCTCGGCGACCTGCTGTCGCACGGACTCGACCTGGCGCAGTACGTGGTGGGGCGGATCGCCTCGGTCAGTGCGCTCGCCGAGACGTTCATCGAGTCGCGTCCCCGCCCGGGTGCCGGCATCGTCGACCGCAGTGCGGCGGCCACCGGCGAGCTCGGTGCCGTCGAGAACGAGGACTACGCCGCCCTGCTGTTCCGGTTCGAGGACGGTGCGGTCGGCACGATGGACTCGAGTCGGGTCATGCGTGGGCCGCACGCCGAGTACACGCTCGAGATCTACGGCACCCGCGGCTCGGTCCGGTGGGACTTCCAGCGCCTCAACGAGCTCGAGGTGTACCTGGACGGGCAAGAGGTCGACGGGTACGCGACGCACTACGTCGCACCCGGGGACGGCGACTTCGGTCGCTTCCAGCCCGGCGCCGGGACCGCGATGGGCTACGACGACCTGAAGACGATCGAGGCGGCGCAGTTCATCGCGAGCGTGCGGCGCGGGGAGCAGCTCGCACCCTCGGTCGCCGACGGGCTGGCTGCCGCGTCGATCGTCGAGGCGGCAGAGGCCTCGCTGGTCGACGGCGCGTGGCACGACGTCGATCGTGTCGACGGACCGCTGACGTACGGGGCGCCGACGCCGAGGTTCTAGACACGTGGCGGTGCCGTCTTGTTAGTATGTAAGGACAAAGTCCGAGCAACCAGGAGGCACCATGCCGCTCGTCCGTATCGACCTCGCCACCGGCCGCTCGCCGGAGGCCGTCCGTGGCATCGCCGACGCCATCCACCAGGCCATCGTCGACGTGTACGGGATCCCGGTGCGGGACCGGTTCCAGGTGATCACCGAGCACCCGGCGCAGCAGATCATCGCCGAGGACGCCGGCCTGGGGTTCGAGCGCACCGAGGGTGTCATCGTCATCCAGGTGTTCACGCAGCGCGGGCGGACCGACGAGGCGAAGGCGGCGCTGTACCGGGCGATCCACGACGCCCTCGCGGCGGTCGGTGTCGCGTCCGAGGACGTCTTCATCGGCTACGTCGAGAACGGGCCGCAGGACTGGTCGTTCGGCTTCGGGCGTGCCCAGTACGTCACAGGTGAGCTCGGGGTGCCCGCGCTCGGTTGAGGCCGTGCGGGTGCGAGGCGGTCACGACACCCCGCTCAGTTCCGCCGAGTGGTCACGAACTGTCGGTTGCCGGGCGTCCGGGCGACAGTTCGTGACCACTCGGCGCATCGCTGACAGCGTGTCCTGACCTCTCGCCGAGCGACCTACTTGTCGACGAGCGTGACCTCGAACGAGTACCGGTCGGGGCGGTAGCAGTGCACGCCGTACTCGACCGCACGGCCCGAGGCGTCGTACGCGGTACGGCTCATCGTGAGCACCGGGTCGCCGTCCTCGATCTCGAGCAGGCCGGCCTCTTCGTCGGTGACCGCACGGGCGCCGATCCGCTGCTTCGCCACCCGCATCGTCACGCCGCGGCCGCGCAGCAGCTGGTACAGCCCGTACGCCTGCAGGTCCTCGTCGGTCAGGTCGAGGAACTCCGGCGGCAGGTAGTTCTCGAGGATCGCCATCGGGACGTCCTCGGCGAACCGCACCCGCCGGATGTGCGCGACGGTCGTGCCGGGCTCGATGCTCAGTGCCGCGGCGACCTCGTCGGACGCGGGGACGTCGTTGCGCTGCAGGAGCTTCGTCGCCGGAGCCTGCGCACCCTGCGCCAGGTCGTCGTACAGGCTCGTCAACTCGACCTTGCGGGTCACCGGCCCGTGCACGACCTGGGTCCCGATGCCACGGCGGCGCACCAGCAGGCCCTTGTCGACGAGGTCCTGGATCGCCCGGCGGATCGTCGGCCGCGACAGACCCAGTCGCTCGCCGAGGGCGATCTCGTTCTCGAGCCGGGCCCCTGGAGGCATCGCGCCGGAGCGGATCGACTCCTCGATGCGCGAGGCGACCTGGAAGTAGAGGGGCATGGGACCCGACCGGTCCAGGTCCATGAACAGGTCGGACGGCAGCTGGCCTTCGTTGGTCATCGCGGTCCTTCACACGTGCGGAGATACCGGCGTCGGTGCCGACGGCATTGTCGTGACAATACCACCGGGGATGTGACACCCCGGCCGCGCGCAGCGGGCGTTGCGTCAGTCGGCGAACACCGTCAGCCAGCGCAGACCGTCAGTCAGCGAAGACCCTCAGTCGGCGAACACCATCGGCCGGTTCGACAGCCGCGGCTGGTTCGCGGCCTTCGGCTTCTCGGCACGCGCGCGGACCGGGGCGATCGTCACCCGGGTCACCGCGCCGAGCGCCTCGACCGTCTCGACCCCGTGGTGCCCGGCTGCGTGCACGACGATCGCGGCGCAGGCCTCGGCGTCGGCGGCGGCGTCGTGGTGCTGGAAGCCCTCGAACCCGGCGGCCATCGCGGCGACCGGCAGCCGGTACGAGTCGAGCGTGTAGGTCTTGCGGGCGACCGCCAGGGAGCACAGCGAGTGGTGCTCGGCCAGGTCGATGCCCGTCGCGGAGCACCCACCGGCGATGACGCCCATGTCGAAGCGGGCGTTGTGGGCCACCAGGACGTCACCCTCGGCGAAGGCCACCAGGTCGGGGTACTGCTGCTCCCACGTCTTGGCGTGCGTGACGTCCTCGGCGACGATGCCGTGGATCCGCGTGTTCCACTCCAGGAACGCGTCGTGCCCGAACGGCGGGCGGATGAACCACGACGCCCGATCGACGACCCGGCCGGCGCGGACCTTCACGAGCCCGACGGAGCAGGCGCTGGCGGGCGAGCTGTTGGCGGTCTCGAAGTCGATCGCGGTGAAGTTCAACGGCACGGTCCCGATCGTCGCACGGGGTTCCGACATCGCCCTCCGTTCCCCTCGGCGTTGCGTGTGGCTACTGTCGGCGCATGGGGAACGAGACCGACCGCCGTCCGCTCGTCCTGGTGCTCGCCGGGTCCGGCTACGGGCAGCAGGCGCCGCTGCTCTGGTGGACGAGCGAGATCGCCGCCGGGGCAGGCTGCGAGGTCGTCGCGCCACGATGGCAGGTCGACGACGCTGCCGGTGCCGATCCGGTCGGGTTCGTCGAGACCGCTCTCGCCGCCGCCCTGGGGGACCGGCTGCCCGACCTCGTCGTCGCGAAGTCGTTCGGCTGCTTCGCCCTGCCGTGGGCGATCCGCCACGAGGTGCCCGGGGTCTGGCTGACGCCGGTCCTCACCCACGACGACGTCGCGGCAGCGCTCGCCGCCGCCACCGACGTGCACGTCGCGATCGGGGGTGGAGACGACACCATGTGGCGGCCCGAGCGGGTCTCGGGGACTGCTGCGCGCCTCCAGACCGTCGACCGTGCCGACCACTCGCTCCAGGTGCCGGTGGACTGGCGGCGATCGCAGCGGCTGCAGGCCGACGTCTTCGACGTCGTCGAGCGCCGCATCACGGCCCTGCGGCCCCCGATGGACGGGCCGCGTCCGCTGTACTGACGGACGGACTGGAGGCCCGGGTCGGCTCCGACAGGCCGCCGCCGGTAGGCTCTTCTTCCGTGGCTCTCACCATCGGAATCGTCGGACTCCCGAACGTCGGCAAGTCGACCCTGTTCAACGCCCTGACCAAGAACCAGGTCCTCGCCGCGAACTACCCGTTCGCGACGATCGAGCCGAACGTCGGGGTGGTGAACCTGCCCGACTCGCGGCTCGACCAGCTCGCCGAGCTCTTCCACTCGGAGAAGACCGTGCCGGCACCGGTGTCGTTCGTCGACATCGCGGGCATCGTCAAGGGCGCGAGCGAGGGTGAGGGCCTGGGCAACAAGTTCCTCGCCAACATCCGCGAGGCCGACGCCATCGCGCAGGTCGTCCGCGGCTTCACCGACGACGACGTCGTGCACGTCGCGAACAAGGTCTCCCCGAAGGACGACCTCGAGGTCATCAACACCGAGCTGATCCTCGCCGACATGGAGACCATCGACAAGGCGCTCCCGCGGTACGAGAAGATGCTCAAGCTCAAGCAGGCCGAGCCGGTCGTGCTCGAGACCGCTCGCGAGGCCCGTGCCGCGCTCGAGCAGGGCACGCTGCTGTCCGCCACCAAGATCGACCTCTCGCCGATCGCCGAGCTCGGCCTGCTCAGCGCCAAGCCCTTCATCTTCGTGTTCAACGTCGACGAGGCGATCCTGACCGACGAGTCCCGCAAGGCCGAACTGGCCGCGCTCGTCGCCCCGGCGCAGGCCGTGTTCCTCGACGCCCAGGTCGAGTCGGAGCTCATCGACCTCGACCCGGCCGACGCCGCCGAACTGCTCGAGTCGACCGGGCAGACCGAGTCCGGGCTCGACCAGCTCGCGCGCATCGGCTTCGACACCCTCGGGCTGCAGACCTACCTGACGGCCGGTCCGAAGGAAGCCCGTGCGTGGACGATCGGCAAGGGGTGGAAGGCTCCCCAGGCTGCCGGCGTCATCCACACCGACTTCGAGAAGGGCTTCATCAAGGCCGAGGTCATCTCGTTCGACGACCTGGTCGAGACCGGCTCGATCGCTGAGGCCCGCGCTGCCGGCAAGGCTCGCATCGAGGGCAAGGACTACGTCATGCAGGACGGCGACGTGGTGGAGTTCCGCTTCAACAACTGATCTGCCGGCGTGGTTCGTCGTACGCCAGGATGAGCGCATGACGAATGCACAGGCAGGGTGGTACGACGACGGCTCCGGCGCCATGCGGTGGTGGGACGGTTCCGCGTGGACGGAGCAGGTGCAGCAGCAGGCGCCCGCGTCGGGTGCCGGTGGAGTGATCGGCCGGATCCAGGCGGAAGCCGCTTCGGGTGGTCAGCCGCGTCCGGCACAGAACGGCATGAGCTACGTCGTGCTGCAGGTGGTGCTCAAGGAGAAGTTCTTCGGGACCGGTTCGGGCAACCTCACCGAGCTCGAGAAGGCGATCAACGCGCAGGCTGCGCTCGGGTACCGGCTGCACACGATCACGACGGCTTCCTCGGGGAGCACGGGTTTCGGCGGCGGAGACCGAGTGCAGGCCACGATGGTCTTCGAGCGCCTGAACTGAGTCGATGCCACGAACGGTGCGAGGTTCCGTGAACGGTGCGACGACCGCCGCCTCGCACGATTCACGGAACCTCGCACGAAGCCCGCAGTCACCCACGCTGCCTCGGGAACGACGAAGCGCCGCCGAGCGAACTCGGCGGCGCTTCGTGGTGGTGCTGGTGGACCTAGGCCGCGAGGGCCATCTCGCCCGCCTGCACGGACTGTGCCTGCAGCAGGGTTCGGCTGGCCTCGCCCGCCCAGGAGCGGCCCGGGACGGTCCAGCCGGCTTCGCCGACGGCGTCGAGCCGGGTGCCCCGGGTGACGAAGGTCCCCAGGTCGTCGGCCGCGATGCGGACGAGGTACTCGCGCTGCGAGCGGTCGTCGCGCACCGGGAACTCGGCGATGCGGTCGGGGGTGATCGTCGGGGCCGCGAGTGCGGTCCCGAACACGGTGATTCGTTCGTTGCTGGTCATGGTGCTGTACTTCCTGGTCATTCGGCGCCAGGGCGACTCGGTGTCGGCGGACGTCTCAGTCCAGCGCGACGCATCGAGTGCGGGGCGCGCACGTCGAGTTTCAACGTGCAGCTCGTCCGTTCGGATCGAGCGGTGTCTCGAGTGGAATGCGACTCGGGTGAGTCGGTGTCGAGAGGTTGGTGTGCGCGAGTCAGATGGGTTCGCTGCAGTGCACCAACCAGAAACTATACGCCCACCCCGCCGAGAAGTCCAGCGAGCGACCGGAACGGGCGTCAGGACGCCAGGATGGCTGCCCAGCGTTCCCCGCCTGCGACCACGTTGCCCGAGCCGTCGAGGCGAGCGGCCGCGGACGACGGCTTGCGCGAGGCCTGCTCGCGGATCAGCCCGTCGAACGACGCCGAGAAGTCCAGGCGGGGCAGCGCGGCCGTGACGTCCCGCAAGGCGTCCGACGACCAACTGTCGAAGCCCACGCCGGAGACGTCGAGCGAGGTCGCCACCTCGAGCAGGTGCCCCTCGGCGTCGAGCTCCGGGTCGACGGACCGCCACATGTGCCGCTCGATGATCTCGCCGACCCGACGGGCTCGCACGGCGTCCCACCCGGCACCGAGCGCGAAGACCGAACCGACGGCGCCGCCGGCGTCCTCGAAGGGCACCCCGTGGGCGTCGAACGACGGGGTCACGCCGAGGTCGTGGAGCATCGTCGCGACGAAGAGCAGCTCGGGGTCCGGTTCGAGGTCGACCGTCGGGGCGAGCAGGACGGCCCAGGCCCACGAGCGCAGGCAGTGGTGCACGAGGGCGGGTTCGGACCATGCCCGCACGACGTCCAGTGCGCGCGCAGCCACGGGGGAGGGCGGGGTGAGCAGGGCTTCGACATCGACCGACATGGCACGACAGTAGCGGCAGGGACGAGCCGTAACGGGGCGGAAACGTGCCGGGCCAGAACCGGAAACAGCGCCCCGTTAGCTTTCGGTTCACTGAGTACCCGCTCAGCACCCCTCCACCCCACCCGAAGGAACTGCGCCCATGCAGCACCGACCACGGCTGCGCCCACGCGCGACGATCGTCTCCTCGACGCTCGTCGCCGCCGGGGCGTTCGGCCTCGCCGTCCTGACGGCCGCTCCGGCCCAGGCAGCGCCCACCGCCACCACCGCCACCATCGACGCCCCGGCCACCGTGACCGTCGGCACGGCGTTCGACGTCGACCTGACGATCCCGGACACCGCCGACGTCTACGCGTACGAGATCACCCTCGAGGCCGACTCGGTGCAGTACCGGGACGACAGCGTCACCGGCCCGGACGGCGGCTTCGACACAGTCGAGCAGGACGGCGACGCCCTGACGATCGTGCACACCCGCCTCGGCACCTCACCGGCACTCGACGGCGACCTGACCACCTCGATCTCGCTGACCCCGACCGCGGTCGGCAGCGTCGACCTCGACGTCACGAGCATCACCCTCGTCGGCTCCGACGGCACGTCGACGACCCTCGACGACCCGGCGAGCACCACCGTCGTGGTCGCCGCGGCCGCGACCACCGCCCCGACGGCCACGCCGACCCCGGGAGCGACCACACAGCCCGGTGCCGGTGGCGGAACGGATGCACCCACTGCCCCCGGTGACCCGACCGCCCCGGGCACCGACCCGACCAGCGGCGCCACCGCCGTGGCGGCAGCCGGCGGGGACGACCGTCCGACCGGCGGCGACCTCGCCTGGACCGGCGCCGACGTCGCGCCGTGGATCGCCGCGTCCATCGCCCTGCTCGCAGCCGGCGGCACCCTGATCACCCTGCGGGCCCGTCGTGCCCGCCGCGACCGCACCGGAGCCTCCGCATGACCGCCACGAAGCAGGCCGCCACGAAGCGGGCCTCCAGCAAGAAGCGCACCACCGTCGCCGGCGCCTCGCTGATCGCCCTCGTCGGCACCGTCCTCGCCGCGACTCCCGCGATCACGGCCGCCGCAGCACCCGCGGCCGTCGACGCCAGCCCCGCCGCCATGCTCGCGCCGTACTACACGGACCTCGACCTGACCGGCGACGACCAGGTGACGAAGGCCGACCTCGCCGTGCTCACCGACCACCTCGGTGCGACGACCGCGAGCACCGACTGGGCGACGGTCAGCGCCGCGGACACCGACGGCGACGGCACCATCACCGTCGCCGACCTGGCCGGGTTGTCCCAGCGGATGATCTACGACGACGGCCCCTTCCAGCTCGTCGAGGCGTCGACCATCGACATGCAGGCCGCGATGAACGCCGGCGTCACCACGTCGGTCGCGATCACCGAGGACTACCTCGACCGCATCGCCGCCTACGACCGCGCGAAGGTCGACACCGCGTCGACCGGTCGCCCGCTCAACTCGATCGTCACCACCAACGCCGACGCCCTGGCCGCCGCGAAGACCGCGGACGCCGAGCGCGCCGAGCACGGGATGACGAGCATGCTGCTCGGCGTGCCGATCGCGGTGAAGGACAACTACGACACGAAGGACATGCCGACCACCGGTGGCTGCGGCTGCTGGGACGACAACCAGACCGACACCGACGCCGCCATGGTCACCGGCCTGCGCGACGCCGGCGCCGTGATCCTGGCGAAGGCCAGTCTCGACGAGTTCGCCTTCGGCTTCGTCTCCGAGTTCTCGTCGAACCAGTCCGCCGGCTCGTCGCTCCTGGTCGCCAGCCCGTACAACACGGCGCAGACGGCCGGTGGCTCGAGCGGCGGCACCGGTGCGGCGATCTCCGCGAACCTCGCGGGGATCGGCTTCGGCACCGACACCGGCGGCTCGATCCGTGTGCCGTCGACGTACAACCAGCTCGTCGGCATCCGGCCCACGGTCGGACTGACGAGCCGTGACGGGATCATCCCGCTCGCCCTGTCGCAGGACACCGGCGGCCCGATCACGCGCTCGGTCACCGACGCGGCGGTCGCGCTCGACGCCGTCACCGGCGTGGACGCAGCGGACCCGGCGACGAGTGCGCAGGCCGGCAAGGTGCCGACGTCGTACACGTCATCGCTCGACGCCGACTCCCTGCAGGGCGCCCGCATCGGCTACGTGACGAGCATGGTCGGGACGAACGCCACGACGAAGCGCCTGTTCGACGCCTCCGTCGCGAAGCTCGAGGCCGCCGGTGCCACCGTCGTCCCGATCACCGCGACGACGGCCTTCAACCGGGTCCTGTCCGAGGGCAGCGGCAGCACGAACGAGTTCAAGCAGGACCTGGACGAGTACGTCGCCAAGCACCTCGACCCCGACGTCACCGCACGTTCCCTGCAGGGCATCCTGGCCTCGGGTGAGTACGTACCGAGCCGCAAGAGCACCTACCAGTCGCGCGATCTGATCACCGACACGCAGTACCAGGCGTGGGCCGGACCGACGGGGTCGCACACGACACAGCTCGCCACCGGCAAGCAGCTCGTGACGCAGATGCTCGACGACCAGGGCCTCGACGCGCTCGTCTACCCGTCGGGCACGCCGTACGGCACGCAGTCGACGAACATGCGGCTCAGCCCGAACACCGGTATGCCGGCGATCACCGTCCCGATGGGCCAGGCGACCGCTGACGACAACACCATCACCGGTGCCGGCGTGAACCTGGAGTTCCTCGGCCGCTCGTTCGACGAGAGCACGGTCATCGGCCTCGGCTACGCCTTCGAGCAGGAGACGCACGCGCGCACCACGCCCGCGCTGTACCCGGCGCTCGGCTGAGCTGAGCGAGTCGCGTGACGCGACCACATGCAGACGGGAGGCCCGGTGCCAGCTGGCACCGGGCCTCCCGTCTGCACTGGGCTCAGTTCAGGGTCGGGGTGTCCTCCGGCACGACGCCGTCGGCGTACAGGTCGGTCGCCAGGTCGCGGAGCGCGCGCAGCGCGACCCGCTGCGTGAGCGGACCGTAGGAGATGCGGGCGACGCCGAGGGCCTCGTACTCCGCGGCGGGCAGGGCGCCGGGCAGGCCGATGACCGAGAGCTTGCCGCGGCCCAGACCGGCCACGAGTCGCTCGACCACGGAACGCTCGATCGCTCCGGGCACGAAGACCAGGGCGGCGCCGTTGTCCAGGAACGCCTTGCCGCGGGCGATCGCGTCCTCGATGCTCTCGTCGATCGGGCGCTCGCCGCCCCGCACGATCGCGTCGGTGCGGGCGTTCAGCTGGAAGTCGACGCCCTCGGCCTGCGCCGCTGCGGTGATCGCGGCGACGCGGGCGACCGCATCGTCGAAGGGACGCAGCCGGTCCTCGACGTTGGCGCCGACGATGCCGGAACCGATGGCGCGGCGTATCGTCTCGGCGGGGTCCTCGTAGCCGTCGTCCAGGTCGGCGGTGACCGGCAGGTCCGTGGCTGCGGCGACGATCGCCGCCCCGGACAGGGCGAGGTCGAGGGACATCCCGCCGTCCTCGTACCCGTACGAGGCGGCGATCGAGTGCCCGGCGGTGGCGATCGCCTTCGTGCCGGGCAGGTCGCTGACGACCTTGGCGGTGATCGCGTCCCACACGTTCACGACGCGCAGGATCTCGGGGGCTTCGTGCAGCTGCTTGAGGGTGACGGCCTTGTCGGCGGTGCTCGTGCTCATGTTGCCGACAGTAGGCCGACGGGGCGGCCCCCGGCCGCAAGCCCAGCCGAAGACGACGTGGGATGACGTCGGGAGTCGCGCCGGGCCTCCTGGCAGGGGCATGCTGGGACGCATGGCGAGCGACGAGCAGGACCCGGTCGGCACGCTCCGCGGGGTCCGGACGAGCATCAAGTGGACGCGGTCCGCGCCCGACGTGCTGCCCCTGTTCGTCGCCGAGATGGACCACGACGTCGCCCCGGCGATCCGGCAGGCCCTGATCGAACGGGTCTCGCAGTCCGACCTCGGGTACCTCGACGGCCCCGGTCCGCTCGCTCCCGCGTTCGCGCAGTTCGCGCTGGACCGCTGGGGCTGGCAGATCGACCCGTCGCGGATCCACCTGGCCACCGACGTCAGTGTCGGGATCGTCGAGTCGCTCCGGCTCGCGCTGCCCGACGGCGGCCGCGTCGCGATCACGCCGCCGGTGTACCCGCCGTTCTTCGAGCTCGTCCAAGAGGCCCGATGTCAGGTCGAGGAGGTCCCGCTGCTCGAGCAGTGGGGGCAGTACCGGCTCGACCTCGAGGGCCTCGAGCGCGCGTTCGCCGGCGGGGTCGGCGTCTTCCTGCTCTGCAACCCGCACAACCCGGTCGGGCTCGTGCACGACCGGGCCGACCTCGTCGCGATCGCCGAACTCGCTGCGAAGTACGACGTCCTCGTCATCAGCGACGAGATCCACGCACCCCTGACCCACCCCGGCGTGCAGTTCACCCCGTTCGCCGCCGTCGCCGAGCCGCTCGGTGCCCGGAGCGTGTGCGTGACCTCGGCGAGCAAGGGCTGGAACCTCGCCGGTGTGAAGTGCTCGGTCATCGTCGCCGGCGATCCCAGGACCGCCGCGCTCCTCGACACCCTGTGGGAGGAGGTCGCCTGCCGCACGAGCATCCTCGGGCTGCACGCGAACCTGGCGGCGTTCACCCTGGCGACGGACTGGCTCGACGACGTCGTGGCGCGCATCGTGGCGAACGACCGGCTGCTCGCCAAGCTCCTCGCCGAGCACCTGCCCGGGGTCGTCTACACGCGGCCGCGCGCCGGGTACCTGGCGTGGCTCGACTTCCGCGGCATCGGCCTCGGCGACGACCCCGCGGTGCCGCTGCGCGAGAACGCGTACGTCGCGCTCAACTCCGGGCTGGGGTTCGGGTCCGAGGGGCGCGGGTTCGTCCGGCTCAACCTGGCGTGCTCACCGGAGACCCTGCGCGAGGCCGTGTTCCGGATCGCCTCGGCGTACCCGTCGAGCGCGCAGGAGGGACTGGTCTGGCACGTCGCCTGACCTGCTCCTGACCGGCGCGTGCCGGGAGGCTCGTCCTCCACAACTCGCCGTTGCTGAAATCTGTCCACAGATCACGTTGGGTGTCCTGGATCGTGCTCCGCGGAGCGCCACGGTCGGTGCATGCAGAGATCCGATCCGACCATGTCCAATCGAGATAGGCAAGATTGCCTCGTCACGGTTGGCCAGCTACGGTGAAGCGCACGGAGTTGCTCCGCCGGCTCGCTCGGAAGGCTGACGAGAACGACGTCGAGTTCGTGTTCCACCGCCACGGCGGGAGCCACGACCTGTTCCGCTTCGGTCGGAACACGGTCGTCGTTCCGAGACACCGAGAGGTGGAGGAGATGACGGCGCGCGGCATCCTCCGTGACTGCGACCGACGAGGAGATGGGCGACGATGAGCCGACACACCGTGCGCGCGGAGCGCGGCAAGAAGTACTGGGTGATCTGGATCGACGGCGTCATCCGGACCCAGGCGAAGCGCGAACGAGAGATCGAGCTGATGGCCCGCGACTGGCTCTCGCTGATGAACGACGACCGCGATCCGGAGTCCTTCGAACTCGTCGTCGAGGTGGCGATGCCCGAAGCGGCGCAGGCGCACCTGGACCGTGCAGTGGCGCTCCGCGAGGAGTCCGAGCGCGCACGCATCGAGGCAGCCAAGGAGACGGCCGCCGCGGCGTTGGTCCTGCACGAGTCCGGACTCACGGTGCGTGAGATCGGACCGCTGCTCCACGTCTCGCACCAGCGAGCACAACAGCTCGTCGCCGCGGCTCGCTGACCGCCCGGGTCATCGCGCTCCGCCGGGGTCAGGCCACGTACTGGTTGCGGCCGACGACGCGGATGCGCAGGTCGTCGTCACGGTCCATCGCGAGGAGCTCGCGGGCCACGAACCCGACGGACGGCCACCGGGACACCTCGGTCACCATGAAGCCGTCGATGAAGACCTGCCACGCGCCGGCCTCGCGGACCGCCTGCACCTCGTACGTCGCCATGCCGCGAGCGTACCGGGACCGGGCCGCCGTCAGTGCAGTTCGAACGTCGGCGCAGGTCGAACGTCAGCGCAGGTCGAGGGTCATGTGCACATCGGCCCGCACGTACGGGCTCGGGGTGATCTCGTCCGCGCGCAGGTGCCGGAACCCGAACGCCTCGTACAGGTGCACGGCGCTGGTGAGCTGCGCGTTGCTCTCCAGGTCGATGCGGCGGGCGCCGAGCTCGCGTGCCCGGTCGAGCGCCGCGGCGATGAGCTTCCGCCCGGTGCCGTGCCCCTGGTGGTCGGGGGAGACCGCCATCTTCACGAGCTCGAACACGCCGGGGGTGGTGGGCACGACCCCGATGCACCCGACGACCTGGTCGTCGAGCCGGGCGACCAGGACGGCCCCGCCCCGTTCCACGACCCGGCCGACGGGATCGGAGAGGAACACGCGGTCCTCGTCCTCGAGGGTGAAGTACCGGGTGATCCAGGCCTCGTTGAGCGTGCGGAACGCCGCGGCATCCGCGGAGGTGGCGAGGTCGGTGATGGTGACGGTGGAGGTCGCTTCGGGCATGCATCCATCCTCAATCGACGATGCAGTCACGTCCAATACTCGTTCGAGCTGATCGATAGCCTGTGTGCATGGATCGAGAACCGGACGTCGACCTCAGGCAGCTGCGGGCGTTCCTCGCCGTCGCCGACGAGCTGCACTTCGGCCGCGCGGCCGAGCAGCTGCGGATCGCGCAGCCCGCACTGTCCCAGCAGATCCGGCGGACCGAACGCGCGCTCGGCGTCGACCTGTTCGTCCGGACCAGCCGCAGCGTCGCCCTGACCGCCGCCGGCCGGGTGCTGCAGGGCCGTGCGCGGTCGTTGCTCGGGCAGGTGCGACGGGACCTCGACGAGACGGTGCGGGTCGGGCGGGGCGAGGTCGGTCGGCTCGACGTCGGGTTCGTCGTCTCCGCGCTGCCCCTCGGCCCGATCGAACGTGTGCAGGCGTTCCGGGAGCGCTACCCCCTGGTCCGGGTCGAACTGACCGAGGGGTACTCGTCGACCCTGTTGGCACGGATCGTGCGCGGCGAACTCGACCTCGCCGTCGTCCGCGATGCCGACCCGGACCCCGCCGTGCGGCTGCTGCCGTTCCGTTCCGAGGCCTTCGTCGCCGCTGTGCCGCGCGGCCACCGGTTGGCAGATCGGGATCGCATCCGCGGCACGGAGCTGGTCGACGAGCCGTTCGTGTTCTTCCCTGCGGTCGCGGGGGCCTTGGCGACCGAGCGCAACCTCGCGCCGGTCACCGCCGGTGGCCGGCTGCCTGTCATCGTGCAGGAGGCCACGACCTGGGCGACCGTGCTGCACCTGGTCGGGGTCGGCCTCGGTGTCACGGTGGCGCCGGAGAGCGCCGCGCTCGCTGCACCCGACACGGTGGCACTCCTGCCGCTCGAGGGCAGCGACCACCGCAGCGAGCTCGCCTGGGCGATGCGCGCCGACGACGACCGCGAGATCCTGCGCAACTTCGTCGCCGCGGACTGACCGAGCGGACCGGCTGCGCGAGCGAACGCCGGTCGGGCGTCCTCGCTCAGCCCAGCGACAGGACGGGCGCCCGGTGGTCACCGAGTTCGTCGATGTGCCACGGCCGAGCTCCGCGCAGCGTCAAGCCGAGCTGCACGAGCACGAACCCGACGTGCGGCTCGACGTCGGGGTCCCACGGCCCCTCGACGCCCAGACCGAACGCGCCGAGTTCGTCGTCGGCCTCGTCCCGCAGCGTCAGCCGCCACCGGCCGTCGCCGAGTTCCTCGACCACGGCCCAGCGGGCGGTGCCGAACCGGCTCACGCCGTCTTGGTGATGTCCGCGGTGAAGTTCTGCACGCGCTGCAGCAGGGAGGCGCCACGCATCGCGATGGTCGCGGGCGGGTTCAGGTGCGGGGGCGCGGTGCGGATGAGCATCGGGCACCCGAGGTCTTCGCAGATGTACGTGCCGATCGTGTTGCCGTTGCGCCCTGACTCGCCGGCACGCGCTGCAGAGAACAGCCGGACCTGGGTCGCGGGCTGCGGCGAGTGGCAGAACGAGCACATCGCTGCGATGCCGGGGCGCAGCGAGCCACCGGCGGACCGGACGACGATGCCCACGGGGCGCTCGTCGATCCAGGACACGATGTACCCGCGGCGGGCGGCCTGCGGGTCGCGCCAGCCCAGGAACTCGCGTTCGTCCCAGAGCGTCTCGTGCAGGCCCGGGATGGGCAGCTGTGCGAGTTCGTCGGGGGTGGCGTTCACGAACGACGATCGGATGTCGGCTTCGGTCAGTGGCTTCACGGTGCGATCACCCTATGCCTCGCCTCCGACAGGGGCGCTACGACAGCCTGGAGGCGCGGATCGCCCCGAGCGCGCTGCTGCCGTCCGCCACCAGCACCGCCCGGCGCAGGGCGTCGCGTCCGACGCGACGGGCCGCCGCGTCGTCCGCGGCGAACTCCACGAGCACACGCGTCGACCGCGCCATGGCGCGCGCACCAGGCACCCACGGGACCGCACGCTCGATCGATTCCGCGACCGCGACCGCAGCCGCGTGGTGCTGGGTCAGGTGGGCGCGTTCGTGGGCGACCACGGCCTCCAGCTCGTCGGTGCGCAACCGGTCTGCCAAGCCGGTGCTGACGAGGACGCCACCGCTCCGACCCGGCACGGCGCACGCCAGTGCGTGGTCGGCCTCGACGACGGCGACGGGGGTGCCGTCGATCTCGCGGTGCGGGGCGACGCCGGAACGCATCGCCTGCCGGACGGCCTCGTGTTCCGGGCCGGGGCGCACCCGGACCGCGACGACGAACGCGACGACCGCGAGGAGCGCGACGCCGACGTTGAAGCCGTGCGTGGGGGAGCCGTCCCCGCCGAACAGCTCGGTGACCGGACGGTCGGCGAGCACCACGAGGGTGATGCCGGCCACGAAGCCGACGACGCCGAGCAGGACAGCGACCGACCAGCAGACCAGCGCGGTGCGGGGCAGGTCGATCGTCCAGGCGGAACGGGTCAGGATCCGGGGCGCGAACACCACCACCGCGAGTGCGAGGACGATGAGCGCGATGCCGGCGACGACCACGGTGTGCGGCCGGTCAGGAGCGGGCGCGGGCGTCGAGGGCGCGGCGCAGGGCCTCGAGGTCGTCCGAGGCGAGCGAGCCGGTGAACTGCAGCAGTGCGGCCTCGCGGTCGGACGACGCGGCCAGTGCGCTCGACATCAGCGACGCGGTCTGCTCGTCACGACTGTGCACGGCGCGGAATGTCAGGGGAGCGTCGTCGTGCTGCTCCCGTTCCACCTGGCCCTTGCGGCCGAGTCGGTCGAGCACGGTGAGGACGGTCGTCAGCGCGGGGCGGGGTTCCGGGAACGCGTCGAGCACCTGGCGCGCGGGGAGCCCGGCGTCGGCGGAGCGGAGGGCATCGAGCACCGCCTGCTCCAGCTGCCCGCGGGGGCGCGATCGTTGTCCGGCCATCCCCGCATTCTACGAGATGTCGAAGGCCCGCTTGCGACACACGCTCGAAACGCGGCCTCGGTATGCTCGTCGCGGACAACTGAACACACCGGCCGTTCATCCGTCGCGGGAGACGCCGTGCACGTACCTCCGGGTACGTCGTGCCTCTGGGTACATCGTGCCCTCGGGTACGTCGTGCCCTCGGGCGCACGCACGGCACCGAAGGAGCAATCCCCCCGTCAATCTCTCAGGTCCCACACCGCAGCGGACAGGCCACTCTGAAAAGCAGACGCTCGGTCGTCTCGCCCACGGTGAAAGCCGCCGGACCTCACGGGCCGCGGTGAAACTCTCAGGCCCATGACAGAGGGGGAGTTCCACCCGGCGATCGTCGCCGGGCCCTGCCGATGCCAGGAGAACTCCGCCATGAGTCCGTCCCCACTGCCCACGCCGGGTCAGCGTTCGTCGCCGCTCGAAGCCGTGCACGAGGCCGCCGGTGCGACCTTCACCGACTTCGCCGGGTACCGCATGCCCGTGCGCTACTCGTCGGACCTCGCCGAGCACCACGCCGTGCGCCAGGCCGCCGGCGTCTTCGACCTGTCGCACATGGCCGAGATCGGGGTGACCGGCAGCGATGCCGTCGCCTTCCTCGACCACGCGCTCGCCGGCTCCTTCGGCACGATGCCCATCGGCCGCGCCAAGTACTCGCTGCTGCTCGCCGAGGACGGCGGGATCCTCGACGACCTCGTCGTGTACCGGACCGACGACGACGTCTTCCTCGTCGTCGCGAACGCGTCCAACCGCGACGTGGCCGTCACCGCGCTCACCGCCCGGGCCGACGGCTTCGACGTCGAGGTCTCCGACGACTCCGACACGACGGCCCTCGTCGCGATCCAGGGCCCCGCGGCTGCCGGCACGCTCGACGCGCTCGTCGTCGCCGACCGCCTGCAGCCCGAGACCCCGCTCGACGAACTCGGCTACTACCGCGTGCTGCACGCGCTGTTCGACGGTGCCGACGTGCTCGTCGCCCGGACCGGGTACACCGGCGAGGACGGCTTCGAGGTCTACACGGACCCGGACACCGCCCCGGTGCTCTGGGACGCCCTGCTCGAGGCCGGTGCCGACCGCGGCGTCGTCCCCGCCGGGCTCGCCGCGCGCGACACCCTGCGACTCGAGGCCGGCATGCCCCTCTACGGGCACGAGCTCGGCACCGACGTCCGTCCGGCCCAGGCCGGCCTCGGCCGCGTCGTCGCCAAGGACGGCGACTTCGTCGGCGCGGCCGGCGCCACCCCGTCCGCGGACGCCCGGGTGCTCGTCGGTCTGGTGACCGAGGGCCGCCGTGCTCCCCGCGCCGGCTACGACGTCGTGCTCGACGGCACGGTCGTCGGCACCGTGACCTCGGGCGCGCTCTCGCCGACGCTCGGACACCCCGTCGCGATGGCCTTCGTCGACCCGGCCGCGCTCGCCGCCGTGTCGGACGGGGCACAGGTCCTCCACATCGACGTCCGCGGGACTGCCGTCCCCAGCACGGTCTCCGCGTTCCCCTTCTACCGCCGCGCCTCGAAAGGCTGACCCCATGACCGACCAGACCGCACTCCAGTACACGGCCGACCACGAGTGGCTGCTCGTCGAGGGCGACACCGTCACCGTCGGCATCACCGACCACGCCGCCGAGCAGCTCGGTGACGTCGTCTACGTCGAGCTCCCCGCCGTCGGCACGGCCACCACCGCCGGCGACCAGATCGGCGAGATCGAGTCGACCAAGAGCGTCGGCGAGCTCTTCGCCCCGATCGAGGGCGAGGTCGTCGAGATCAACGACGCCGTCGTCGACACCCCCGACACCGTCAACCAGGACCCGTTCGGTGCCGGCTGGCTCGTGAAGATCAAGGTCGACGGCACCTCGTTCCCCGAGGACCTGATGGACCACGAGGCGTACCGGGCCTCCATCGCATGACCGCGTTCGAGAACCTCCAGACGTCCTTCGCCGACCGCCACATCGGCACCACCCCGGCCGACCAGCAGGCCATGCTCGACGTCGTCGGGCAGCCGTCGCTCGACGCCCTGGTCCGTGCGGCGATCCCGGAGTCCATCCACGTCGGCCCCGTCGCCGACTCGGTGATCCCGGCCGCCGTCGGCGAGACCGAGGCGCTCGCCGAACTCCGCGCCAAGGCCGGCCGCAACACCGTCCGGCGCGCCATGATCGGCCTCGGCTACCACGGCACCCACACGCCCGCGGTGATCCAGCGCAACGTGCTCGAGAACCCGAGCTGGTACACGGCGTACACGCCCTACCAGCCGGAGATCTCGCAGGGCCGCCTCGAAGCACTCATCAACTTCCAGACGATGGTGTCCGACCTGACCGGCATGGCCACCGCCGGCGCCTCGATGCTCGACGAGGGCACCGCAGTGGTCGAGGGCATGCTCCTCGCCCGCCGTGCGTCCAAGGTCAAGGGCGACGCGTTCCTCGTCGACGCCGACCTGCTGCCGCAGACCCGTGCACTGCTCGACCACCGTGCCGACGCCGTGGGCATCACACTGCGCGCGTTCGACGCTGCCGCCGGCCCGAGCGACGACCAGCTCGACGGCGCGTTCGGCGTCATCCTGCAGTACCCGGGCGCCTCGGGCCGCATCGTCGACCCGTCGTCCGTCATCGAGCGGGTCCACGCCGGTGGCGGCATCGCCGTCGTCGCGGCCGACCTGCTCGCGATGACCCTGCTCGCCAGCCCCGGCGACCTGGGTGCCGACGTGGCCGTCGGGACGAGCCAGCGCTTCGGCGTCCCGCTCGGCTTCGGCGGCCCGCACGCCGGCTACCTCGCGGTGCGCGCCGGCCTCGAGCGCCAGCTCCCCGGTCGCCTGGTCGGGGTGTCCTTCGACGCCGACGGTCAGATGGCCTACCGCCTCAGCCTGCAGACCCGCGAGCAGCACATCCGCCGCGAGAAGGCGACGAGCAACATCTGCACCGCGCAGGTCCTGCTCGCCGTGATGGCATCGATGTACGCGGTCTACCACGGGCCCGAGGGCCTGCGGTTCATCGCCGGCCGGGTCGCGCGGACCACCGGTGCGCTCGCCGCCGTGGCGCGTGACGCCGGGGTCGAGGTCGTGCACGACGCCTTCTTCGACACGCTCACCCTGCGGGCCGTCGGTCGCTCCGAGGCGATCGTCGCGGCAGCGCAGGACGCTGGCTACCTGCTGCACGTCGTGGACGCCGACACGTTCCAGCTGTCCGTCGACGAGACGACCACGCCCGACGACGTCGCGGCGCTGGCGGGCGTGCTCGGGGCGGTGGACGTGACCGTCCCCGCGACCGAGACCGCCGTGCGCGACGCGGCCATGGGCCTCCCGGCCGCCCTGCAGCGCGAGAGCGACTACCTGACGCACCCCGTGTTCAGCGCACACCGCAGCGAGACCCGCATGATGCGGTACCTCAAGCACCTGTCCGACAAGGACTACGCGCTCGACCGCGGCATGATCCCGCTCGGCAGCTGCACGATGAAGCTCAACGCGGCGACCGAGATGGCCGCCGTGACCTGGCCGGAGTTCGCGAACATCCACCCGTTCGCACCGCGCGAGGACGTCGAGGGGTACCTCGACATGATCGGCGACCTCGAGTCGTGGCTCGCCGAGGTCACCGGCTACGACACCGTGTCCCTGCAGCCGAACGCCGGCAGCCAGGGTGAGCTCGCCGGCCTGCTGGCCATCCGTGGGTACCACCAGGCTCGTGGCGACGAGGACCGGACGGTCTGCCTGATCCCGTCGAGCGCGCACGGCACGAACGCCGCGTCCGCCGTGCTCGCCGGCATGAAGGTCGTCGTGGTGGCCTGCGACGAGAACGGCAACGTCGACCTCGAGGACCTCCGGGCCCGCGTCGCCGCCAACGCCGACACCCTCGCGGCGCTGATGATCACGTACCCGTCCACCCACGGCGTCTACGAGCACGACATCCGCGAGATCTGCGACGCCGTGCACGACGCCGGCGGCCAGGTCTACGTCGACGGCGCGAACCTCAACGCGCTGCTCGGCCACGCCCGCTTCGGTGACTTCGGCGGCGACGTGTCGCACCTCAACCTGCACAAGACCTTCTGCATCCCGCACGGCGGTGGCGGCCCCGGCGTGGGCCCCGTCGCCGCGAAGGCGCACCTGGCACCGTTCCTGCCCGGTCACCCGTTCGCGCAGCAGGCCGACCGGCGCTCCGGTGCGACCGCTGCCGAGGCGGACGACCGGCTGGCCCACGCCGGCGGCCCGGTCAGTGCGGCGCCGTACGGCAGCCCGAGCATCCTGCCGATCACGTGGACGTACGTGCGGATGATGGGGCTCGAGGGCCTCACCCGTGCGACCGAGGCCGCGGTCCTCGGGGCGAACTACATCGCTGCCCGTCTGCGCGACGCGTTCCCGGTGCTGTACACGGGCGACGACGGACTGGTCGCGCACGAGTGCATCCTCGACCTCCGCCCGCTGCGGGACACCACCGGCATCACGGTGGACGACGTCGCGAAGCGCCTGGTCGACTACGGGTTCCACGCGCCGACGATGTCGTTCCCGGTGGCGGGCACGCTCATGGTCGAACCGACCGAGAGCGAGGACCTCGCCGAGCTCGACCGCTTCGTCGACGCCATGCTCGCGATCCGGGCCGAGGCAGCGGCGGTGGAGCGCGGGGAGTGGCCGGCGGACGACAACCCGCTCGTGCACGCGCCGCACACCGCCTCGTCGGTGATCTCGGGGGAGTGGGCGCACGCCTACACCCGCGAGCAGGCCGTCTACCCGTTGCCGGGCATCAGCGGCCGCAAGTACTGGCCGCCGGTGCGCCGCATCGACCAGGCGTACGGGGACCGCAACCTGGTGTGCGCGTGCCCGCCGATCGAGGCGTTCGCCTGATCCCGACCGGCGCCGACACCCCGTCGTCGCCGTGCGCTCCGTCACCGAGCGCCTCGTGCCCCGTCCGGTCCTCCGGGCGGGGCACGGTCGTGTCCGGCCGGGGTCGGCCGGGGTCGGGCGGGGTCCGACGCGGCACGGTCGTGTCCCGGGCGGTCACGACACCCCGCTCAGTTCCGCCGAGCGGTCACGAACCGTCGTCCGGACCCGCTCCCACCGACAGTTCGTGACCACTCGGCGCGCCACCCACGGCATGTCCTGACCGCTCGACGCAGCCCCCGAGCCGTACCCCTGAGCGATGCTCGGCCGTCCCCCGACTTGCACAGAAGTGTGACGGAGTGCAATGGATTTCATGCGGATGCAACAAAAACGCACCCTTCACTGGCACGCGCGCGAATGTTGCATCTTGTCGCAAGGATCGTGCAAGTTGGTTACCGGCGTGTAACCGTTCGCCCCTGGGTTTGGACGCCGCTGTTCACCTTGCCTACGCTGCAAAGGTCAAACGCGCCCGGGCGACACCGCTGTGCCCTTGCGCGTCCCATGCACCAGGAGGAACCTTGATCAAGAAGCGCGCCGGGCTTTCCGCCCTCGCCGTGCTCGGGGCCACAGCACTCGCCCTGACCGCCTGCTCCAGCAACAGCTCCGACGGGGGTGGCTCGGGCTCGGCGAACGCGTCCGGGATCGTCACCACCAACGGCAGCGAACCCCAGAACCCGCTGATCCCGTCGAACACCACCGAGACCGGTGGCGGCAAGATCATCGACTCGCTCTTCGAGGGCCTCGTCTCGTACGACGCCGACGGCAAGCCGGTCAACGAGGTCGCCAAGAGCATCGACACCGATGACTCGAAGACGTTCGACATCACGCTGAACACCGGCTACACCTTCACCAACGGCGAGAAGGTCACGGCCGAGTCGTTCACCAAGGCGTGGAACTGGGCAGCCCAGAAGTCGAACGCCCAGGGCGCCAGCTACTTCTTCGAGAACATCGAGGGCTACAACGCCGACAAGGACTCCGAGCTCACCGGCCTCAAGGTCGTGGACGACGACGAGTTCACCGTCACGCTGAAGTCGGCGCAGTCCGACTTCCCGCTGTCGCTCGGCTACTCGGCGTTCGTGCCGCTCCCGTCGGCGTTCTACGACGACACCAAGGCCTTCGGTGAGAACCCGATCGGCAACGGTCCGTACAAGCTCGACGGCAAGAAGGCCTGGACCCACAACCAGTCCATCAAGCTCGTCACCAACAAGGACTACGAGGGCAAGCGCAAGCCGAAGAACGGTGGTCTCACGATCACGTTCTACGCCTCGCAGGACACCGCGTACTCCGACGCCCAGGGCGGCAACCTCGACGTCCTCGACGCCGTGCCGGACAGCGCGTTCAAGACCTACAAGTCCGACTTCCCGGACTCGAACGTCAACCAGCCCGCCGCGATCTTCCAGGCGATCTACCTGCCCTACTACCTCGACCACTGGAAGGGTGAAGAGGGCAAGCTGCGTCGCGAGGCCGTCTCGATGGCGATCAACCGCAAGCAGATCACCGACAAGATCTTCGACGGCACCCGCACCCCGGCCAAGGACTTCACCTCCCCGGTGATCGCCGGCTGGAACGACGACCTCGACGGTTCGGACGTCCTGGACTACGACGAGTCCGAGGCCAAGAAGCTCTGGGCCGAGGCCGACAAGATCTCGAAGTACGACGACACGCTCACCATCACGTACAACGCCGATGGTGGCCACGAGGCCTGGGTGACCGCGGTCACGAACTCGATCTCGAACACGCTCGGCATCAAGGCCGAGGGCAACGCGATCCCGACGTTCCAGGAAGCCCTGGACCTCCAGACGAACGACAAGCTCACGGGCGGCAGCCGCACCGGTTGGCAGGCCGACTACCCGTCGCTGTACAACTTCCTCGGCCCGACCATGGGTGAGGGCTCGTCGAACAACTACTCGCGGTACGACTCCAAGGAGTACAACGAGCTGCTCGCCAAGGGCCGTTCGGCTGCAACCGTCGAAGAGGGCAACAAGTCCTTCGACCAGGCACAGGAACTCCTGTTCGAGGACCTGCCCGAGATCCCGCTCTGGTACTCCAACGTGACCGGTGTCTGGAACGCGGACAACGTGTCGAACGTCAAGTTCGGCTGGAACTCGGTGCCGCTGTACTACGACATCGAGGTCAAGAACTGATCCAGGTCTCCTAGAGACCGAAGCGCGAGCAGGTATCCTGCTTCGCGATCACCGGACGGGGGTTCGGGGACCGCACAGGTCCCCGAACCCCCGTACCACGGTGGCAACACCCCCACACAGCGGGCGCCCTCCCGCACCGGACATCCGTGCCGACCCTCGGACCGTCCACCCCTCACCACAATGAACCTGATCGACATCGCTCCGGACCGGGCAGTGATCTGATGCTCTGGTACCTCGGCAAGCGCCTCCTGCAACTCATCCCCGTGTTCTTCGGGGCCACGTTCCTCATCTACTTCCTGGTCTTCTCGCTGCCCGGCGACCCGATCGCCGCGCTGTTCGGCGACCGGCAGCCGTCGCCGCAGGTCATCGAGACGCTGCGTCAGCAGTACAACCTCGACAAGCCGTTCATCGTGCAGTACCTGCTCTGGATCGGCGGCGTGTTCCGCGGCGACCTCGGCGTGACCTACTCGGGTCTGCCGGTCAGCCAGCAGCTCGCATCGGCCTTCCCGATCACCGCGCGCCTGGCGATCCTCGCGCTCGTGTTCGAGGCCGTCGCCGGCATCGTCGTCGGCGTCATCGCGGGTCTGCGCAAGGGCAAGCTGTTCGACGCCACCGCGCTCGTCGTGTCGCTCCTGCTCATCTCGGTGCCGACCTTCGTCGTCGGGTTCGTGCTGCAGTACGTCTTCGGCATCAAGCTCGGGCTGTTCCGGGTCACGGTGTCCGGCGAGGCGCCGTGGAGTGAACTCGTCCTGCCGGCGATCGTCCTCGCCTCGGTCTCGTTCGCGTACATCGTGCGTCTGACCCGGGCCAGCGTCGCCGAGAACATGAGCGCCGACTTCGTGCGCACCGCCACGGCCAAGGGGCTGCCCCGTCGTCGTGTCGTCGGCGTGCACATCTTCCGGAACTCGCTCATCCCCGTGGTGACCTACCTGGGTGTCGACATCGGCAACCTGATGGTCGGCGCGATCGTGACCGAGGGCATCTTCAACATCAACGGTGTCGGCGGCACGGTGTTCCGCGCCGTCAAGCTCGGCGAAGGCCCGACGGTGGTCTCCTTCGTCGCCGTGATGGTCATCATCTTCATGCTCGCCAACCTCCTGGTGGACCTGCTCTACGCCGTCCTGGACCCGAGGATCCGCTATGCCAAGTAACGCCGCACCCCGCTCGGCGACGCACTACGTCGCCCCGCTCGAAGAAACCCCCCTGCAGGCGGTCGACCAGGTCAACGAGGACGAGAAGACCCGTTCCCTGTGGACCGACGCCTGGGAGTCCATGCGGACCCGCCCGACGTTCTGGATCTCCTCGATCCTGATCCTGCTGATCATCGTCGTCGCGGTCTTCCCGGGGCTCTTCGCCCACGTCGACCCGCGCGCGTCGAACCTCGACAACAGCGACGGCGGACCCGAGGCCGGGCACATCCTCGGCTTCACGCGTCAGGGCTCGGACGTCTACGCCCGCGTGATCTGGGGCGCCCAGAACTCGCTCATCGTCGGCATCGTCGCGACGATCCTGGTGTCGATCGTCGGCATCGTGATCGGTTCCCTGGCCGGCTTCTACGGCGGCTGGCTCGACACGATCGTGTCCCGCATCGGTGACATCTTCTTCTCGATCCCCACCGTCCTCGGTGCGATCGTGATCATGTCGGTCATCCCCGCGCGGAACGCGATCACCGTCGCGCTCGTCCTCGCCGCGTTCGCGTGGCCGCAGATCGCCCGCATCATGCGTGGCGCCGTGCTGAGCGCCAAGCAGGCCGACTACGTCATGGCGTCGGCGGCCCTGGGTGTCAACCGGTTCCGGACGCTCGTGCGCCACGTCATCCCGAACTCGCTGGCTCCGGTCATCGTGGTCGCGACCGTGTCGCTCGGCACCTTCATCGTCGCCGAGGCGACGCTGTCGTTCCTCGGCATCGGTCTGCCGCCGTCGGCCCTGAGCTGGGGCCTCGACATCGGCACCGCCCAGACGTCGATCCGCACGAACCCGTCGACGATCTTCTGGCCGTCGGCAGCCCTGTCCATCACCGTGCTCGCGTTCCTGCTCCTCGGTGACGTGGTGCGCGACGCGCTCGACCCGAAGGCGAGGGCCCGCCGATGAGCGAGACACTGACCCAGACGAACAGCAGCCGCACCGGCGGTTCCGGCGCCCCGCTGCTCGAGATCACCGACCTGCAGGTCGGCTTCAAGACCCAGAGCGGCCTCGTGCAGGCCGTCCGCGGCGTCAACCTCACCCTCGAGCAGGGCGAGCGGCTGGCCATCGTCGGCGAGTCCGGTTCGGGCAAGTCGACGAGCGCCCAGGCGATCATCAAGCTGCTCCCCGGCACCGGTGAGGTCACCGGTGGCTCGATCAAGTTCAACGGGCGCGAGCTCGTCGGGCTGAGCGACAAGGAGATGTCGGAGATCCGCGGGAAGGAGATCGGCTACGTCCCCCAGGACCCGATGTCGAACCTCAACCCGCTGTGGTCGATCGGCTTCCAGGTCGAAGAAGCGATCCGTGCGAACGGCATGGCGACCGGCAAGAAGGCCGTCCGTGACCGTGCTGTCGAGGTCCTGCAGGAGGCCGGCCTCGGCGACGCCTCGACCCGCCTGAAGCAGTACCCGCACGAGTTCTCCGGCGGCATGCGCCAGCGCGTGCTCATCGGCATCGGTCTGTCGAGCCGCCCGCAGCTGCTCATCGCCGACGAGCCGACGAGTGCGCTCGACGTCACCGTCCAGCGCGTCATCCTCGACCACCTCGAGAGCCTGACCCGCGACTTCGGCACCTCGGTGCTGTTCATCACGCACGACCTCGGCCTCGCCGCCGAGCGTGCCGAGAAGCTCGTCGTGATGTACAAGGGCCAGGTCGTCGAGGCCGGTCCCTCGAAGGAGATCCTGGCCAACCCGCAGCACCCGTACACGCAGCGGCTCGTCGCGGCGGCCCCGTCGCTGGCCAGCCGTCGCATCCAGTCGAAGGTGCAGCACGCACGCGTCGACATCGCCGACGCCGGCAACGACGACGCCGAGCTGATCGCCCGGGCCCAGGAGCGCGAGCACCGTCCGGCCGAGGACCTCATCGTGGTGAAGAACCTCGAGAAGGTCTACAAGCTGCGCGGCAAGAGCCTCGCCACCCGCGAGCTCAAGGCCGTCGACGACGTGTCGTTCTCGATCCAGAAGGGCACCACCACGGCGCTCGTCGGCGAGTCCGGTTCGGGCAAGTCGACCGTCGCCAAGCTGGTGCTGCAGCTCGAGAGCATCACGAGCGGCACCGTGCAGTTCGACGGAATCGACATCGGCGCGCTGAAGGGCAAGGACCTCTTCGACTTCCGCCGCCGCGTGCAGCCGGTGTTCCAGGACCCGTACGGCTCCCTGGACCCGATGTACAACGTCGGGAACACGATCGCCGAGCCGCTCGCCACGCACAAGGTGGGCGACAAGGCCTCGCGTCGCGCCCGGGTGCTCGAGCTGCTCGACCAGGTCGCGCTGCCGAAGTCGATGGTGAACCGCTACCCGAACGAGCTGTCCGGTGGCCAGCGACAGCGCATCGCCGTCGCGCGCGCACTGGCGCTCAAGCCGGAGGTCATCGTCCTCGACGAGGCCGTCTCCGCGCTCGACGTGCTCGTGCAGGGCCAGATCCTCGACCTGCTCACCGAGCTGCAGACCGAGCTCGGCCTGACGTACCTGTTCATCACGCACGACCTCGCGGTCGTCCGCCTCGTCGCGGACAACGTGTGCGTCATGCGCCGTGGGCAGATCGTCGAGAAGGCGACGACCGACGAGGTCTTCGCCGCCCCGAAGGAGCAGTACACGAAGGACCTCCTGGCCGCCATCCCCGGCGCCGGGTTCGAGTTCGGACGCTGATCCACCTGGACACGAACGAGGCCGGACGCCCCGTCGTCCTCCGCGCTGGTCGCGGGGGCGCGGTGGCGTCCGGCCTCGTCGCCGTCCTGGGCCTGTTCCTGCTCGGCGATGCGGCGTTCCGGGGGAGCTGGGACGTCGTCCTCCGTGCCGCCGGCCCGATCGCCGTGCTCGTCTGGGCGCTCTGGGTCCTGACCTACCGCCCGTGCATCGTCATCGACGGGCGCGCGGTCACCGTGGTCAACCCGCTCCGCCGCACCGTGGTGCCGTGGCAGGCCGTCGCCGACGTCCGGCTCCGCTGGCAGATCGTGATCGAGACGGTCGCCGGCCGGAAGGTGCAGTGCTGGGGCGGGCCGTCGCTGCCGCGGCCGAAACCGGCCCGGCGCGGTGAGCGGGCCGTCCTGCGACAGCCCGACGAGATGACGGTGCTGCTCGACCGCTGGTCCGAGCACCGCGACGGCACCGGCGCCGGCGACGCCGTGCGCGGCTGGGACGTGCCGGCCCTGGCGGTCGGCGCAGCGGCGCTGGCGCTGCTCGCCGCCTCGCTGCTCAGCCTGTGGCTGGGGGGCTGACGCGGCTCGCGATCGCGACCACACGACGGACGGGAGGCCCGGTACCAGCTGGTACCGGGCCTCCCGTCCGTCCGTTGGTCACGTCCACGGCGTGACCGGCGTCGTCAGACGACCGCGCCGACCCGCTCGGTGAGCAGGTGCTCCTGGTCGGTCTGGATGCAGGCGACACCGCGGCCGTGCACGGGCTCGAGACCCGGGTCGATCGTGCGGCACTGCTCCTGGCGGCCCTCGTCGAGGAGCTGGTAGAGCGGGCATCGTGTGCGGAACCGGCACCCGTCGATGCGCTCCGTGGGGGAGGGCAGGTCACCGTCGAGCAGGATGCGCCCGCGGGCGGCCTCGGCCATCGGGTCCGGCACCGGCACGGCCGACAGCAGGGCCCGGGTGTACGGGTGCTGCGGGTCCGAGAAGACCGCGTCGCCGTCGCCGTACTCGACGATGCGGCCGAGGTACATGACCGCGACGTCGTCGGCGATGTGCCGGACGACGGACAGGTCGTGCGCCACGAACAGGTAGGACAGCCCGAGGCGGTGCTTGAGGTCCTCGAGCAGGTTGATGACACCGGCCTGCACCGAGACGTCGAGCGCGGAGACCGGCTCGTCGAGCACCAGGATCTTCGGCTCGACGATGAGCGCTCGGGCGATGCCGATGCGCTGTCGCTGGCCGCCGGAGAACTCGTGCGGGTACCGGTCGATGTAGCTCGGCTCGAGTCCGACCAGCTCGAGGACCTCGCGCACCCGTCGGCGGATCTCGTCCTTCGCGACGCCGTGCACGGTGAGGGGTTCGCCGATCACCGAGCCGATGTCGAGGCGCGGGTCGATCGACGCCATCGGGTCCTGGAACACGACCTGGATGTCGCGACGCAGTGCCAGACGGTCCTTCTTGGACAGCGAGGCGGTGTCGACGCCGTTCACCCGGATGGTGCCGTGCTGGGCACCGGCGAGCTCGAGGATCTCCATGATGGTGGTCGTCTTGCCGCAGCCGGACTCGCCGACCAGACCGAGCACCTGCCCGCGCTTGAGGGTCAGGGAGATGCCGTCCACCGCGTGCACCTCGCCGATCTGCCGGCGGAACAGCGCGCCCTTAGTGAGCGGGAACGTCTTGACGACGTCCTGCAGCTCGAGCACGACCTCGTCGCCGTGGTCGACCACTGCCTCGGGGACGTCCTCGGGGCGGGGGAAGATCTCCGAGCGCTCGAGGGTGCCCGCGGCGATCTCGTCCCGACGGATGCACGCGGCGGTGTGGTCGTCGAGCAGGGTGCCGTTGCCGATCGTCTGGACGGCACCGGTCAGGACCGGGTTGTCGGCGCTCTGCGGCACCGACGGTGCGACGAGGGCGGGTTCGCCCTCGCGGCAGGCGTCGAGGACGGCGGGGCAGCGGTCGGCGAAGGGGCAGCCGGTCGGCTTCTGCGTGAGCAGGGGCGGGCGGCCGTCGAGCGGGACGAGCCGCTCGGTGCGGGCGGACGTCATGTTCGGCATCGAGCGGAGCAGCCCGATCGTGTACGGCATCACCGGCTCGCGGAACAGGGGGAGCACCGGCGCCGTCTCGACGATCCGGCCGGCGTACATCACGGCGACGCGGTCGGCGTTGCCGGCGACGACGCCGAGGTCGTGCGTGATGAGCACGACGGCCGCACCGGTCATGTCCTTTGCGGTCTGCAGCACGTCGAGGATCTGCGCCTGGATCGTCACGTCGAGCGCCGTGGTCGGCTCGTCCGCGATGATCAGCTTCGGGTCGTTCGCGATGGCGATGGCGATCATCGCGCGCTGGCGCATGCCGCCGGAGAACTCGTGCGGGAACGCGTCGAGTCGTCGCGCCGGGTTCGGGATGCCGACGATGCGCAGGAGTTCCTCGGCGCGGGTGCGTGCGGCGTGCTGAGTGAGGGAGCGGTCGTGCAGGCGCAGGCCCTCGATGATCTGCTGGCCGATCGTGTACACCGGCGTCAGGGCGGACAGCGGGTCCTGGAACACCATCGCGATGTCCCGACCGCGCAGCGCCGACATCTCGCGGTCGTTCCTGCCGACGAGCTCCTGCCCGTCGAACCGGATGCTGCCCTGCACCTGGGCGGACGACGGCAGCAGGCCCATCACGGCCATCGAGGACACCGACTTGCCGGAACCCGACTCGCCCACGATGCCGAGGAACTCACCGGGGGCCACCGAGTAGTCGACACCCCGGACCGCGTAGACGGGCTTGGTCTTCGGGTTGAACGTGACCGACAGGTCGGACACGGTGAGCAGCGGCTCAGTCACGGTTGGCTCCGGAGGTGGGGTCGATGGCGTCGCGCAGGGCGTCGCCGAGCAGGCTGGTCGAGAGCACGGTCGCGACGAGCGTCGCGGCGGGCAGGACGAACAGCCACGGACGGGTGACGGCGGACTGGCTGCCGGCGGCGAGCAGGGTGCCGAGCGACACGTCGGGGATCTGGATGCCGAAGCCGAAGAAGCTCAGCGAGCTCTCCGCCAGGATCGCGGCGCCGACGCCGAGCGTGGCGTCGATGATGAGCAGCGACGCCACGTTCGGCAGGATGTGCCGACGGATGATCGTGAACGCCGGGACGCCCATGAACCGGGCGGCCTTGACGTAGTCGCGTTCGCGGAGCGACATCGTCTGACCGCGGATCACCCGGGCCATCACCATCCAGCTGAACACCGCGAGGCCGACGATGAGGGCAACCCACGTCAGGTTCTTGAACACCGGGCTGAGCAGCACGAGCGCGTAGAACGAAGGGATCACGAGCAGCAGGTCGATGACCCACACGAGCAGCCGGTCGGTGAGGCCGCCGAAGTACCCGGCGATCGCGCCGACGATGCCGGCGATCAGGGTCGCTGCCGGTCCGGCGATCAGGCCGATGAGCAGCGACTTCTGCAGGCCGACCAGGGTCTGCGCGTAGATGTCCTGGCCGATGTCGTTCGTGCCGAACCAGTGCGCAGCGCTCGGCGGCATGCCGAACGCCAGCCCGTCGGAGTCGACGGCGTTCCAGTGGTACAGGTACGGGCCGAGGAACGCCCAGAGGATGATGAGGAGCAGGGCGCTGCCACCGATGCGTGCGCGCCAGGTGCCGAACACCTTGCGCCAGAGCGGGGTGCGGCCGCCCTTCACCTCGATGACGTGCGCCGGCGTCCCGGCGTTGCCGTCGCCGGGGTCACCGGCGGTGGTCGTGGTCGTGGGGTCGAGAACAGACACGGGTCACACCCTCACTCGCGGGTCGAGCGCGGCGTACAGCAGGTCCGCGAGGGTCCCTGCGATGAGCACGAGGATCGCCGTGAAGAGGATCGTGCCCGACGCCGCGTTGATGTCGTTGTTGCTGATGCTCTGGACGAAGTACTCGCCCATGCCGTGCCAGCTGAAGACCAGCTCGGTGATGCTCGCGCCGGTCAGGATGAGTCCGAACGAGTACGCGAAGAAGGTCGACATCGGGATGAGGGCGACCCGCACACCGTGGCGCATGATCGCCGAGCCGCGGGTGCGGCCCTTCGACCGTGCGGTCCGGATGAAGTCGTTCGACAGCACGTCGAGCATCGCCGAGCGCTGGTAGCGCGAGTAGGTGGCGACGGCGCCGATGGTCAGCGAGATCGTCGGTAACAACAGGTGCACGAGCCGGTCGCCGAGCACCGGGAAGAACCCGGTCACCCCCGGCGTGTACTCGCCGGTGAACCGGATCACCTGCGTCCCCACGCCCTGGTTGAGCGTGGTCGCGAGGATCATCAGCACGACCGCGATGACGAAGGTCGGGGTGGCGAGCACAGCGAACGACAGGTACGTCGACACCTGGTCGGAGGTGCGGTACTGCCGGACCGCGTTCCAGACGCCGAGGAGCACCCCGAGGATCGCGCCGAGCAGTGTGCCGATCACGAGCAGCCGCAGGCTCGTCCCGGAGCGGGCGATGATGTCGGCCGTCACCTCGGTGCCGCGGGTGCTCATGCCCAGCGAGCCGTGCGTCACCAGCCCGACCCACCAGTCCCAGGTGCGGACGAGGAGCGGGGTGTCCGGATCGGCGCCGAGCTTGCGGAGCGACGCCTGGATGGTGCCCGGCGGCACGGCCGGGTTGCGCCCCAGGAACCGGGCTGCCGGGTTGAGCGTCGTGCTGGCGAGGATGTACCCGAGCGTGGTCGCCACGATCGTCAGGACGATGTAGTTGACGATCCGCTTTGCGATGAAGGCGAGCATGTGGTTCGTGACCTCTGGGTGCGGCCGTCCGACCGGACGGCGTTGTCGGTGGCGACAGGCTAGCCGTTCGAGCGACTGGGTGGGACAACGGAAGTGACGCTATGCAACATTCGTTACGAGCGTGTTTCGATTCATCGCACAGACCCTTGTGCCGCCTTCGGATGTGGCTAGGGTTCTCAACCAACAGGCGCGACGGCGGGGGCCGCCGCGGTCCAGCGCGATCTGCGCGAACCACAACGAAAGGGAATCCTCGCCATGCGAAAGAGGATCAAGGGCATCGCCGTCCTGGCCACCGCTGCGGCAGCTGCCGTCGTGCTGGCAGGCTGCTCCGGCGGCGGAGAAGCGGGCGGCGACAACTCCGCGGTCGCCGAGTCGTCGCTGAAGTCGACCGGCTGGACCGTCGCGGACCGCGCCGACGTCAAGGACGGCGGGTCGATCACCCTGCCGATCGACACCGCTCCGGCGAACTGGCAGCTGGCCAACCTGGACTCGGGGACCGTCGACGACACGACGATCTCGCAGACCTACCTGCCGGGCTTCATCCAGTTCAAGGAGAACGGCGAGTGGGAGGCGAACAAGGACTACGCGACGTCCGTCGAGCTGACCAAGGACTCGCCCCAGACCGTCGAGATCAAGATCAACCCGAAGGCAGTGTGGTCGGACGGCACCCCGATCAGCGCGAAGGACGTCATCGCGAACTGGAAGGCCCTGAACGGCACGAACAAGGCCTTCGCGCCCCTCGCCACCAACGTGTGGGAGGACGTGGACTCGGTCAAGCAGGGCTCCGACGAGCGTGACGTCATCATGACGTTCTCGAAGACCAACGCCGACTGGGCGAGCGTCCTGACCGCCATCTACCCGTACTGGGCCGTCGACACCCCGGACCACTTCAACAAGGCCTGGGCCAAGGCGCCGTACGCCGCCGACGGCAAGACCTACGTCTCCGGTGGTCCGTACATCCTGAAGTCCTTCGACACCAACGGTGGCGTCGTGACCTTCGAGAAGAACTCCAAGTGGTGGGGTGACCCGGGCAAGCTCGACACGATCGTCTTCAAGACGGTCTCGCGTGACGGCGTCGCCCAGGCGTACGGCAACAAGGAGCTCGACGCCTTCAACCTGAACGGCAGCGCCGACAACCTCAAGACGGCGAACTCGCGCTCCGACTCGAAGATCGAGCGCTCGCTCGGCACCACGCAGCGCCAGATCACGCTGAACGGCACCTCGGACGTCTTCAAGGACCAGGACGTGCGCCAGGCGTTCGCGCAGGCGATCAACCGCAAGGTGATCGCCCAGGCGATCCTGTCGCCGGTGAAGAGCCCGGGCGACGTGCTCAACAACCTCACGTACCTCCCCGGTCAGGAGGGCTACCAGGACGACGTGTCGAGCGTCTACGGCTACAGCACCGACAAGGCGAAGTCGAAGCTCGAGGACGCCGGCTGGAAGATCGGTTCGGACGGCTACGCGACCAAGGGCGGCAAGGAACTCGACGTCCGCTTCGTGATCCCGTCGGACAACCCGAACTCGGCGAACGTCGCGCAGCTCGTGCAGCAGCAGACCAAGCTCGCCGGCTTCAAGGTGACCATCGACACCGTGCCCACCGACGACTTCTTCACGAAGTACATCACCACGACGACGCGTGACTTCGACGCCACGTACTTCGCGTGGCAGGGCACGCCGTTCCCGATCTCGTCGCTGAAGTCGATCTACTACCCCGCCGACGCCGGCCAGAACTACTCCGGCGTGACGGACGACTCGCTCGGTGCCGCGTGGGACAAGGCGAACGGCGAGCTCGACCCGGATGCCCGCATCAAGGACGCGCAGGCCATCGACAAGAAGATCGTCGCGGTCGCCGGCACCATCCCGCTGTTCGCCGAGCCGTACGCCTGGGGTGTGCGCAAGGACCTGGTGAACTACGGTCCGGCGCAGTTCCAGCAGTCCTCGGTCAAGTGGCAGGACGTCGGCTACACGAAGTAGTCGGCACCGCGTTCACGAACGACACCGTTCACGAACGACACCCTCGACGTCGCACGACGTCGGGGGTGTCGTTCTGCGTCGTGACCGCTAGAACCGTGCCGCCGCCAGCGACGCCGCGACCCCGAGGACGACCATCGCCAGGATCGTCCAGCCGTGGGTGCGGTGCGTGATCGGCGCAGCCGTCACGGTCGACGGGGGCGGGCCGTCCTGCTCGGCCGGGGCGGGCACGTGGGCCAGCATCCGCGCGGCCGCAGCGTCGACGTCCAGGCGATCCGGGCCTCCCGGCTGGTCACCGGTGTGCGCGGCGAGACGCGCCGTCGGGCGGGTCGCGATCCAGACGCGGCGGACGCCCTCGCTGGTGACCACCTCGATGCCGTACTTCGTGCGCACCTCGCTGATGCGGGACCAGGTGTAGGTGCTGGTCCGCCGGACGTCCACGATGCGCAGGTGCTCCGGCGTCAGCTCGATCCGGGGACGCCAGAGCGCAGCCCAGGCGACGAACGCGACGGCGATGCTCGGGATCGGCACGAGCCAGGGGGCGCCGCCGCCGAGCAGCGCCAGTGGGACGAGCACGACGGCCACGACCCAGAGGACGACGGCGAGGGCGCGCAGGCCGGGGGCGACGATGGTGGAGGGCACCGGACGAGGGTACGAGATGCCTCCCCGGAGACGCCCGGGGAGCGGGTGTGACACACCGGCGCGTATCTCCGGACGACCCGATTCCCCGGGGAGGCAGATCCTGGACGGACCCTCGTGCCGTCAATGGTCGTCGCCCCCAGTTGGGGTGTCAATACCCCATCGCGACGCGTTCAGGGGAATCCCACGCCGGGGGCTAGGAAACGAGCAGTTCGATCTGTTCGCGGATCGTCTCGGCCTTCGGGAACCGCAGGCCGACCAGACCGACGTGCCGCCACCGGACCACGCCGTCTGGGCCGATCACGAAGACCGACCGACGCAGACCGATGCCGGGGGCCTGCACCCCGTAGGCGCGGATCACCGAGCCCGCGGTGTCGCTGAGCAGTGGGAACGCGAGCGAGGACCCGCGGGCGAACCCCTCGTGCGAGTCGAGTGCCTGCGGACTGATGCCCCACACGGTGGCGCCGAGGTCGGTGAACTCGTCGAGTTCGGCCTGGTAGCTGCAGAGCTGGGCCGTGCAGACCGCCGTCGCGTCGCCCGGGTAGAAGGCCAGCACCACGGTGCGGCCGATCTGGGCGGACAGGTCGTACTCGTCGTCGGAGCGGACGCCGCCGCGCACGACCATCCCCGGCAGGGTGAACGACGGGGCGGACTCGCCGATCGCGGGGATGCTCATGCGTCTCACGGTAGGGCGGCCCGGCGGTGGTTGCCCCTCGGCGCGCTGAGCGGGGGCTGTGGATGCGCCCGCGACGCGCTGAACGGCCAGCGGCGCGTGCGCGAGCTGCCAGCGGCGCGCAGCTGCCTACGAGAACAACTGCGGGAACGCGTGCGCCACCCAGGGGTACCCGACGAAGACCACGGCGTCGAGCAGGGCGTGCGTGATGACGAGCGGCAGGAGTCGGCCCCACCTCGTGTAGATCCAGCCGAACACGACGCCCATCACCGCGTTGCCGATGAACGCCCCGAACCCCTGGTACAAGTGGTAGCTGCCGCGCAGCAGGGCGGTCGACAGGATCATCTGCCAGCGGCCCCAGCCCAGGTCGCCGAGTCGGGCGTAGAGGTACCCGATCACGATCACCTCTTCCTGCAGGCCCGAGCGGATCGCGGAGAGCAGCAGGACCGGGACCGTCCACCAGTACGAGTTGAGCGCGGCGGGGTCGACCGCGACCGTGATGCCGAGCGCCCGCCCCGCGAAGTACAGCGCGAGCCCCGGGATCCCGATGCACAGGGCGATGAGTGCCGGGCCGCCCAGGTCCGGCTTCGCCCGGAACCGGTCGATCCCGAGCCGGCCGAGGTGTGGTCGCGACGTGCTCCACAGCAGGTAGCAGACGAGCGCGACCGGGGCCAGGTCCACCGCGATGCCGAGGAGCTGCCGGGCGAGGTCGACGTACTGCACCGTCGTCGACGAGGTGTTCAGCGCCGTCGACTGCTCGCCGAGCGGGGTCGTCTGGGACAGGTCGTCGATGATCTGCAGGATCGAGTAGAGGGCGCTGGCACCGAGCGAGAGCAGCAGGACGATGGTGATCTCGACCCACGTTCGCCGACGGCTCATGCGCTGTACTCCTGTCGCTTGCGAACTACCGGTAGACTGGCGTGTCGGGCGTTCTGCCCACGGGTGCGGTGCTGTGAAAACACTGGCCCGACACTCTCCCAGAAATTGAAGGATGTCCTGTATGGCGCTCGCCACCCGGTCCGACCTGCGCAACGTCGCCATCGTGGCACACGTCGACCACGGCAAGACCACCCTCGTCGACGCGATGCTCACGCAGACCAACTCGTTCGACGCCCACTTCGAGGGCGAAGACCGCATGATGGACTCGAACGACCTCGAGCGCGAGAAGGGCATCACGATCCTCGCGAAGAACACGTCGGTGCTCTACAACGGCAAGCACGCGACCGAGTTCGGCGCGGACGGCCCCATCACCATCAACGTGATCGACACGCCCGGCCACGCCGACTTCGGTGGTGAGGTCGAGCGCGGCCTCTCCATGGTCGACGGTGTCGTGCTGCTCGTCGACGCCTCCGAAGGTCCCCTGCCCCAGACCCGCTTCGTGCTGCGCAAGGCGCTCGCCGCGAAGCTCCCGGTGATCCTGCTCGTCAACAAGACGGACCGGCCCGACTCCCGCATCGACGAGGTCGTCTCCGAGTCCCAGGACCTGCTCCTCGGCCTCGCCTCCGACCTGTCGGACGAGGTCGACGACCTCGACCTCGACGCGATCCTCGACGTCCCGGTGGTCTACGCCTCGGGTCGCAACGGTGCCGCGTCGCGCAACAAGCCGAACGACGGCGAGCTGCCCGACAACGACGACCTCGAGCCGCTGTTCGAAGCGATCCTCCAGCACGTCCCGGCCCCGAAGTACGACGACGAGCACCCGCTGCAGGCGCACGTCACGAACCTCGACGCCTCCCCGTTCCTCGGTCGCCTGGCGCTCCTGCGCATCTTCCACGGCACCATGAAGAAGGGCCAGACGGTCGCGTGGGTCAAGCACGACGGCGCCGTCGTCAACGCCCGCATCACCGAGCTCCTCATCACGAAGGCGCTCGACCGCTACCCGGCCGAGTCGGCTGGCCCCGGTGACATCGTCGCCGTCGCCGGCTTCGACACGATCACCATCGGCGAGACCCTGACCGACCCCGAGGACGTCCGCCCGCTGCCGACCATCACGGTCGACGACCCGGCGATCTCGATGACGATCGGCACGAACACCAGCCCGCTCGTTGGCAAGGTCAAGGGCCACAAGCTGACCGCCCGCATGGTCAAGGAGCGCCTCGACCGCGAGCTCGTCGGCAACGTCTCGCTCAAGGTCCTCGACATCGGCCGCCCCGACGCGTGGGAGGTCCAGGGCCGTGGTGAGCTCGCACTCGCCATCCTGGTCGAGCAGATGCGTCGCGAGGGCTTCGAGCTCACCGTCGGCAAGCCGCAGGTGGTCACGAAGCGTGACGAGAACGGCAAGCTGCAGGAGCCGTACGAGCACATGACGATCGACACGCCGGAGGAGTACCTCGGCGCGATCACGCAGCTCATGGCCGCTCGCAAGGGCCGCATGGAGAACATGACGAACCACGGCACCGGCTGGGTGCGCATGGAGTTCATCGTCCCGTCGCGCGGCCTGATCGGCTTCCGCACGTCGTTCCTCACGGAGACCCGCGGCACCGGCATCGCCAACGCGATCTTCCACGGCTACGACGAGTGGGCCGGCGCGATCCAGACCCGCATCAACGGCTCGATCGTCTCCGACCGCTCCGGTGTGGTGACGCCGTTCGCCATCACGAACCTCCAGGAGCGGATGTCGTTCTTCGTCAACCCGACCGAAGAGGTCTACGAGGGCATGGTCATCGGCGAGAACTCGCGCGCCGACGACATGGACGTGAACATCACCAAGGAGAAGAAGCTCACCAACATGCGGTCGGCCAACGCCGACACGTTCGAGTCGATGACGCCGTCGCGTCAGCTCTCGTTGGAGGAGTGCCTCGAGTTCGCCCGTGAGGACGAGTGCGTCGAGGTCACCCCCGCCGCCGTGCGCATCCGCAAGGTCGAGCTGGACGCTTCGGCTCGCCAGCGCTCCTACGCGCGTCTCAAGCGCCAGGACGCGTAAGCACCAGCGGCAACACCCGCGGAGGCCCGTCCTCCGTCCGACGGCCCGGTCACCTGCAACAGGTGGCCGGGCCGTTCGCGGTTGTACCGTGGTCAGCGTGACTCTCGACCTGCTCTCGATCTACCAGGACCTGCACGCCCACCCGGAGCTCGGCTTCCAGGAGCACCGCACCGCCGGTGTCATCACTGCGAAGCTCGCCGAGATCGGTGGGATCGAGGTGACGACGGGCGTCGGCGGCACCGGCGTCGTCGGCGTCGTGTCGAACGGCGAGGGCCCCGTGGTCTGGCTCCGCGCCGACATGGACGGCCTGCCCGTGCAGGAACGCACCGGCCTGTCCTACGCCAGCGAGCACGTCGGCACCGACGACGAGGGCCGCGAGGTCCCGACCATGCACGCCTGCGGCCACGACATCCACGTCACGTGGCTGCTCGGCACGCTCGAGCGCCTGGTGGCGACCACGGGGGACTGGCGCGGCACGGTCGTCGCCGTCTTCCAGCCTGCTGAAGAGGTCATCTCCGGCGCCCGCGCGATGGTCGAGGACGGCCTGGTCGAGCGGTTCCCGAAGCCGGACGTCGTGCTCGGGCAGCACTCCGCACCCGCACCGGTCGGCATCGTCGCGGTCGGCACCGGCCCCGTGATGGCGTCGAGCGACCGGCTGACGGTGACCTTCAACGGCCGTGGGGCGCACGGTTCGGCGCCGCAGGCCTCGCTCGACCCGGTCGTCACCGCGGCCTCGGCCGTCGTGCGGCTGCAGACGGTCGTCGCCCGCGAGGTCTCGCCGAGCGACGCGGGGGTCGTGACCGTCGGCAGCTTCCACGCCGGCACGCGGGCGAACATCATCCCCGACGAGGCCGTGATCGAGATCTCGACCCGGGCCCGCAACGAGGAGACCCGCCAGCGCATCATCGCCTCGATCGAGCGCATCGTCCGGGCCGAGAGCACGGCCGGAGGCCTGTCCGAGCCGACGATCGTGCGCGCGCCGGGCGCCGAGGTCACCGTCAACGACGCCGAGGCCGCCGCCACCGTGCTCGAGGCCATCCGCGCCGAGGTGCCGGGAGCCCGCGACCTGGAGATCGGGCTCGCCATGGCGTCGGAGGACGTCGGCCAGCTCGCCACCGCCGCCGGAGCGCCGCTCGTGTACTGGTTCACGGGTATCACCGACCCGGAGCGTTTCCGCCGCGGCGAGGAGATCCCGAGCAACCACTCGCCGTTCTACGCGCCGCAGGCCGAGACCGCGATCCCGGTCGGCGTCGACGCCCTGGTCGCGGCGACGCGCGCCTACGTCGCCTGACACGTTCGCCGGGAAGGAGGCCCGGGGCGGCCCCGCCGCGCACGTGACCGCCCCGGGGACGGCACGTTCACAGCCAACTCGCGCCGGGCCTCCCGGCTCGTCCGTTACGGTCGCGCCATGCGTTCCCTCCGTACCCCGCTGATCGCCGCCGTCGCTGCCGGCATCGCCCTGGCCGGACTCACCGGCTGCTCGACCCAGGCCGTGCAGCAGGCCACCGACCTCGGGTCCTCCGTCGCGTCGAACGTCGCCGACGGGGTCGCCGGCATCGACGGCAAGGCGATCCAGGACGGCATGTCGTCGGTCGCCGGGGGCATCGACGGCGCGCTCGACACGGCGCTCAAGGGCGCCGACGTGACCTCCGACGGCAAGGTGCCGGACGGGTTCCCGTCGGCCGACGTCCCGCTCGTCGACGGCACCGTGCTCGGTGGGGGAGCCGGACCGAACGGCTCGGGGTGGGTCGCGCAGGTCCGGGCGGCCTCCGTCGACGACTTCCAGGCCGCTGTCCAGCAGCTCACCGACGCCGGGTACACCGAGTCGGCCAAGCGTGCGGACTCGTCGAGCGCGTTCGGGATGTTCCGGAGCGACGCCTACCGCGTCGTCCTGACCTTCTCGGAGACCAAGGACAGCGGCGGCGTCACGGCGACCTACATCGTCACGCCCCGCTAGTCCCGTACCCTTGGGGACGATGTCGAAGGCCCCTGCCACGCGCCCCGAGCGCGTCCTGATCGTGCACGCCCACCCCGACGACGAGACGCTCTCGTCGGGCGGGACCATCGCGACCCTGCTCGAGCGCGGCGCCGAGGTGACCGTGCTCACCGCGACCCGGGGCGAGCGCGGCGAGATGCTCACGGAGCAGTTGGCCCCGCTGGCCGGCGACCCCGCGCGGGTGGCGCGGCACCGGGAGACCGAGATCGCCGCGGCCCTCGCCGCCCTCGGCGGGCCGCAGCACCTGTGGCTCGGCGGGCGCGGTGCCCGACCGACCGACCTGCCGGAGCGTCGCTACGTCGACTCCGGCATGCAGTGGGCCCCGGACGGGCGGGCCACCGCCGCGGACGACGCCCCGGCCGACTCGCTGACGGCGGCGGACCTGGGCGAGGTCGTCGACGACGTCCGTGCCGCCATCCGCTCCACCGGTGCCGACGCCGTGATCAGCTACGCCGACGACGGCGGCTACGGGCACCCCGACCACGTGCGGATGCACCACGCGGCGCAGTACGCGGCCCGTGCCGAAGAAGTCCCGTTCTCGATGATCGTCGACCCCGCCAGCGGTCAGGCCGACGTCACGGTCGACGTCCTGCCGGTCCGGGCCAAGGTGCGTGCGGCGGTCGAGCAGTACCGCTCCCAGGTCGCCGTCGACCCCGTGGACCCCGCCGACCCGAGCGCTCTGTCGTGGGTGATGCCGCACGGCGTCCGGCAGCACGCCCCGGCGGTCGAGGCGTTCCGGCACGACGCGGCCCCGCAGCCGACGGCGCCGCAGACCTACGCCGAGATGTCCGGCCAGGGCAAGGCCGCGGCGGTCGTCGTCTCGCTGCTGCTCGGGCTGCTCGCCGGCGGGCTCGGGACGGTCACGCACCAGCAGACGATCGGCGCGTTCCCGGTCGGACTCGTCGTCACCACCCTCATCGTGCTCGGCCTGACCGTGGGCGTGCGGCTCGTCTACCGCTCGCGGACGATGGTCGCTGCGATCGGCATCGGGATCCTCGTCGCGACGCAGGTGCTCGTGTCGGTCGGCGGGGAGAGCTCGCCGCTCGTCCTCGCCAACGCGGCCGGGTACGTGTGGACCTTCGCCCCCGCGGTCATCGCCGCCCTGGTCCTCGCGTGGCCGGACCTGTCGGGGCTGCGGTCCCGGACGGCCCCGGGCCGCGAGTAGACTCGAACCCGCTCGTCGAAGGGAGCACCCGAACCGTGACCTACGTGATCGCCCAGCCGTGTGTCGACGTCAAGGACCGTGCCTGCATCGACGAATGCCCGGTCGACTGCATCTACGAGGGTGACCGCTCGCTCTACATCCACCCCGACGAGTGCGTCGACTGCGGTGCGTGTGAGCCGGTCTGCCCCGTCGAGGCCATCTACTACGAGGACGACCTGCCCGACCAGTGGGCCGACTACTACAAGGCCAACGTCGAGTTCTTCGACGAGGTCGGGTCGCCCGGCGGCGCTGCGAAGGTCGGCGTGATCCACAAGGACCACCCCGTCGTCGCGGCCGAGCCCGTCCGCGGCTGACCGGACCCCCTCGTGGCGCTCGACCTCCCCGACTTCCCCTGGGACCAGCTCGTCCCGTTCAAGCAGCGCGCCGCGGCGTACGAGGGCGGCATCGTCGACCTCAGCGTCGGATCGCCCGTCGACCCCACGCCCGAGGTCGTCCGCACCGCCCTGGCCACCGCGACCGACGCGCACGCCTACCCGCAGGTCGCCGGCACCCCGGCGCTGCGGCATGCCATCGCCGACTGGTACGGCCGTCGGCACGGCTTCGCCCTGACCGAGGCGAACGCGCTGCCGACGATCGGGTCGAAGGAGTTCATCGCGGGCCTGGCGCTCTGGCTCGGCATCGGGCCCGGTGACACCGTGGTATTCCCGGCCGCCGCGTACCCGACGTACGAGCTCGGCGCCGCACTGGTCCGCGCCGAAGCCCTCGCGTCGGACGACCCCGCGGCGTGGCCGTCCACCACGAAGCTCGTGTGGCTGAACTCCCCGGGCAACCCGGACGGCCGCGTGCTGACGATCGACGAGCTCCGTGCCGCCGTGGTGCGCGCCCGCGAGCTGGGGGCCGTCATCGTCGGCGACGAGTGCTACGCCGAGCTCGGGTGGGACCCGGAGTACGCGACCACCCCGACGCCCACGATCCTCGACCCCCGCGTGGTCGGTGACTCGCTCGACGGCGTGCTGAGCGTCTACTCGCTGTCGAAGCAGTCGAACCTCGCGGGCTACCGTGCGGCCTTCGTCGCCGGTGACGCCGCGATCCTGGCCGACGTCCTTGCCGTCCGGAAGCACGCCGGGCTCATGCCGCCGCTGCCCGTGCAGCAGGCCATGGTCGTCGCGCTGCAGGACGAGACCCACGTGCAGCAGCAGAAGGCCCGCTACCGAGCGCGACGGAACATGCTCCGGCGAGCACTCGAGGATGCCGGGTTCCGGATCGACCACAGCGAGGCCGGGCTGTACCTCTGGGCCACCCGTGGCGAACCCGCACTCGACACCGTGGCCTGGCTCGCCGACCGCGGGATCCTCGTCGCACCGGGCACGTTTTACGGCGCAGCGGGGGGCGAGCACGTCCGCGTGGCCCTCACGGCGACCGACGAACGCATCGCCGCAGCGTCGCAGCGACTGGCGAGCAGCCGTCGCCTCGGCACCGCGTAGCACGGACCCAAGTGGTTCCGGTGGTGCCCGCAATCCGTGGGAACCACCAAATCGTCACCTGGGATGTGTGCACGACCGACAGGTGCCGCGATTAGGCTGTCCTCGTGACTGACACTGCCAATGACGCTCAGAAGACGGCCACACCGCCCACCACGCCCGTCCCCGTGAGTCCCGCCGCCGAACAGCAGGGCGCGACCGCGACGCTGACGTTTCCGGGTGGCACGGCGGAGTTCCCGATCCTGCAGAGCGTCGACGGCGCGTCCGCGATCGACATCTCGACCTTCAAGAAGCAGACCGGGATGAACACGCTCGACTACGGGTTCGTGAACACCGGTGCGACGAAGAGCGCGATCACCTACATCGACGGCGACCAGGGGATCCTGCGCTACCGCGGGTACCCGATCGACCAGATCGCCGGCAACTGCACCTTCCTCGAGGTCGCGTGGCTCCTGATCTACGGCGAGCTGCCGACCCCCACCGAGCTCGAGCAGTTCGACGCCCGCATCCGTCGGCACACCCTGCTGCACGAAGACCTCCGCCGCCTGTTCGACGCCCTGCCGCACTCGGCGCACCCGATGTCCGTCCTGTCGAGCGCCGTGAGCGCCCTGTCCACGTACTACGAGGACGACATGGACGTCGACGACCCCGAGAAGGTCGAGCTGCAGACCGTCCGGCTCCTCGCCAAGCTCCCGGTCATCGCCGCGTACGCCCACAAGAAGGCCATCGGGCAGGCGTTCCTGTACCCGGACAACTCGCTGTCGTTCGTCGACAACTTCCTGCGGCTGAACTTCGGCACCATGGCCGAGACCTACAAGCCCAACCCGGTGCTCTCGAAGGCGCTCGAGCGGCTCCTCATCCTGCACGAGGACCACGAGCAGAACGCCTCGACCTCGACGGTGCGCATGGTCGGCTCGACGAAGGCGAACATGTTCGCCTCGATCTCGGCCGGCATCAACGCCCTGTACGGCCCGCTGCACGGCGGCGCGAACGAGGCCGTGCTCGAGATGCTCCAGCAGATCAAGGACTCGGGCGAGCCCGTCACGCGCTTCGTCGAGCGGGTGAAGAACAAGGAGCAGGGCGTCAAGCTCATGGGCTTCGGGCACCGTGTCTACAAGAACTACGACCCGCGCGCGAAGCTCGTCAAGGAGTCCGCGCACGAGGTCCTCGAGTCCCTCGGCGTGCAGGACGACCTGCTCGACATCGCGATGGAACTCGAGCAGATCGCGCTCGAGGACGAGTACTTCGTCAGCCGCAAGCTCTACCCGAACGTCGACTTCTACACCGGCATCATCTACAAGGCGATGGGCTTCCCGCCGCGGATGTTCACCGTCCTGTTCGCCATCGGTCGTCTGCCGGGCTGGATCGCCCAGTGGCGCGAGCTGAACAACGACCCGCTCAACAAGATCGGTCGCCCGCAGCAGCTCTACGTGGGTGCGCCCGAGCGCGACGTCCCCGAGCGCTGAGCGACTCCGAGCGCCCCGCCCCACGGTTCCGTGGCGCGGGGCGCTCGTGCGTGTGCGCCGCGTGCCGCCGTCCGGCGGGACGCGCCGCTCACCTCCGCCGAGTGGTCGAGAACTGCCGTTCGGAGGGCGCCGTACCGACGGTTCGTGCGCCCTCGGCGCACGCGGACGGCGTGTTGTGACCGCTCGCGGGGCTCTGGACGCGACCGCCTGGAGGCCCGGTGCCGGTCTCGTGGACCGGCACCGGGCCTCCAGGCGGGTGCGTCGGTGGGTGCGCGATCGTGGGACGCGCCGCTCACTTCCGCCGAGTGGTCGCGAACTGTCGTCCGGCAGGTGCCGGAGCGACAGTTCGTGCGCCCTCGGCGCGCGCAGGCGGCGCGTCGTGACCGCTGGCCGAGCGCTACGCGTGCAGCGCGGTGTTCAGCTGGATGCCCTCGCCCTTGCGCTGCAGTGCCTCGACGGCGCCGCTGATGCTGTTGCGGCGGAACAGGATGTTCGGGGTGCCGGAGAGCTCCGCGGCCTTGACGGTCTTCGGGGTGCCGTCGGGGTTCGGTGCCGCGCCGACGAGCACCACCTTCGTGCCGGCCGTGACGTAGAGACCGGCCTCGATGACGGAGTCGTCACCGAGCGAGATGCCGAGGCCCGCGTTCGCGCCGAGCAGCGCGCGCTCGCCGAGCGAGACACGGTGGGTGCCGCCGCCGGACAGTGTGCCCATGATCGAGGCGCCGCCGCCGATGTCGGTGCCGTTGCCGACGACGACGCCCTGCGAGACGCGGCCCTCGATCATGGCGTCACCGAGGGTGCCGGCGTTGAAGTTCACGAAGCCCTCGTGCATGACGGTGGTGCCCGGCGCCAGGTGTGCGCCGAGGCGGACGCGGTTGGCGTCGCCGATGCGGACGCGGTCCGGCACGACGTAGTCGAGCAGGCGCGGGAACTTGTCGATGGCGTGCACGGCGATGCCGGCGCGCTGCAGGGACGGGCGCAGGCGCGTCAGGGAATCGGGGTGCACCGGGCCGGCGTTGGTCCACGCGACGATCGGCAGGTGGCCGAAGACACCGTCGAGGGAGACCTCGTTCGGGCGGACGTGCAGGTGGCTCAGCAGGTGCAGGCGGAGGTACGCGTCCGGGGTGCTCGTCGGAGCGGCGTCGATCGTGATCTCGGTGGTGACGGCCTCGATCCGGACCTCGCGGCGGGGGTCGTCACCGACGTGCGCCTGCAGCTCGGCGGGGAACACGGCGTCGGCGGGCAGCGCGCCGAGGTGCGTCTCCGGGTACCAGGTGTCGAGCGTCGTGCCGTCGGCGGCGATCGTCGCGAGGCCGTGGCCCCAGGCGTGGGTCGGGCGGTCGGAGGCAGTCGTGTCGGTCACGGCTCCAGGGTACCGAGAGCCGGTCTGCGGGCACCGTCCGTCCGGACTGCCGGGGCGGTGCGGTCGCCGACCGTCCCGCCTGCTGGGTCGGTGGGGTTCCCGACCGTCCGGACTGCCGGGGCGGTGCGAGGGGCGGCCGGTAGGCTGCCCGCATGCCGGAGCACCTCGACCTCACCGCCTCGTCCATCGACATCACCCGTGCCATCTGCGACATCGAGTCGGTGTCCGGCAACGAGCAGGCCCTCGCCGACGCGATCGAGGCCGTGCTCGCACCGCTGCCGCACCTCGAGGTGATCCGCGACGGCGACGCGATCGTGGCGCGGACGAACCTGGGCCGCGACCGCCGCGTCGTCATCGCCGGTCACATCGACACGGTGCCGCTCAACGACAACCTGCCGACCGAGTTCCGGACCACCGAGGACGGCACCGAGATCCTCTGGGGCCGCGGCACCGTCGACATGAAGGCCGGCTGCGCGGTGCAGCTCAAGCTCGCGTACGACCTGGTCGACCCCTCGGTCGACGTCACGTGGGTCTGGTACGACCACGAAGAGGTCAGCGATGCCCTGAACGGCCTCGGCCGCCTGGCCCGGACTCGACCCGAACTGCTCACCGCCGACTTCGCGATCCTGGGCGAGCCGTCCGGGGCGCAGATCGAGGGCGGGTGCAACGGCAACCTCCGTGCCGAGATCCGCACGTTCGGCAAGCGTTCGCACAGCGCCCGGAGCTGGATCGGCGACAACGCGATCCACAAGACCGCCCCGATCCTGGCCACCCTGGCCGCCTACGAGCCCCGCACCGTCACGGTCGACGGGCTCGAGTACCGCGAAGGCCTGAACGCGGTCGGCATCAGCGGCGGCATCGCGGGCAACATCATCCCCGACGAGGCGATGGTGCACGTGAACTACCGGTTCGCCCCCTCGCGCTCGGCCGACGAAGCCGTCGCCCACATCCGCGAGCTGTTCGACGGGTACGAGGTCACGATCGTCGACCTCGCCGCCGGTGCCCGCCCCGGACTCGACGCCCCGCTCGCGCAGGACTTCGTCGCGGCCGTCGGCGGACCGGAGCCCCGTCCGAAGTACGGCTGGACCGACGTCGCACGCTTCTCGGCGCTCGGGGTCCCCGCGGTCAACTACGGCCCCGGCGAGCCGGTCTTCGCCCACCACGACGACGAGCAGGTCCCGGTCGCGCAGATCACCGCGGTCGAGGCCGGGCTGCGTCGGTGGCTGACGGCCTGACGACGGCGGGGGCCACCCGGAGGACCCCTGCTCGGAACCGCTGGCGGGCCCGGTACCGGGTCGTCCCGTGGTGGGTGCGCATCACGGTCGTGTACGTGCTGGCGCGGCTCGTCACGGGCGCCATGATGCTCGCCTTCGCCCGGGTGCAGGCGGCGAACTCGTTCACCGTGCAGAGCCCGGGCTACCTGTCGTTCGCGTCGATCTGGGACGGCGCCTGGTACCGCGTGATCGCCACGGGCGGGTACCCGTCGACGCTGCCCGTCGACGCCGCCGGACACGTGACCGAGAACGCGTGGGCGTTCATGCCCGCGTACCCGTTCCTGGTGCGCGCGCTCACGCTGCTCACCGGAGCATCGTTCGAGTTCGTCGCGGTCTCGGTGTCGTTGCTCGCCGGACTCGGGGCCGCGCTGGTGTTCCGCAGGCTCATGGGACGGTTCCTCGATCCCGTACGGGCGACGTTCGCCACGGTGCTGTTCTGCGTCGCACCGGTGTCGGCGATGTTCCAGGTGGCCTACGCGGAGTCGATGGGTCTGTTCCTGCTGCTCGTCGCGCTGCTGCTCATGGTGGATCGACGGTGGTGGGCGATGCTGCCCGTCGTGCTCCTGCTCGGCATGACCCGACCGACGGGGCTCGCCTTCGCGTTCCTGGTGGTGCTCTTCGTGGCCGCGTGGGCGATCCGCCCGGCGTGGGTGCGCTCGTCGGAACCGCTGACCCTCCGCCGGCTCGTCCCACCCGCGGTGGTCGCCACGGTGTCGGGTCTGGTCGGTCTGGCCTGGCCGGCCATCGCGTGGGCGGTCACCGGCGTGCCGAAGGCCTACACGGACACCGAGCTCGCCTGGCGGTCGTCGTACATCGGGTGGAAGGAACTCGTGCCGTTCGCGCCGTGGGTGCAGGGGTTCGGCTGGTGGTTCGGGCAGCCGGCCGGCACGGTGCTGCTCGTCGTCGTGCTCGTCGGGTTCGCCGCGTTCGTGTGCATGCCCGCCGCGCGCCGGATCGGCATCGAGCTCCGACTCTGGGGCGTGGCGTACCTGGTGTACCTGCTGGCAGTGTTCTTCCCGCAGTCGAGCACCTGGCGCATCCTCGTGCCGATCGCGCCGTTGCTCGGCATCGTGGCGCTGCCGCGGTCGCGGGTGTACCGCGTGGCCGTCGTCGTCGCGTTCGTCGGGCTGCAGTGGGTCTGGCTGTACTACACGTGGTGGATCGACGGCTACGACTGGACCCCGCCGTGATCGATGCGGGGCGCCGGAGGCCCGTGGATCCGCGCTCTGCGGAGCATCTGGACGCCACATCCGACACCCCCAACCTGGGCGGTTTCGCAGTTGCCCCCTCCATACGGGATAATGGGACAGCATTTACTGCACGAAAGGGGACATCTGATGGCAGCCATGAAGCCGAGGACCGGTGACGGGCCGATGGAGGCTGTTAAGGAGGGTCGACTCATCATCGTGCGGGTTCCGCTCGAAGGTGGAGGCCGCCTGGTCGTCTCGGTCAACGATGCCGAGGCCAAGGAACTCCACGACGCACTCGCTGAGGTCGTCTCGGCCTAGTACGTCGAAGCACCAGAACGGAAGGCCCGGAGCGTGTACGCTCCGGGCCTTCCGTCTGCCCGCCGGTAGCGGGCGTCCACACGCGGTGTCGGTCGGCTCCGGCAGGATGGGGCCGTGCCGAGGACCCACCTGCCCATCCGACGCGTCGAGGAGTACCGCGACCCGGACCCGATGCCGCGCGACGAATGGCCGGCCACGCTCCCGCCGATCCGGCAGCTGCTCGACGAGGGCCTCGACCTGGACCCGGTGACGGTGTTCGTCGGGGACAACGGTGTCGGCAAGTCGACCCTGATCGAGGCCATCGCGCTCGCGTTCGGGATGTCCCCGGAAGGCGGCTCGACCGGGGCACACCACTCGACCCGTCCGTCCGAGTCGGACCTGTGGCAGCACATCGCCCTGCGACGTGACTTCGGTGCGCCCCGCGGTGGCTTCTTCCTGCGTGCTGAGACCATGCACGGCTTCTTCACCTACCTCGAGGAGCACCCGAACCGCAGTCGCCCGGAGCCGGTGTTCCACGAGCGCAGCCACGGCGAGGCGTTCCTGGACTTCGTCATCGACCGGGCGCGTTGGCCCGGGCTCTGGATCCTCGACGAGCCGGAGTCCGCCCTGTCGTTCTCTGGGTGCCTCACCCTGATCGCACTGTTGCGCTCGATCGTCGAGAGCGGCGTCGGCCAGGTCGTGCTCTCGACCCACTCGCCCGTGCTCGCCGCGTTCCCGGGCGCGACGATCCACGAGGTCGGCGAGTGGGGCCTGCGGCGCACCGAGTGGAGTGAACTCGACCTGGTGCGGAACCAGCGGGCGTTCCTCGAGTCCCCGGAGCGGTACCTGCGGCACCTGGACTGACCCTGGCCTGCTTTCGGTTCTTTCGAATAGAGTGCTCCCATGACGATCACCGACCCCGCTGACCGGCGCGCGTCGTCGCGGACGTACTTCCCGGGCGACGACCGGGAAGACCTCGTCGGACTCGCGCAGCTGCTCCACGAGATGGATCGAGACACTCTCGTCGGTGGCACGGCTGAACTGCGTGCCCCGGACGGTCGCGTGCGCACGATCCCGAACGAGGTGTTCGAGGTGCTCGAGCAGGTCGCCGACGCACTGGCGAGCGGCAGTGGCGTCACGGTCGCGCGCAACGACACCCAGATGACCACGCAGCAGGCTGCGGACTTCCTCGGTGTCTCGCGCCCGACGCTCGTGAAGTACCTCGAGGACGGGTCGATCTCCTTCGAGAGACGTGGGCGCCATCGACGGGTCCTGCTGCGCGACCTCGTGTCCTTCCAAGAACACTTCCGCATCCGACGTCGGGCAGCCCTGCGCGCGGCGGCACGGGACGGGCAGGCGCTCGAACGCGAGCAGCAGCGCCAGCAGCACGACGGGCGTACGGAGACCTGACGGTGGCGTTCCCGGCCTTCTTCGACGCCTGCGCCATCTACGGGATCACCATCTCCGATCTCTTCCTCCGGCTCGCCGACGAGGGCGTCTTCCGCCCCCTGTGGTCGGAGAGCGTGCTCGACGAAGTCCGTCGGAACGCCATCCGCGGCGGGGTCGACGCCGCGGGGATCGATCGCCGCCTGACGATGATGCGGACCTACTTCCCGGATGCGCTCGTCACCGGGCACGAGGACCTGATCGCCGGGCTCACCTGTGATCCGAAGGACCGGCACGTGCTGGCAGCGGCAGTCCGTGCGGGTGCCGACGTCCTCGTCACCTTCAACCTCCGGGACTTCCCACGCACCTCGCTCGCGGCGCTCGACATCGAGGCCGTGCATCCGGACGACTTCCTGCTCGACCAGCTCGACCTGTTCCCGGGGATCGTGACACGGGTGCTGCGGGAGATCGCCGAGGACTACGTCGACCCGCCGCAGACCGTTGCCGACGTCCTCGACACCCTCCGTCGGGCGGGTGCTCCACGATTCGCGGTGGACGTCCGCCGGTACCTCTGAGCGCTAGTTGGTGACCTTCGTCAACTGCAGCAGCCCGTCACCGGCAGGCGACAGCGCGCTGCGCACCGCACCTGAGGTCGACACCTCGGTCAGGAGCAGCCGGAAGTCCGTGGTGGCACGGTCGCGCTTCACCGGGTCGGCCACGCGTCCGCGCCACAGGGCGTGCGGCACCAGGACGGTGCCGCCCAGGCGCGCGAGGCGCAGCCCGTGCTCGACGTACTCGATCACGTGCTCGGGGTCGGCGTCGACGAGGACGACGTCGTACGAGGCCTCGTTCATGCGGGGGAGCACCTGGTTCGCCCGACCGGGGATGAGCCGGATCCGTGCGGGAGCGGTGCCGGCGCTGATGTAGGCGTCGCGGGCGAACTGCTGGTGGTCGACCTCGACGTCGATCGTGGTCAGGGTTGCGTTCGGGGCACCGGCGAGCAGGTACAGGCCGGAGACGCCGAGGCCGGTGCCGATCTCGATGATGCTCGTGGCTCGCGAGGCTGCGGCGATGACCCCGATCTGTGCACCGATCGCGGGCGAGATCGCTTCGACCCCGAGTTCCAGGGAGTGCTCACGAGCACGGGCGATCGCCTCGGTCTCCGAGACGATGTCCTCGGCGAACTTCCAGTTCGACTCTTTCTCTGACACGCACACTCCGTTCGGGAGACAACTCTAGAGGTGCAACGCAGCAGCACGCGTTAGGCTCGCTCGCGTGGACATCCCGCTCGACAAGATCCTGATCATCGGGGTCATCGGCGTCCTCTTGCTCGGGCCGCAGCGCCTGCCGATGTACGCCCAGAAGCTGGCCGAGTTCGTCAAGGCCGTCCGTCGGTTCGCCGACACCGCGAAGGAGCGGATGCGCGACGAGATGGGCCCCGAGTTCGACGACATCGAGTGGCAGAAGCTCGACCCGCGCCAGTACGACCCGCGCCGCATCATCCGAGACGCACTCCTCGACTCCGGCACGAGTGCCGCAGCCGTCCAGACCGCGCAGGTCACGGCCTCGAAGGTGCGCGCGACGGCTCCCGTCGTGCCCCTGGCCGCCGGTGAACCGGCACCCTTCGACGCCGAGGCGACCTGACGCCCGTCACGTCCCCACGTGACGGACTGGAGGCCCGGTGCCAGCTGGCACCGGGCCTCCAGTCCGTCTGGGGGTCGCGTCGTCAGTCGCGGGTGGCGACGATCGTGTAGGTGGTCGGCATCCGGTCGCGGTCGTGTTCCGGCCAGGCCCACGAGCCGGTGTCGGTCTCGACCATGCGGGTGCTGAAGCGCCACGGCAGGGTCCGGCCCTCGTCGAGCCGTCGGAGCCGCAGCCCGGCACCGAGCAGGGCGTTCACGATCTCGGACAGCGGGTGCGGCCACTCGAAGGTCCGGGTGTTCGCCACGGTCCCGTCACCGACGTAGGTGCCGGCGTCGTCCCACTGCTGCGCGGTGCCGTCCGGGAAGTACCGGTACCGGGTGACGAGCTCGTCGGCGTCCTCGTCGAGGGCGTACAGCGCCGGGTGGCCGTCGCGGATGAAGAACACCCCGCCGGGGCGGAGCAGGCCGGCGACCTGCGCAGCCCAGCGGTCGAGGTCGGGGAGCCAGCAGATCGTGCCGATGCTCGTGTACACGACGTCGAAGTCACCGGTGACGGCGGCCCGGGCATCGAGGACGTCGGTCTCGACCCAGGTGACGTCGAGCCCGAGGCGTGACGCGAGTCCGGCGGCCGAGGCGAGGGCGGCGGGGGAGAAGTCGACGCCGGTCAGTCGGGCACCCTCGCGGGCGAGTGACACCGTGTCGGTACCGATGTGGCACTGCAGGTGACAGACGTCGAGGCCTGCGAGCGAGCCGGTCGGCAACCAGGGCGTCAGGGCCGGCAGGTCCTCGCGGACGACGTCGGAACGGTGGCCGGGGTCGGCGAGGGCGTCGATCGCGTAGGCGCCCTCGTGGATCGGCACCCGGTCGTCCCAGTTCGCGCGGTTGGTGGCGCGTGCGTGGTCCCAGTCGACATCGACGTGATCGGTGCTCATGACCTCGAGCCTAGGACAGCGACAACCCGAGCTTGCGGCCGGCGAGCCCGCGTCCCATCGTGGTGATCCGGTCGGCGATCGCCGTCAGGGCCACGGCGGACGGGTCCTCGGGGGCACCGAGCACCACGGGCACGCCTGCGTCGCCGCCCTCGCGCAGCGGCACGGACAGCGGCACGCTGCCGAGCACCGGGACGGGGGCGTCCTGCCCGCGGGACAGCCGTGTGGCGGTCTCGGCGCCACCACCCTCGCCGAACAGGTGCAGCACCGAGCCGTCGGGCTGCACGAGCCCCGCCATGTTCTCGACCACGCCGATGACCCGCTGCCCGGTCTGCCGGGCGACGATCCCGCTGCGCTCGGCGACGTCGGCCGCAGCGGCCTGCGGGGTCGTGACGACCAGGACCTCGGCGTGCGGCAACAGCTGCCCCACCGAGATCGCGACGTCGCCGGTGCCCGGCGGCAGGTCGAGCAGCAGGACGTCCAGGTCGCCGAAGAACACGTCGGTGAGGAACTGGTTCACGGTGCGGTGCAGCATCGGTCCGCGCCACGACACCGCGGTCGACACGTCGTCGACGAACATGCCGATCGACACGACCTTCACGTCGTGCGCCACCGGCGGCAGGATCATGCTGTCCACGCGGGTCGGGCGGGGTGCGACCCCGTGCTCGTCGGTCAGACCCATCAGGCCGGGGACACTGAAGCCGTGCACGTCGACGTCGACGACCCCGACCCGCAGGCCCCGGCGGGCGAGCGCGACGGCGAGGTTCACGGTGACGGTGGACTTGCCGACGCCACCCTTGCCGCTCGTGACGGCGATGACGCGCGTGAGCGAGTCCGCGGTGAACTGGACGCCCTTGGGACGGCCGGCGCGCAGCCGCTCGGTCAGCGCGGCACGAGTGGCCGGGTCCATCACGGACACGTCGACGTCGACTGCGACGACCCCCGGGACGGACCCAGCGGCGACGCGGACCTCGCGCTCGATGGTGTCGGCGGCGGGGCACCCCACGATCGTGAGCTGCAGGTCGACGCGCACCGCGCCTCCTGGCTGCACGTCGACACCACGGATCATGTCGAGCTCCGTGACGGGGCGGCGGATCTCGGGGTCGATGACGCGGCCGAGCGCAGCGAGGACCGCCGTGCCGAGCTGTTCGTCGGTGGGGACGGCCTCAGCCACGGGTGGAGCTGTCGTGTTCGTCCACGTAGCCGGCCTCGTCGGCGTCGCGGCGGTCGAGCTCCTCGAGCAGGGAGCGGAGCTCGGCGCGGATGAAGTCCTTCGACGCCATGTCCCGCATCGCCAGGCGCAGGGCCACGACCTCGCGGGCCAGGTACTCGGTGTCGGCCAGGTTGCGTTCGGCGCGCTGGCGGTCCTGCTCGAACTGCACGCGGTCGCGGTCGTCCTGCCGGTTCTGCGCGAGCAGGATCAGCGGGGCGGCGTACGAGGCCTGCAGCGAGAGCACGAGCGTCAGAGCCGTGAAGCCGATGGCCGCCGAGTCGAACTGCCACGGCTTCGGCGCCAGGGTGTTGTAGCCCATCCAGACCACGCAGAACAGCGTGAGGCCGATGAGGAACCAGGGCGTGCCCATGCCGCGGGCGATGCCCTCGGTCGCACGACCGAAGGTGTCCCCGCGACCACGGCGGCGGCTGGGGAGCACACGCGTGCGCATGCCCTTGGGGGAGTCGAGCCGGACCTCTTGGCGGTCACGGTCGCGACGGTTGTCATCCGTTCGAGCCACGGGTGGTCCTCCTTCCCGTCGTCACGGGTGTCCTGCGCGGGCGTTGGCGTGGAAGCGGTGAGGGTTCCCCCTCGCCCTGACTTCGCCAGTCGTCCGGCAGGACGTGGTCGAGGACATCGTCGATCGTCACCACCCCGACGAGACGGTGGGCGTCGTCGACCACGGGGACGGACAGCAGGTTGTAGGTCGCCATGATGCGGGTGACCTCGGCGGCGCTCGCGTCGACCCGGACCGGTTCGGTCTGCTGGTCGATGAGCGTGCCGAGCCGCTCGTTCGGCGGGTAGCGGAGCATCCGCTGGAAGTGCACGAGCCCGAGGAACCGACCGGTCGGCGGCTCGTACGGCGGCAGGGTGACGCAGACGGCGGCGCCGAGCACCGGTGCGAGCTCGTGGCGGCGGACCAGCGCGAGGCCCTCGGCCACGGTGGCGTCGGCCGAGACGATCACCGGTTCGGTGGTCATCAGACCACCGGCGGTGTCCGGCTCGTACTCCAGGAGCATGCGGACGTCCTGCGCCTCCTCCGGCTCCATGAGCTGCAGGAGGGCCTCGCTCCGCTCGTCGGAGAACTGGGCGAGGACGTCGGCCGCGTCGTCCGGCTGCATCTGGTCGAGGACGTCGGCGGCGCGGGCGTCCACCAGCCGGGTGAGGATCTCGATGCGCTCCTGGTCGGGCATCTCCTCGAGCACGTCGGCGAGGCGGTCGTCGGGAAGTTCCTCGGCGACCTCGAACCGGCGCTCGGCGGGCAGGTCGAGCAGCGTCGACGCGAGGTCGGCGGGCAGCAGGTCGGAGTAGGCGGCGATGACGTGCTCGGCGGACTGGGCCTCGCCGGGGAGCTCGTCCTCGGTGACCTCGTTCCACGTCGCGAACGTCGTCGGGCCCTTGCCGAACGGTGACGGCGTGGTCTTCGGCTTGCGGAGGAAGAGCTGCGCGACCTCCCAGTCGCCCTGCCCGCGGTCCTCGATCGCGACGTCTTCGATCGTGGCGCGGATCCGCTGGTTCTTGATGAGCACCTTGCGGCCGAGCATCTCGGCGATGACGCGGACCTCGCCGCCGCGCTGCTCGAAGCGGCGCATGTTGACCAGACCGGTCGTGATGACCTGCCCGGCACCGATGGAGGTGATGCGGCCGATGCTCACGAAGATGCGGCGCTTGCCCGGCACCTCGACGATGAGCCCGACGACGTGCGGGGGATCGGCCCGGCGGTAGACGACCAGGACGTCCCGGACCCTGCCGACGCGGTCGCCCGCGGGGTCGAAGACGGAGCACCCGGCGAGGCGGGCGACGAAGACCTTCGTGGCGCTCACCCGACCCAGCGTAGTCGCTCGGGTGTGGGCGTTCGCCCGCGCCGGTCGGCTGCTTCCCTGAGAGTGCACGTGCGATTGCAAGGTGTGCGGTGAATGATGGCTGTGTGAGCAATCAGAGCCCCTTCGCCGGCAGGACCGCCCAGGCGTTCCCGACGCTGCCCAAGGGCGACGTCCTGGGAACGTACGACAGCTACCCCGACGCGCAGCGCGTGGTGGCGAAGCTGGCCGAGGCCGACTTCCCCGTCAACCAGCTCTCGATCGTCGGCAACGACCTGAAGACGGTCGAACGGGTCACCGGCAAGATGACCTACGGCCGTGCCGCCATCGCCGGCGCGCTGTCCGGCCTGTGGCTCGGCATCTTCTTCGGCATCGTGCTCACGCTCTTCTCACCGAGCGCCGGCAGCCTGATCCTGGCCGCCGCGATCATCGGCGCCGCGTTCGGCATGCTCTACGGCATCGTCTCGTTCGCGATCACGAAGCGCCAGCGTGACTTCACGAGCGTGCACCAGGTGCTCGCCACGAACTACCAGATCGTCGTCAACCCGCAGCTGACCGGGCAGGCGCAGCGGATCCTCGGCGAGCACGGGGCGACCCCGTCCACGCACTGGAACGACGCTCCCCAGCAGCAGCAGCAGTGGCGTCCGGGCCCCGGTGGGGTCCCGCCGCAGCAGCAGTCGCCGTACGGCGGCCACGCCACGCCGCACCAACAGCCGGGAGGCCCGCAGCACCCCGGCACGTCGACCCCCGGCACGCAGACGGGTGCGCCTTCGGGCCCGCCGCGCTACGGCACGAACGACGGACCCCGGTACGGGGAGACCCCCGAGACGGCTGCCGCCCCCGCGGCCCCGCCGGTGCCGGAGCGTCGACCCGAGGAGCCGCCGCGCTACGGCGAGCGGGTCGCCGGTGCCACGCCGCCGGAGCCCTCGTCCTCCTCGCAGGACGCCCAGCGCGACGGTGACGGCGACGGGAACAGCGACCGCCGCTAGCGGGGCTCCGGCTGGCGCGACCGGGCTTCGTCCTCGGGTCGTCCGAGATCGGGTCGTGCGAGGTCGCTCGACACGCCGTTCGCTTCCGCCGACGTCGCACGAACTGTCGCCGCCGAGTTCCGCGGGCGGCACTTCGTGCGACCTCGGCGGCGGGGTCGGGATGGTCGGGTGGTCGCAACCCCCCGCGCGCACGGCGTTGAGCGGTCGGAGATCGTCGTTCGGCGCCGGCTCAGACGACGGTTCGTGACCGCTCGGCCTCGGGCCGACGGCACGTTGTGACCGGGCGCGGTGCCGGCTCGGGCGCGCCGCAGCAGAGCACGGCACGGCACCGCGCGGCACGGAACCGCCGGGCAGGCTCGGCGCGGCTAGAGGACCTTCGAGAAGCAGACCGACAGGGGCGCCCCGACGTAGGGCCCGAAGTTCGCGATCCGCCGGAACCCCTCGCGCTGGTAGAACCCGACGGCGCGCTGCTGCGCCGTCCCAGTCTCGAGGACGAGCGCCGGGGACCCGAGGTCGAGCGCGGCCTCTTCCAGCCGTCGCAGCAACGCAGCCGCGACGCCGGACCCGCGGGATTCCGGTCGGACGTACATCCGCTTGATCTCGGCGATGCCGTCGTCGACGATGCGCAGGCCCCCGCACCCCAGGGGAGTACCGGACTCGTCCCGCGCGACGAAGAACACTGCTATGGAGTCGGCGGTCGGCTTCTCACCCGGCTCGGTGTCCCCGCCGTGCGCCCGGTCGATCTCCAGGCGCTGGGCGGCGCGGAGTCGTTGGGCGTCGGGGGAGTCGAAGTGCTCGACCTCGATCGCGAAGGTGTTCGGGGAGGCCTCGGGCATGGTCACCCGATCAGGCTAGCGGCCCGAGCGGGCGATCCACCCCTCCACTTCCGAGGGGGTCCGGGGGATGCCGACGGACAGGTTCTCGGCGCCGTCCTCGGTCACCAGGATGTCGTCCTCGATGCGGGCACCGATGCCGCGGAACTCCTCCGGCACGGTCAGGTCGTCCTGCTGGAAGTACAGCCCGGGCTCGATCGTGAAGACCATGCCGGCCTGCACGGTGCCGTCGAGGTACATTTCGCGGCGGGCCTTCGCGCAGTCGTGCACGTCGAGCCCGAGGTGGTGGCTCGTGCCGTGCACCATGTAGCGGCGGTGGAACTGGTTGTCCGGCTCGAGCGACTCGGCGGCCGAGACCGGCAGGAAGCCCCACTCGGCGGTCTTCCGCGCGATGACCTCCATCGCCGTCGCGTGAACCTGGCGGAACGTGATGCCCGGCTTGACGATCGCGAACGCGGCGTCGGCGGCTTCGAGCACGGCTTCGTAGACCATGCGCTGCACGGGCGAGAACGTGCCGCTCACCGGGAGCGTGCGGGTGATGTCGGCGGTGTAGAACGAGTCGACCTCGACCCCGGCGTCGATGAGGATGAGGTCGCCCGGCTGCACTGCGCCGTCGTTGCGGGTCCAGTGCAGGATGCAGGCGTGGTGGCCCGAGGCAGCGATGGTGTCGTAGCCCACGGTGTTGCCGTCGGCGCGGGCCCGGCGGTTGAACGTGCCCTCGACGATGCGCTCGCCACGCGGGTGCGCGAGCACGGCGTCGAAGTCGCCGATGACGTCGTCGAACCCGTGCTTCGTGGCGTCGACGGCCTTGCGGAGCTCACGGACCTCGTACGCGTCCTTCACCAGTCGCAGCTCGGACAGGTCGCGGGAGAGCAGGTCGTCGGTGGCCGGCGACCCCTCGGTCTCGTCTGCGCCACCGATCGCCGCGCCGATGCGGGCGTCGAGGGAACGGGTCAGGTCGTCGTCGGCTTCGCGCACGAGCAGCGCCGACGCGTCGAGTGCTTCGGCGACGGCCGTGAACGCCCCGAGGTCGGCGGTGGCAAGCCCGAGGTCGGCGGCGACGGCGTCGAGCGAGGGGCGCGGACCGACCCAGAACTCCCCGATCTCGGGGTTGGCGTAGAACTCTTCCGAGTCGCGGCCTGCGGTGGCGCGGAAGTACAGCGTGGCGTCGTGCCCGGAGCCGTTCGGCGTCATCACGAGCACGGAGCCGACGACGGTGTCGGTGCCCCAACCGGTCAGGTGCGCGAAGGTGGAGTGGGGGCGGAACGGGTAGTCGCAGTCGTTCGAGCGGACCTTGGCCTGCCCGGCCGGCACCACGATCGTGCGGCCCGGGTGCAGCTCGGAGATGCGTGCGCGACGCTCGGCGGCGAACGCGGCCTGCTCGCGGGGCTCGGGCTGCGCTTCCGAGCGCTCGGCCCACTGCGACCCGATGAAGTCCTTGAAGGTCGAGGACCCGGGGGTCGTGGATCGGTTGCTCGTCGCGCGGGGAGTCGTGTCGGCCATGCGTCCATCATCGCACCGCCCGGGGACACCCGGCCTGTGCGGCCGCTCACCTGTGGATAGCATTGGCCACGTGCCAGACCCGTTCATCGACCTGCACGCGCACTCCAGTGTCTCCGACGGCACCGAGCGTCCCGCGGAGCTCGTCCGAGCGGCCGCGGCCGCCGGACTCGACGCCGTCGCGCTGACCGACCACGACACGACCGCGGGGTGGGCGGACGCCACGGCCGCGGCGCACGAGCTGCCCCTGACACTGCTGCCGGGCCTCGAGCTGAGCACCCGGATCGGCTACCGCAGCGTGCACGTGCTCGGCTACCTGGTGGACCCCGAGCACCGCGGACTGGTCGAGGAGACGACCCGGATCCGCGACGGTCGGCTCTCCCGCGCGCACCGCATGGTCGACCGCATCGCCGAGGACCACCCGATCACCTGGGCGGACGTCCTGGCCCAGTCCAGCCCCGGTGCCACTATCGGCCGTCCGCACATCGCCGACGCCCTGGTCGCCCGCGGGCTCGAGTCCGACCGGTCCGCGGCGTTCCGCGGCATCCTGCACCCGGCGTCCGGCTACTACGAACCCCACGAGGCACCGTCGCCCCTGCGCGGCGTCGAACTCATCCGGCAGGCGGGCGGCGTGCCCGTCATCGCGCACCCCGCGGCGTCCTCGCGCGGGATCGTCATCGACGAGCCGATGCTCCGCGACCTGGTCGACGCCGGGCTCGGCGGGCTCGAGGTCGACCACCGCGAGAACCTGGCACACGGCAAGCGCACCCTGCTCGACTGGGCGACACGCTACGGCCTGTTCGTCACCGGGTCGAGCGACTACCACGGCACCGGTAAGCCGAACCGGCTGGGGGAGCACCGCACCGCACGCGTCTCGTTCGACGCGATCGTGTCCGAGGCCACCGGCAGCGCCCCGGTCGTCGGCCCCGGTTCGCGCCTGGCCTGACGGCAGGGACCGGCCGCCGAGTCTTCGGCCTGGCCGACAGTCCACGCGTCGGCGTCCGCGTGAACTGTCGCTGCGCGCGTGACGCCGGTCCGCGGGTGGGGACGACGAAGGGCCCGTCGCGTCAGCGACGGGCCCTTCGGTCTGGAGGCGCTACTCGCCGTCCGACGTGCCCTGCGGTGCCGAGGCGGTCGCCGAGGCATCGCCGGTGCCGGCTCCGCGACGGCGGCGACGGCGACGACGCTTCGCGGCGCCGTCGGTGGAACCACCTTCGACGGCCGAGCCGTCCTCGGTGCCCGCCGCGGTGGTGGAGGCGACCGACTCGGTGGCCGGAGCCTGCGGGGCGGACTGCTCCGAGCCTCCTGACCGGGTGCGGCTGCGCGACCGCGAACGCGACGCGTCACGCGAACCCGAACCCGAGGCCGGGCGGTCGCTGCTGCGCTTCTCGACGGGGGCGCCAGCCGAGGCGGCGTGCGACGACGAGCCGGGCAGACGGCCCTTGGTGCCCTTGGGGATGTCGAGTTCCTCGAACAGGTGGGGCGACGACGAGTAGGTCTCGACGGGCTCGGGGATGCCGAACTCGAGGGCCTTGTCGATCAGCGTCCACTTGTGCAGGTCGTCCCAGTCGACGAAGGTGACCGCGATGCCGGTCTTGCCCGCACGGCCGGTGCGGCCGGCGCGGTGTAGGTACGTGTCCGGGTCGTCCGGGATCGTGTGGTTGATCACGTGCGTGACGTCGTCGACGTCGATGCCGCGGGCGGCGACGTCGGTGGCGATGAGCACGTCACGCTTGCCGGCCTTGAACGCCGCCATCGCGCGCTCGCGCTGCTCCTGGTTGAGGTCGCCGTGCACCGCTGCGGCGTTGAACCCGCGGTCCTTCAGCTCCTCGACGAGCTTCGCCGCGGCACGCTTGGTGCGGGTGAAGATCACGGTCTTGCCGCGGCCCTCGGCCTGGAGGATGCGGGCGATGACCTCGTCCTTGTCCAGGGAGTGCGCACGGTAGATGAGGTGCTTGATGTTGGCCTGCATGAGGCCCTCGTCCGGGTCGGTCGCCCGGATGTGCACCGGACGGCTCATGAACCGGCGGGCGAGGGCGACGATCGGCGCGGGCATCGTCGCCGAGAACAGCATCGTGTGCCGCACCTCGGGGACGGCCTGGAAGATGCGCTCGATGTCCGACAGGAACCCGAGGTCGAGCATGCGGTCGGCCTCGTCGAGCACGACCTCCTGCACGTGGGAGAGGTCGAGCAGCCGCTGCCGCTGCAGGTCGATGAGTCGCCCGGGCGTGCCGACGACGATCTGGGCACCGGCCTTGAGCTGCTCCACCTGGCCCTCGTAGGCCTTGCCGCCGTAGATCGAGACGACCGTGGTCGGACGGTTCGACGCCGCGAGCTCGAGGTCCTCGGTGACCTGGACCGCGAGTTCACGGGTCGGGACGACGACGAGCGCCTTCACGCCGTGCGCCGGGTCGGCACCGAGTCGCTGGATCAGCGGCAGGCCGAAGCCGAGCGTCTTGCCGGTACCCGTCTTGGCCTGGCCGATGATGTCTTGGCCGGTCAGGCCGAGCGGGATGGTCTGTTCCTGGATCGGGAAGGGCTCGATGATGCCCTTGCCGGCCAGTGCATCGACGATGTCCTGGTCGATGTTGAGGTCTGAGAAAGTCAAAGAATCACCTTAGTTCTGGTGGAAGTCCGGGCCAGTCTACCGACGGGCGCGTGGTCCGGGGCACTCCGGCTACCGACGGGCGCGTGGTCCGGGGCGCTCCGGGGTGCCGCTGGGCGTCGGGGCAGGCGTCCGGCGGGCGCCGCTGGGCGTCGGGCGGGTGACCGGCGGGTGCCCTCTATGCTGGTCGAGTGGTGTCGTGGTGGAACCGGAAGCGCGCGGCGCAGCTCGCTGCCGCATGGCTCGCGTCGCGGAACCCGCGCGGAGCCGCGCAGGTCAAGCGTCTCGCGCTCGACGACGTCACCCCGGAGCTCGACGTCTACCTGGGGCAGGCCGCGTACCTGCAGCTCTCCGTCTACGAGACGATGGGACGAGCCGGCGCTTCGGCCCCGACGCTCTCCGGGCGTCTGGTCACCGGGGTGCTCGCGACCACGGCGCTCGAGCGGCACCGCACGATCGTGGCCGAGATCGAGCGCACCGGCGGGGACCCGGCAGCGCTGATGGCTCCGCACCGCGAAGCGATCGACCTGTTCCTCGAACGGACGAGCGGCGCCGACTGGTACGAGTCGATGCTGACCGGCTACGTGACGGCCGGCATCCTGAACGACCTGTTCGGCAACCTGCTCCGCTCGCTGCCGCTCGACGTGCGGCAGCGGCTGCGGTCGGTGTTCGACGCGCGCGAGGAAGCGGCGGTCGTCGAGGAGCTGACGGCCCACATCGAGGACGACCCGCAGATCGGTTCGCGTCTGGCGATGTGGGGACGTCGCCTGGTGGGCGACACCCTGCTCGTCGCCCGGTCGGCGCTGGCGTCGCACGCCCGCGAGGACCAGGAGCGGCTCGAGCCGGTCTGGACCGAGCTCATCGCCGCGCACACCCGACGGATGGACGCGCTCGGGCTGACGGCCTGAGCGGTCAGGTGATCGGGCGTCAGGCGCCGCGCGTCTTGAGCAGCTCGTAGTACTCGGCGTCGCGCTTGTCGCGCTGGGTGCCGAGGAGCCACTCGACGACGAGGGTGATCGCGCCGGACCCCACGAGGGCCACGACCCAGATCCAGGTGCCGTCGTACCGCCACCCGGCCCAGGTCAGCGCTTCCCAGAGCACTGCTGCGGCGATGCCGCCGACCGCTGGGCCGACGAGCACGCCACGGTTCGACCGCCACGGCAGGATCACGTGCGCGACCGCACCGATGATGACGCCGCCGAGGACGGCGAAGAGCAGTTCCACGTCGTCAGGCGACGAAGCCGATGCGCCGTGCCTCTTCCGCGCCGACCTCGACGTACGCCAGGGCCGAGACGGGGACGATGAAGCGACGGCCCTTGTCGTCCTGCAGCGACAGGTGCGTCGACTTGGCGGTGAGCGCCTCGGACACTGCCTTCTCGACCTCGTCCGCGGTCTGGGCGGTCTCGAAGGCGATCTCGCGGGGGCTGTTGATGATGCCGATCTTGATGTCCACGAGCACAGCGTATCCGAGCGGTCCCGTACGGCATCGGGCGTTCGCCGCGGGCGCACTCGACGGCGTGACGACCGGTGCCCCGCGCGTCCGCAGCGGTGCTGTCGGCGGTCCTGGGTACCGTACGAGCGTGCCGCAGACCACGCTGATGCCCGCTCCCGAGGACACCGGGTTCGCGCGCGCACTGGTCGACGACCCCTCGCAGGCCGCGGTGCTCGCGTTGCCGGACGGCCGTCACGCCGCGGTGATCGGTGCGCCGGGCAGCGGCAAGACGACCACGCTCGCGCGGCTCGTCGCCGACCGGCTGACCCGTCCCGACGCGATCACCCCCGACGGCCACGCGACGGTGCTCGCCCTGACCTCGGCGCGGACGGCCGCGACGGCGCTGCGTGACCGGCTCGCTCGGGCGGTCGACCGGGTCGTGCCGGGTGCCCTCGCACGCACCGTGAACTCGCTGGCGTTCCAGATCGTCACCCACGCGGCGTCGGTGCAGGGGCAGGAACCCCCGACGCTGCTGACCGGCGGGGAGCAGGACCGGATCATCGCCGACCTGCTCGCCGGGCACGAACTCGACGGGGCCGGACCGACCTGGCCCGACCCCATCACCGCCGTCGTCCGGGAGCGCGCGGGGTTCCGAACCGCCCTGCGCGACGTCATGATGCGTGCCGTGGCGGCCGGCGTCGAGCCCGACGACATGCGGGAACTCGGCGACGAGCTCGGACGGCCCGAGTGGCGGGCCGTCGGGGACTTCGTGGACGACTACCGCGCGTCGGTGACCGCGTTCCGACCGACCGGACTCGACTCCGGCGAACTCGTGGCGTACGCCACCGCCGCGGTGCTGCGGCACGAGCTCCCCGCGAGCATCGCCGCCCTGCGCCTGGTCGTGGTCGACGACACGCAGGAACTGGTGGAGGGTGAGATCGCGCTGCTCGGGGCACTCGCGCGCTCCGGCGTGCAGGTCGTCGCCTTCGGCGACCCGGACATCGCCGCCTCGGCATTCCGCGGCGCCGAACCGGACGTGCTCGGTCGGCTGGCCGTGCGACTCGGGGTGGACCGCGTCGACGAGCTGTTCCTCGGCGCAGTGCACCGGCACCCCGCCCCGATCCGTGCCCTGGTCACCGGCGTCACGGGTCGCATCGGCACCGCGGCGGCCGGTCGGCAGCGCAGCGCGTCGGCGGGCGACCGGGATGCGCGGTCCGACGCCGTCGTGCACCTCGAGGCCGCCAGCCGGTCCGCGCTCGTCGTGGCGATCGCCCGTCGACTGCGCGAACACCGGCTGCTCGACGGTGTGCCGTGGCACCGGATGGCCGTGGTCACCCGCAGCGGTGCTGCCATCCCCGAACTCGTCCGGGCACTCTCCGTGGCCGAGGTCCCGGCGACCGCCGGTGCCGCGCCCGTCCGTCCGCGCGACGACTCCGCGGCGCGGGCGCTGCTCGACGCAGCTGCGGTGGCGCTCGACGTCCTGCCGTTGGACGCTGCCCTGGCCACTGCGTTCGCCACCGGTCCCCTCGGTGGCCTCGACACCCTGGCGATGCGGCGGCTCCGGCTCGCCCTGCGGCGCGAGGAACTCGCGGGCGACGGCAGCCGCACCGCCGACGAACTGCTGGTCGACGCCCTGGGCGCACCGGAGCGCCTGGCGACGGTGGACGCCGGGTTTGCACGCCGGGCGACCCGGCTGGCCCGGAGCCTGGTGCAGGCGCGTGCCGACGCCCAGGCGGGATCGAGCATCGAAGAGATCCTCTGGGGCCTCTGGGAGCGCAGCGGTCTCGCGAAGTCATGGGGTGCCCAGTCCGCCGCCGGTGGGGTCGGCGCCGGGGAAGCCGACCGGCACCTGGACGCCGTCGTCGGCCTGTTCACCGCCGCCAAGCGCTTCGTCGAGCGCACGCCGGACGCGCCCGCGCGGGTCTTCGTCGACGACCTGCTCGGCGCGGATCTGCCCGAGGACGCGATCGGCCCCGACCGGACCGCCGGCCGGGTGCGGGTGCTGACGCCGTCGGCGATGATCGGACTCGAGTGCGACGTCGTCGTGGTGCTCGGTCTGCAGGACGGCGTCTGGCCCAACACCCGGGTGCGCGGTAGTCTGCTCGACCCGGACGGCCTGGTCCGCGCCGCTGCCGGGGTCGAGCGATCACCCATCGACGACCGAGCCGCCGTGGTCGCTGACGAACTGCGGCTGTTCGCCCGGGCCGTTTCTCGGGCCACCACCCAGGTCGTCATCGGCACGGTCGCGAACGACGACGAGTCGCCGTCTTCCTTCGTCCGACTCGTCCCGGTGCCGCCGGACCGTCAACCAACCGTCCACCCGCTGTCCCTGCGTGGGCTCGCCGGGTCGCTGCGCCGCCGGGTGGTGGGCTCCGGCGACCACGAGGCCGCGTCCGCGCTGGCCCGCCTGGCCGAGGCCGAGGTCCCCGGGGCGGCTCCGGACGAGTGGTACGGGCTCGCCGAGCCGACTACGGACGACCCCCTGGTCGACCTCGACGCCGAGCCCGCGCCCGAGATCGAGTGCGGCGAACCCGTCGCCCCGGCCGTTTCGGTGTCGCCGTCGCGGATCGGCACCTTCGAGGAGTGCCCGGTCCACTGGTTCGCGCAGACCTTCGGCGGCGGTGCCCCGAGCCCGGCGATGGGCATCGGCACGATCGTGCACGAAGCGATGGAGCACGCCACCGAGATCGACGTCGAGTCGCTGTGGGAGCGGGTCGAGGCGCGGTGGGACGAGCTCACGTTCGAGTCGCCTTGGGTCGCCGACCGCGAACGTGCCAGGACCCGGCGGATGATCGAGGGGCTGAGCGACTACCTCCGCACCTTCGCCAGCGCCGGCCGCAGGTTGCTCGGCGCCGAGACCTCGTTCGCGCTCGTGACCGGTCCCGCCCGGATCCGGGGGAGCATCGACCGCATCGAGGTCGACGCCGAGGGGCGCGTGAGCGTCGTCGACCTGAAGACCGGCCGTTCGATGCCCAGCGAGAAGAACGACATGCCGGAACACCCACAGCTCGGCGCCTACCAACTCGCGGTCGAGGACGGCGCGGTCGAGGGCGTGCCGGCGGGGTCTCCGATGACCGACGCTCGGCTGGTCTTCGTCCAGAACCCCCGCGGCGGGCAGGCGTACTCCGAGCGGACCCAGCACGCGTTCGACGCCGAGGCGCGCGAGGCCTACCGCGAGCGGTTGCACGGGGTGGCGCGAGGCATGGCCGGACGCACGTTCGTGGCGAACGTGGACGACCACTGCGAGAAGGCCCGGACCGGGGTCGAGTGCCGGATCCACGTGGTGGCGGAGGTGACCTGGTGAGCGACACGACCGACATGACCGACGCGGGTGACGCGACCGGCACGGCTGCTGCGGCTGGCTCGGCTGCCGCTGCACCGCCCGTCATCCGGCACGGCGCCGACGCCATCGCCGACGCTCTCGGCCGCCCTCGCCCCACCGCCCAGCAGCGTGCCGTCATCGAGTCACCGCTCGTGCCGGCGCTGGTCGTCGCCGGTGCCGGCAGCGGGAAGACCGAGACGATGGCCTCGCGCGTCGTCTGGCTGCTGGCCAACGGACTCGTCCGCCCCGACGAGGTCCTCGGACTGACCTTCACTCGCAAGGCCGCCGGCGAGCTGTCCGTCCGCATCAACGACCGCATCCGTGCGCTCGAGGAAGTGGGGTTGATCACCCCCGGGGACGCCTTCGAGGCACCCACCGTCTCGACGTACAACGCCTTCGCCAACGCGGTCTTCCGCGAGAACGCCCTGCTCGTCGGGCGTGACGGCGAGTCCCAGGTGCTGACCGAACCGTCGGCCTGGCAGCTCGCCCGTCGGGTGGTGGTGGCCGCCCGCGACGACCGGCTCGCCGGACTCGACCGCGACGTCGACACCCTGACCGCAGCCGTGGTCGCGCTCGCCGGTGCCACCTCGGAGCACCTCGTCGAGCCGGAGGACCTGCGCCGTTTCGCGATCGAGTTCTCGGAGCTGCTCGAACTCCCCGGCAACCGCGGCAAGCCCTACAAGGCGATCACCGATGCGGTCGCCGCGATCGGCGCCCTCGAACCCCTGGCCGACCTCGTCGCCGAGTTCCGACGACAGAAGGTCGACCGAGGATTCGTGGAGTTCTCCGACCAGATCGCCCTCGCGCTCGCCGCGGCCGAGTCGGCCCCTCGTGTCGTCACGGACCTGCGGAACCGGTACGGGGTGGTGCTCCTCGACGAGTACCAGGACACCTCGGTGGTGCAGACCCGGTTCCTCGCCCGGCTGTTCCGCGGGCACTCGGTGATGGCGGTCGGCGACCCGCACCAGTCGATCTACGGGTTCCGCGGTGCGAGTGCCGCGAACCTCGCCCGGTTCCCGCACGACTTCGGCGGCGACGAACCCGGCGTGGCCGAACCCGTCACCTTCGCGCTGTCGACCAGCTGGCGGAACCCGGTGGACGTGCTCGCGGGGGCGAACGCGATCGTGTCGCCGCTGTCCGAGGCGTCCGAGGTCGACGTCGAACGGCTCTCGCCGCGGCCGGGCGCGGACGCCGGCACGGTGCGGGTGGTGTTCCCCGAGACCCTGCCGGAAGAGGCCGACGAGGTCGCGGCGTGGTTCCAGGACCACCGCAGGCAGAACCCGGCGGGCTCGATGGCGCTGCTGCTGCGGGCTCGGAAGGACCTCGCGGCGTTCACGGCGGCGCTCGGTGCCCGTGGGGTGCCGTACCACGTGCTCGGCACGGGCGGACTGCTCCAGCGTCCGGAGATCGTCGACCTGGTGGCGTGCCTGCGCGTCCTGCACGACCCGGCGGCCGGCAACGACCTGATCCGGCTGCTCGCGGGTGCACGGTGGCGGGTCGGGGCGGCGGACATCGTCGCCCTGCACCAGCTCGCCCGGTGGCTGTTCCAGCGCGACCACACCCAGCAGCGCCTCGACGACGACCTGACCGCGGCCTTCCGTGCCTCGGTGGCTGCCGGGGAGCACGGCTCGATCGTCGACGCCCTCGACTTCGTCGCGACCGCACCCGACGAGCACGGCGCGCTCGAGGGCATCACCCCCGCGGGTCGCAGCCGGATGCGCGCGCTCGGCGGGCAGCTCGCGATGCTCCGCTCACGCGCGGGGAGCGACCTGGTCGACTTCGTGACGCTCGTCGTGCAGGAGATGCGGCTCGACATCGAGGTCGCCGCGCACGAACAGGGCAGCGGCGCGTACCTCGACGCCTTCATCGACGAGCTCGCCGGTTTCGTGTCGACCGACGACCGCGCCGACCTCGGTTCGTTCCTCGGTTGGATCGACGCCGCCGCCCGGCGTGACGACATGGGCCCGCGGTCCGAGGAGCCCGAGGCCGGCACCGTGCAGATCCTGACGATCCACGGGTCCAAGGGGCTCGAGTGGGACGCCGTCGCGGTGCCCCGGATGGTCGAGGGCGGCCTGCCGGCGCGTCCGCAGGAGGGCTCGTCGGGCTGGCTCGGGTTCGGCCGGCTGCCGTACGAGTTCCGCGGGGACGCCGCCGAGCTGCCGCGACTCGCGTGGCGCGGGCAGGAGACCCAGAAGGACGTCACCACGGCGATCGACGCCTTCAAGGAACAGGTGAAGGCCCGCAACGAGGACGAGGAACGCCGGCTGACCTACGTCGCCCTGACCCGTGCCAAGCACGACCTGCTGGTGTCCGGCTCGTTCTGGGCGGGCGGAGTCCGACCCACCGAGCCGAGCCGCTACCTGCGCGACCTGGTGGACGCCGGCGTCATCGACGGCGCGGCGATCCCGGAGACGACGGTGCACGACGAGAACCCGATGGGGGAGAGCGGCGCGACCCAGACCTGGCCGCACGTGCCGTTCGGGCAGCGTGCGCCGCGGGTCCTGGCTGCCGCCGAGCGGGTGCGGAACGCGAACCCCGGTGCTGCGGGGCGCTTCGCCGCCGACATCGACCTGCTGCTCGCCGAACGGCACGCCACCCGGAACGCGAAGCACGCGGTCGCCGTCCCGCACCGGGTCCCGGCGTCGGGCTTCAAGGACTACCTGACCGAACCCGACTCCGTGGCCGAGCGGCTCCGCCGGCCGATGCCGGAGCGCCCGTACCGCGCCACCCGGCTCGGCACGCTGTTCCACCAGTGGGTGGAACAGCGGGCACGGAGCGGCGGCGCGCTCGAGACGCTCGACGTGTGGGACGGCGAGCTCGACCTCGATGCCGACGACCTCGCCGATTCGTCGCCGGACGCCGTGGTCACCGACGACGATGCCCGTCGCCTCGCGGACTTCCAGGCGACGTTCGCCGGCTCACGGTGGGCCGGGCTGACGCCGATCGAGGTCGAGCGCGAGATCCACATCCCGTTCCTCGGCCACAGCGTTGTCTGCAAGCTCGACGCCGTGTACGAGATCGACGGGCGCGCCGAGGTGGTCGACTGGAAGACTGGCAAGGCGCCGTCGGGGGCGGACGACCTGGCCCGCCGCACCCTGCAGCTCGCGTTGTACCGCGTCGCCTACGCCGAGTTCACCGGGCGACCGCTCGACCAGGTCGACGCGGTGTTCTACTTCGTCGCCGACGACCTCGAGGTCCGTCCGACCGAGCTGCTCGACCGCGCCGGACTCGAGCGCGCGTGGTCCGAGGCCGTCGGCTGACGTCCTACGGGCGCGCTGCGCCCGTGTCGCGCGCCGCCCTGGAGGCCCGGTGCCGGTCCGCCGGGCCGGCACCGGGCCTCCAGGCGGTCACGTCCACGACTCCTGCCGCACTTGGTGAGCAGGAATGGTCGGGTGCGCCGCAGCGACCCGACCATTCCTGCTCACGAAGCGTCAGCCGTGGCGGCGTTCGGTGGAGGACAACAGCTGCTCCACCTCGCCGATCTCCATCGTCTCCGGCGACACGGACTGCAGCGGTTCCGCACTCGGGGCGTGCACCGCGTCGACCAGGCGGTGCATCATCGCGACGGCGTCGTCGACGACCTCGGTGCTCTTCGCCTGCACGCCGTGCAGGAGCCAGTGCGCCGTCTCGAGTTCGTGGTGCACGCGTGCACGCTGTGCGAGCTGTCGGTCACGACCGCCGCCGTTCGCCTCGTAGGCGCTGAGGACGGTGTCGAAGGCGTCGCGGCGGCCGGCGAGCACCCAGGCGAGGTCCTTCGCCGGGTCACCGAGCCGCAGCTCGCCCCAGTCGAGGATCCCGGTCACCGCGTCGCCGTCGACGAGCAGGGCGCCGGTACCCAGCGAACCGTGCACGACGGTCGGCGTGAACTGCCAGAGCTGCTGGTCGCGGGCGGCACCCTCCCAGCGTTCGACGAGCGCGGCGGGGACGAGCTTGGTCGCCACGGCGCGGTCCATCACCGAGACGGCGGACCGGAGCACCTCGAACGGCGTGAGCGACGGCAGGCCGGCGTCGGAGACGAAGCTCGTCGGCAGCTGGTGGATCGAGGCGACGGCACGGCCGACGCTCGTGGCGAGGTCGGGGCGCTCGACGAGCGACGCGAGGGTCGGGTGGGCCCCGGCCAGCCGCGTCGTGACGATGGCGCGCGTCGACCCGATCGGCGCCTGGCCGCGGTACTCGGCGACGCCGAACGGCAGGCGTGTGCGGATGCCGGCGCTCAGCGCACGGATGGCGACGAGGTCGGCCGACTGCCTCGCCTCGGCGCGCTGGTTCCGGGGACGGCGGATGACGATCTCGGCGCCGTCGGCGTCGCGGAGGAGCGCCGACTCGTAGTCGCCGGCCGCGGCCGAGCCGAGCGTGCGCGTGCCCGTGACGAGGAGACCTGGAACGGCCGTCGTCGCCAACGCGGCTAGAGTGAACTGGGATCCCGCCATGCCCCTCAGGGTAAGCGCGTGACGCGTGCACGGCTGCACGCCACGCTGTTGGGCGGCCCGCACGCCCACCGCACGTCTCCTGCACGTCCGCACCCGATCCGAGGAGCTCTCCCGCCGTGACCGTCGAGTTCGCCGCCCGGCTCCCGCTCTCCCGCAACGAACTCGACCGCGACGCCGAGTTCCGCACGACCGACGACGTCGAGCGGGTCCTGCGCGAGGACGAGCACACCCGGTACCTGCCGGTGCGTGGTGCCGAGATGCTCCGGAACGCCGACGGCACCCTGCGCTTCGTGACCGCGGTGGAGATCCCGGCCGACACCGTGACCCTGTACCTCGGCCGTGCTGTGTCGGACGCCGCCGATGCCCCGGCGGGTACCCGCTTCGTCGCCGCCCTGATCGACAGCGCGACGGCGTCCGCCATCGAACCCGACGACGACGCCTGGCAGAGCCTCCGGATGTTCGGCACCGAGCTCTCGCCGCGCGACCAGGGCCTGGCGGTCGAAGCCGTGGCGATGGCCAACTGGCACGCCGTGCACGGCTTCTCGCCGCGCACCGGCTCACCCACCGCCGTCGTGAGCGGCGGATGGGTCCGCCGCGACCCCGAGGGACACGACCTCTTCCCGCGCACGGACGCGGCGATCATCGTCGGGGTCGTCGACGCCGACGACCGGATCCTGCTCGGTTCCAACGCCGCGTGGGACGCCGACCGGTACTCGCTGCTGGCCGGGTTCGTCGAGCCGGGGGAGTCGCTCGAGGACGCCGTCCGCCGCGAGGTCTGGGAGGAGTCCGGCGTCCGTGTCGAGGAGCCCGAGTACCTCGGCTCGCAGCCGTGGCCGTTCCCCGCGTCGCTGATGGTGGGCTTCCGCGCCCGCGCAGCCGGCGGTGACCCCACGACCGCCCGACCCGACGGCGTGGAGATCCTGGACGTCCGGTGGTTCTCGCGCGACGAGATCCGCGAGCGCGCCGGCGACACCCTGCTGCTGCCGGGACGCACCTCGATCGCCCGCGCCATCATCGAGGAGTGGTACGGCGGGCCGCTGGACCTGCCGTGAGCGTCACCGGTCCGCGCGGTGCAACGGGTGCCGGGGCAGTCGACCCCCGGCCGCCGTCGCCCGACGAACTGCTCGCCGCGCTCGACGCCGAGCAACGGACGGTCGCCCGCACCCTGCTCGGTCCGGTCGCGGTGCTCGCCGGCGCCGGGACCGGCAAGACCCGCGCGATCACACACCGGATCGCCTACGGCGTCGCCACCGGGACCTACGCGCCGAACCACGTCCTCGCGCTGACCTTCACGACCCGTGCCGCCGGCGAACTGCGGTCGCGCCTGCGCGCGCTCGGGGCCGGGACGGTCCAGGCACGCACCTTCCACGCCGCCGCGATGGCGCAGCTCAGCTACTTCTGGCCGGACACCGTCGGCGGGCACGCCCCGAAGATCGTCGAGTCCAAGGGTCGGATGATCGCCCACGCCGCGGACACGGTCGGCATGCACGTCGACACCCCGGTGCTCCGCGACCTGGCCGCCGAGGTCGAGTGGCGCAAGGTGCAGATGCTCTCGCTCGACGAGTACGAAGCCGCCGCCGCCGACCGGGTGATGCCGCGCGACACCACGCCGCGCCGGGTCATCGACCTGATGAAGGCGTACGAGCGGCTGAAGGACGACCGGCGGCAGCTGGACTTCGAGGACGTCCTGCTGGCGACCCTCGGCATGGTCGAGTCCGAGCCCCGCGTGGCGTCGTACGTGCGGCAGCAGTACCGGTTCTTCGTCGTCGACGAGTACCAGGACGTCTCGCCCGTGCAGCACGACCTGCTGCGGGCCTGGCTGGGCGGCCGGGACGACCTGTGCGTCGTCGGCGACGCCAGTCAGACCATCTACTCGTTCGCCGGCGCCTCGAGCGACTACCTGCTCGGGTTCGGGTCGGAGTTCCCGCGCGGGTCGGTCCTGCGCCTCGAGCGGAACTACCGCTCCACCCGCGAGGTCGTGTCCGCTGCCAACACGCTGATGCGCGGCCAGCCCGGCGCGCTGGACCTGGTGGCCCAGAGCCAGGAACCGGGCCCGGAACCGGTCGTGCTGGCCTGCGTCCACGACGGTGACGAGGCACAGACCATCGCCCGGCGCATCGCCGAGCTCGTCGGGGCCGGAGCGTCCTACGGGGACTGCGCCGTGCTCTTCCGCGTCGGAGCGCAGTCCGCTGCGCTCGAGTCCGCGCTCGGCCGGAACGGCATCCCGTACCGCGTGCAGGGCGGGACCCGGTTCTTCAACCGCCCGGAGGTCAAGCTCGCCGTCCACCACATGCGCGGCGAGGCGATCCGGCAGACCGACGACGAGCTGACCCGACGTGTCCGGCTGGTGCTGCAGGTCAGCGGCTGGACGGAGACGCCGCCGGAGGGCACCGGCGCAGTCCGCGAGCAGTGGGAAGCGCTGCAGGCGATCATGGGCCTGGCCGAGGACGCCCCCGCCGGCACGACGATGCAGCAGTTCACCCAGGACCTGGTGGACCGTGCGGCGACGCACCACGAGCCCGAGGTCGACGCCGTCACGCTCGCGACGCTGCACTCGTCGAAGGGTCTGGAGTGGCCGCACGTGGTCATCGCCGGCGCGGCCGAGGGGCTCCTGCCGATCTCGCACGCGTCGACCGACACCGAGGTGGACGAGGAACGACGCCTGTTCTACGTCGGGCTGACACGCGCCCGCCGTTCCGTCACGATCACGTGGTCGCAACAGGGCTCCACGCGTGGGGGAGCCCGGGCTCCGAGTCGGTTCCTGGCAGTGCTCGGCACGCGCACCGCGGATGGGGCCGGACCGGCGAACGGCTGACCGACAGGTCGTCGCGCTCGAAGACGAGCTGGTCGGGGTCGGCTCGTTGCGTCCGGAGCGGGAGCCGTTCCAGCAGCATCCGCGTCGTGGCGGCGGCCACCGCCGCCGACCGCCACGGTGACAGCGGTGTCGGGTGCCGCCCCCACACCTGGGCGGCGATGGCCGGCCAGGCCGGGTCGTCGTCGACGCGTGCGTACTCAGCGCACTGGAGGCACGGCCCGGCTCCCGGCACGACGAACGGCCCGAGACGGACGCGTCCGTCTCCGACGACGACCGCCAGGTGCGGCACGCCCCGGCGGGTCCACGCGGCGCGGAGCGCCGGGTCGACGACGTGGTCGGCCACCACCACGGCGAGGCGCGGTTCGGGCTCGGGCAGCACGATCGGGCCCCCGGCGGGCGCGGTGGTGCGGCTGACCGTCACACCCTCGCCGGACAGGAACGTCGCCACGGCGTCGGCGAGGACACCGGCGCCGTGCACCTCGATGCGTTCGAGCGGCTCGGGCAGGACCTCGACCACCGCGGGCGACGCGGCACCGAGCACACCCGCAGCACGTTCCGGCGAGCACCCCGACGCGGCCGCCAGGCCTGCCAGCACGTCGTGGCCGGTCTCGCGTCGCAGACCGTTGAGGAACCGTTCTTCCCCCGTGGTGGGCACCGCGACGACGGCGCGTGGAGGATCGACCCCGAGCTGGACCGTGGCGGGGTCACGCCAGACGAACTCGAGCGTCGGATCGATGCGGATGCCCATGACCCCACGGTGCCGGAGTGCGCGGCACGCGTGGGGTCACCAGGAGGATCTGTGGAGAACTCAGCGGGGCTGGTCGCCCGTGTCGTTCCCGGGCTCGTCGCCCGCTCCACCCTCGGGGTCGTCGGCCACGCGGCCGGACTCGTCCTCGTGCGGACGCGCACCGGTCGAGTCGTTCAGCAGGTCCTCGAGGGCCTTGTCGAACGCGTCGTCCTCGTCGGTCTGGGAGGGGTTCCGCAGCCGTGCGACGAGGGCATCGGGTGCGTCGACGTCGTCCGAGGTCGGCACCAGGTCGAAGTGCGACCAGAGAGCGTCGCGCTGTTCGGCGCCGAGCTCGTCGGTCACCCGCTGCCACATCGCCGCGGCCTCACGCAGACGACGCGGACGCAGCTCGAGGCCGACGAGTGTGGCGAACGCCGACTCGGCCGGGCCGCCGGCCGCGCGGCGACGGCGCACCATCTCGGCGATCGCTCCGGCCTTGGGGAGACGGACGGTGGCCGCGGCGGTGACCGTGTCCACCCAGCCCTCGACGAGGGCGAGCATCGTCTCGAGCCGGGCGAGCGCGGCGTCCTGCTCGGCGGTCCGCGGCGGGATGAGGGCGCCCGAGGCGAGTGCGTCGCGCAGCTGTTCCTGGTTGGTCGGGTCGATGTCGGCCGCGAGCTCCTCGACGCGGTCGAAGGGGATGTGGATGCCCCGCGCGTAGTCCGTGATGGACGAGATGATGTGCAGCCGGAGCCACCGTGCCGACCGGAAGAGCCGGGCGTGGGCGAGTTCGCGGACCGCGAGGTAGATGCGGACCTCGTCCTCGGAGACGTCGAGGCCCTCGGCGAACTCGGCGACGTTCTGGGGCAGGAGTGCCGCGACCTGCTCGTCGAGGAGCGGCACGCCGACGTCACCGCCGGAGACGACCTCCTTCGACAGCTGCCCGACGACCTGGCCGAGCTGGATCGCGAACAGCGCCCCGCCGATGCCGCGCATCGCCTTCGAGACGTCGCCGAGCATCGCCTTGAGCTGCTCGGGAGCACGCTGGTCGATCGCCTCGGTCAGGGCATCGGCGATGCTGAAGGCCACCGGCTCGGCGATCTGCGTCCACACCGGGACGGTCGCCTTGGCCCACTGCTCACGCGTGTAGAGGCTCGGGGTCGCGGTCAGCTCGGCGACCGTCGTGACCTCGTCGAGCCACAGCGCGGCGACCTGGAACGCCTGGTCTGCCGCCTGCGAGGTTGCCGGGTCGACGGGGTGGCCGCCGTCCCGAGCGATCGCGGTGGCGCGTTCGGCGGTGGCCGAGAAGTCGATGCCGTCACCGCCGGACTGCGCGGCACGCTGGAGCTGGCTCATCAGGTTCGCCACGGAGGCCGGGTCGTTCGGCAGACCGGCGGCACCGGCGAGCTGCGACGGGTCGATCTGCCCCTCGCCCGAGAGCAGCTTGCGCAGCATCTCCTGGAAGTCGTCGTCCGGCCCCGGCTGTGGTTCATCAGGCATGCCGACTACGCTAATCGCTGCTCACGGGGCCGCACCTGGGATGCCCCCGTGGGAACGCCCGAAGCGCTGCGCCCAGGGCGAACAGCCCCGTCGCGAGACGCGGGCGACCACCCTGCCGCCAGGCGCGGGTGCCCACCTCGGAAGGACCCCGCGTGACCCTCTTCGCCCCCGCGCCCCGTCGTCGCTCGCGTGCCCGGACCGTCGGGTGGGCGTTCCTGATCGGCGCGGTCGTGCTGGGACTGCTGGCGAGCCTGCTGCCCAGCCCGTACCTCATCGAGGTCCCCGGGCCGGTCTACAACACGATCGGCACGCAGGAGCAGGGGACGGGCAAGGACGCGAAGGACGTCAAGCTCATCCAGGTGTCCGGCCACGAGACGTACCCGACGGCCGGCGCCCTCGACATGCTCACCGTCGGCATCCAGGGCGACGCAACGAACCGCCCGTCGTGGACCAGCGTGATCCGCGCGATCTTCACCAGGTCGCAGGCGGTGATCCCGGTCGAGGCGATCTACCCGAGCGGCACCACGACCGAGCAGGTGAACGAGCGGGACTCCGCCGACATGCAGGCGTCGCAGCAGTCAGCCGTCGCCGCCGCGCTCATCCAGCAGGGGAACGACCTGCCCACCGAACTCGAGGTCAGCGCCGTGCAGGAGGGCTCAGCGGCCGACGGCGCGATCGAGAAGGGCGACGTCATCACGGCGTTCGACGGCAAGTCGCTCACGACCAACGCCGACGCGGTGAGCCTGCGTGAAGCCGTCGCGCAGCACGGTACCTCGAGCCCAGCGACCGTCACCGTCGAACGGGACGGCGCGACGAAGGACGTCCGGGTGACGCCCCGCAGTGAGCAGGGCACGGCGCTGCTCGGGGTCGGCGTCACCGAGCGCTACGAGTTCCCCTTCAAGGTGTCGATCCGCCTGCAGGACGTCGGCGGTCCGTCCGCCGGCATGATGTTCGCGCTCGGGATCATCGACGAGATCACGCCGGGCAAGCTCAACGGCGGCAAGCACGTCGCGGGCACCGGCACGATCACGGCGGACGGCGAGGTCGGGCCCATCGGCGGGATCCGGCAGAAGCTCTACGGTGCCGCGGACGCGGGCGCCACGGTGTTCCTCGCCCCCGCGGACAACTGCGACGAGGTCGTCGGGCACGTGCCGGACGGGCTCGACGTCTACAGCGTCTCCACGCTCGACCAGGCCGTCACCGACCTGCAGACGATCGCCGACGGCGGGAGCACCGCGAAGCTCGCCCGCTGCGGGTCCTGACCCGGTCCTGAGTCCCCGTACAGGTTCACGCTCGGTCCGGTCCCATAGGATCAGTGTCACTGACGGCCCGCCGCGAGCCGGGCCCGCCGGTCCGACACGTCTGGAGCACATCAAGTGACGACAACCTCGTCCACCTCGGGGCGGCGTTCGCCGCGGGTCCCCATCGTGGTCACGATCATCGTGCTGGCCGCACTGGTGATCGCCTTCTTCATCTTCGCCAGCCTGTACACCGACTACGCGTGGTTCGCGCAGCTCGGGTTCCAGCAGGTCCTCACCACGCGGTGGATCGCCGGGACCCTGATGTTCCTGGCGGGCTTCCTCGGCATGGCGGTTCCGGTCTTCGTGAGCATCGCGCTCGCGTTCCGGTTCCGGCCGGTCTACGCGAAGCTCAACTCGCAGCTCGACCGCTACCAGCAGGTCATCGAGCCGCTGCGGCGCGCCGTGATGATCGGCATCCCCGTGGTCCTCGGCATCTTCGCCGGGCTCTCGACCGCGGGCCGCTGGAGCATGGTCCTCGAGTACTTCAACCGCACGCCGTTCGGCAAGACCGACCCGCAGTTCGGACTGGACATCGGGTTCTACGTGTTCGAGCTGCCGTTCTGGCGCTCGATCGTGGCCTACTCGTCGGCCGTCGTCCTCATCGCCGGCCTCGCCGCGCTCGCTGCGAGCTACCTCTACGGTGCGCTCCGCTTCGGTGGTCGTGAGGTCCGGATCTCCCGTGCCGCACGCATCCAGCTCGCGGTCACGGCGGCGCTCTACATCGCGCTGCAGGCCGTCAGCCTCTGGCTCGACCAGTACGCGGCCCTGACGAAGTCGAACTCCCTCATCACCGGTGCCCAGTACACCGACGTCAACGCGGTCATCCCCGGCCGGGAGATCATGGCGGGCATCGCGGCGATCGTCGCGCTGCTCTTCATCGTCACGGCGGTCATCGGTCGCTGGCGCATCTCGATCGTCGGCACGGGCCTGCTGCTCGTCGCCGCGATCGTCGTCGGCGGCATCTACCCGTGGGTCGTCCAGCGTCTGCAGGTGAAGCCCTCGGAGCGCACCTTCGAGTCCGCCTACATCGAGCGGAACATCAAGGCCACGCGAGACGCCTACGGTGTCGCCGGCGTCGAGGAACAGAACTACGACGCCACGACCGAGACGAGCTCGGGTGCGCTCGCGAAGGACGCGCAGACCACGGCCAACATCCGTCTCATCGACCCGAAGATCGTCTCCGACACCTTCAGCCAGCTGCAGCAGTACCGGCAGTACTACCAGTTCCCGAAGGAGCTGGACGTGGACCGCTACGACGTCAAGGGCGAGACCGAGGACACCGTCATCGCGGTCCGCGACATCGACCTCGCCGGGCTCAGCTCGGCCGCGAACACGCAGTACAACCGGGCGTTCGTCTACACCCACGGCTACGGCGTCACCGCGGCCTACGGCAACCAGCGCGCGAGCGACGGCAAGCCGGTGTTCCTCGAGTCCGGGATCCCGTCGAACGGTGCGCTGGGTGACTTCCAGCAGCGCGTGTACTTCGGTGAGACCTCGCCGCCCTACTCGATCGTGGGTGCGCCGAAGGGCACGAAGGACGTGGAGCTCGACTACCCGGCCGGTTCCGACGACGACAACGGCGGCAACGCGACCACCACCTACGCCGGCGACGGCGGTCCGAGCCTCGGCAACTTCTTCAACCGGCTCGTCTACGCCGCGAAGTTCCAGTCGGAGCAGATCCTGCTCTCGAACGCGGTGAACAAGGACTCGCAGATCCTCTACGACCGCGACCCGATCACCCGCGTGCAGAAGGCGGCGCCGTACCTGACCGTCGACAGCGACGCCTACCCGGCGATCGTCGACCACCGCATCCAGTGGGTGGTGGACGGATACACCACGAGCGACGCGTACCCGTACTCGCAGAGCCAGAGCCTGTCGGACAGCATCGCCGGCGCCGAGTCCTCGACGTACCGCACCGACCAGGTGAACTACATCCGGAACTCGGTGAAGGCCACGGTCGACGCCTACACGGGCAAGGTGACGCTGTACACGTGGGACACGAAGGACCCGGTCCTGAAGACGTGGCAGAAGATCTTCCCGACGTCGATGAAGCCGGTGTCGAGCATGAGCGCCGAGCTCCTCGACCACGTGCGGTACCCGACCGACCTGTTCAAGGTGCAGCGCTCGATCCTCGGCACGTACCACGTGACCAACGCCAACTCGTTCTACTCGGGCGACGACGCGTGGAACACCCCGCAGGAACCGACCAGCACGGCGACGTCGGACAGTGACGCCGACACCGCGGCGACGTCGACGAACGCGCTCGGCGCGCAGACGACGACGACCGCCAACAGGGCGAACCTGCAGGACCCGTACTACCTGACGATGAAGGTGCCGGGGCAGGGGACGGCGTACTCGCTGTACACGACCTACATCCCGCAGCAGTCGGCCGGTGCGAACAACCGCAACGTGCTGACCGGGTACCTGGCGGTGAACTCCGACGCGGGTGGTGCCGGCAAGGGCGAGAAGGCGTCGGGCTACGGCAAACTCACGCTGTTGACGATGCCGAAGACCGACAACATCCCAGGCCCCGGACAGGTGCAGAGCCTCTTCAACGGTGACTCGACCGTGTCACAGGAGCTCAACATCCTGAAGCGGGGCAACTCGACCGTGAAGCAGGGCAACCTGCTCACGCTCCCGGTCGGCGGTGGGTTCCTGTACGTGCAGCCCGTCTACGTCCAGTCGACCTCGAGTGGTTCGTACCCGCTGCTGCAGAAGGTCCTGGTGGCCTTCGGTGACAAGATCGCGTTCGAGGACACCCTCGACGAGGCGCTGAACTCGCTGTTCGGCGGCGACTCCGGTGCCGCGGCGGGCGACTCCGGCGCGAGCGGTAGCGGTTCCGGTTCCGGTTCCGGTTCCGATTCCGACAGTGGATCCGGCTCCGACACGGGATCTGGTTCCGACACGGGTTCCGCGGGCTCCGGCTCGACCGGCTCCACGGGTTCCGGCTCGACCGACAACGACGCCCTGCAGGAGGCCCTGGCCGACGCCAAGGCAGCCCTGCAGGACCGCCAGGAGGCCTACGCCGACAACGACCTGGTCGCTGCGGCGGAAGCCGACCAGCGCCTCCAGGACGCGATCGAGGCCGCCACGGCAGCCGAGAACGGCAACTGACACACCGTGGCGGGGCACTCGATTTGTGTCCCGCCGCGGCCCCGTGTAGGCTTCTAAACGTGCCGCGGGGTGGAGCAGTTCGGTAGCTCGCTGGGCTCATAACCCAGAGGTCGTAGGTTCAAATCCTGCCCCCGCAACCAAGCGTCACATGAAGGCCCCGGTCCAACAGGACCGGGGCCTTCTTCGTGTCCCCGCCGCGGGACGCCCCGACGGGAGACGCGAGACGCGAGACGCGAGACGCGAGACGCGAGACGCGAGACGCGAGACGCGAGCCGCCCCGGCGCAGGACGCCCAGCCGCAGGCCCGCCCGCCGCAGGCCCCCCGGGTACGCTCGCCCCATGGCCACCCTCACGATCGCGGCGGCGCAGTTCGCCCCCGTGGACGACCCCGTCGCCAACCTCGACACCGTGCGCACCACCGCCGTCGACGCGGCGGCCCGTGGCGCGGACCTCCTCGTCACGCCGGAGTACACCTCCTACTTCACCGCCGACATCGACGATCGGTTCGTCGCGGCCGCGCAGTCCCTGGACGGTCCGTTCGTCTCCGGCCTCCGCGACATCGCCCGCGAGACCGGCATCGCCCTGGTCGTCGGGGTCGCCGAGTCGGCAGACACGCCGGAGCGTTTCCGGAACACCCTGGTCGCGGTGCTCCCGTCGGGCGACCTGGCGGCGACGTACCGGAAGGTCCACCTCTACGACGCCTTCGGCTCGCGGGAGTCGGACCGCATCGAGTCCGGCGTCCCGGAGCAGCTGCCGGTCTTCGACCTCGGCGGGGTCCGCGTCGGGCTCGAGACCTGTTACGACCTGCGCTTCCCCGAGGTCACGCGACGGCTCGCCGCTCCCGAGACCGGCGCGGCCGACGTCGTCGTCCTCCCCGCCGAGTGGGTGCGCGGCCCCGGCAAGGAGCACCACTGGCGCACGCTCCTCACCGCCCGCGCGATCGAGAACACCGTCTGGGTCGTCGGGGTCGGGCAGACGCCGCCGATCGGGATCGGCGGCTCGGTCGTCCTCGACCCGTCGGGCGTCGCGGTCGCCTCGGCCGGGGCCTCGCCGACCACGCTCACCGCCACGATCGACACCGCCGTCACCGACGCCGTTCGGCGGGTGAACCCGTCGCTGTCGCTGCGGCGCTACGACGTCGCACTGCGCACCCTGCCTGGAGGCCCGGGGCAGCCCTGACGCGTCGGTCGCGTCCCCGATGCGGTCGCGTCTCAGGCGCGGGGGCGCGCTCCGAGGGTCGCCAGGCGTGCGGCGGCGTCCTCGAGGACACTCCGGCGCTTGCAGAACGCGAAGCGCACCAGGGACCGGTAGCCGGCGACCCGGTCCGGGCGGACGAACGCCGAGACCGGCACGCCCGCGACACCGGCCAACGCGGGCAGTTCGAGGCAGAACGCACGGGCGTCGTCGTACCCGAGCGGCGCGGCGTCGGCGAGCACGAAGTACCCGCCGTCGGGTCGCATCACGTCGAAGCCCGCCGCCGTCAGTCCGTCGGCGAGCAGTTCGTGCTTCGCGCGCAGGTCAGCGGCGATGCCGGCGAAGACCGCGTCGGGCAGGCGGAGTCCCACGGCGACGGCCGGTTGGAAGGGCGCGCCGTTCACGAAGGTCAGGTACTGCTTGACCGTCGTGATCGCGTCGACGAGTGCCGGGGGAGCGGTGAGCCAGCCGACCTTCCACCCGGTCGTGTTGAAGGTCTTGCCCGCGCTCGACACCGACACCGTCCGCTCGGCGGCGCCCGGCAGGGTCGCGATGGGCGTGTGTGGGACGTCGAACGTCAGGTGCTCGTAGACCTCGTCCGTGATGATCACCGCGTCGCGCTCGGTGGCCAGGTCGACGATCGTCTGCAGCACCTCGGTGGGCAGGACCCGGCCGGTCGGGTTGTGCGGGGTGTTCACGAGCACGGCGCGGGTGCGGTCGGTGAAGGCCGTGCGGAGCGTGCGCTCGTCGGGCAGGAAGTCGGGCGCGGTGAGCGGGACCGTGACGTGCACGCCGCCGGCCAGCCGGATGAGCGCTCCGTAGGCGTCGTAGAACGGCTCGAAGGTGATCACCTCGTCACCGGGTTCGACCAGCGCGAGGATCGTCGCGGCCAGCGCCTCGGTGGCGCCGGCGGTGACGAGGACCTCGCGGTCGGGGTCCACCTCGAGCCCGTACCACCGCTGCTGGTGCTCGGCGATCGCCGCCCGCAGGTCGGGGGTGCCCCGGCCCGGCGGGTACTGGTTCACGCCGTCGCGGATCGCCTGCACCGCGGCCTCGAGCACCTCAGCCGGCCCGTCCTCGTCGGGGAAGCCCTGCCCCAGGTTGACCGCGCCGGTGCTGGCGGCGAGGGCGCTCATCTCGGCGAACACCGTCGGTGCGGGGACCCCGTCCGGTCCCAGCAGCATCGCTCCGTCGGCGGCTCGCAGCCACGGTCCTGCCTGGCGCATGTGGTTCCCTCCCGTGCGGGCGACGACGTGTCGCGCTGAACGGACCCCAACCTAGCTGTCCGTCCCGCGGCGGACCGGGCCACCGTGTACAGCGCACGCATAAGATCGCCAGGGGTGGCTCGCAGCCTCGCCAGAAGGACCGCTCAGGTGCTTGCGACAGACTGCACGAGCTTGAAAGGAGCACGTCCAGCATGACCGACACCACGCCCAACGGGCAGGGCGACGACCGCCGTCCGGACGATGCGGCTCCGCCTGCCGCCAGTGAGGACGCCGCAGCAGCGGCCACGAGAGGGAACACGTCGATGCCGAACGACTCCGACCAGCCGGACGAGACCCCTCGCCCGAACCAGGACCAGAACCAGAACCAGAACGACGAGACGACCCCGGACCACACGGACGTGATCCCGTCGTCGACGGACCACCCGACCGACCGCTACACCGCGCCGTACCCCGCCGTCTCCGGCGACTCCTCGGGGGCGCAGCAGGGCGGCTACGGCCAGCAGACGTCGCCGTACGGCCAGCAGTCCCAGCAGAGCCAGAACCCGTACGGCCAGCAGTCGCAGCAGAGCCAGAACCCGTACGGCCAGCAGCCGCAGTACGGCCAGCAGACGCCGCAGGCCCAGAACCCGTACGGCCAGCAGAGCCAGTACGGCCAGCAGCCCCAGAACCCCTCCGGGCAGCAGAGCCAGTACGGCCAGCAGCCCCAGAACCCGTACGGCCAGCAGTCCCAGTACGGCCAGCAGCCCCAGAACCCGTACGGCCAGCAGTCCCAGTACGGCCAGTCGGGCGGCGAACGCCCCCGCTACGGCGAGTACGCCCAGCCGACGTCCTCGACCGCTCCGAGCTCGTCCTCCGAGTACGCGAACGCGTCCGCGCAGGCCCCCCAGTCGGCCACGAGCGCGTTCGGTGACGTCGACGGCGCGAACCAGCGCAACGGTCACTACTTCAGCGACGACGCCTCGGGCGCCGCGGCGACCACGACGACCAAGGACCGCTCGGGCCGCAGCAAGCTGCTCCTGCCGGTCATCGCCGCGGTCATCGCCGGTGGTCTGGTCGGCGGCGGTGCCGGTTGGGCCGTCTCCTCGGGCAACGACGGTGGCAGCGTGGTGTCCTCCGGTTCGTCGCAGGGCGGCAACCTGACCGTCAACGACTACGACTCCGCCACCGTGGTCACGGCCGTCGCGGCACAGGCGACCCCGTCCGTCGTCACGATCAACGTGTCCGCGAGCAACGAGGCCGGCACCGGTTCCGGCGTGGTGATGAGCAAGGACGGCTACATCGTCACGAACACCCACGTGGTCACCCTCGACGGCGACAGCTCGAACGGCCGGATCACCGTCACGACCTCGAACGGCAAGATCTACGCGGGCAAGCTGATCGGTACCGACCCGACGGTCGACCTCGCGGTCATCAAGATCGACGCGACCGACCTCAAGCCGATGGAGTTCGCGGACTCGTCCAAGCTCAACGTGGGCGACACGGCGGTCGCGATCGGCGCGCCCCTGGGCCTGTCGAACACCGTCACCGACGGCATCGTCTCGACGCTGAACCGCAGCATCCAGGTCACCTCGAGCGCCCCCAGTGAGGGCGGCGACTCGAACGAGGGCGGCAACGGCGGCTCGGGTCCCTTCGACTTCTGGGGCAACGGGGACAACGGCAGCAGCTCGTCCGCGAACACCACGGTGTCGCTCCCGGTCATCCAGACCGACGCATCGATCAACCCGGGCAACTCCGGCGGTGCGCTGCTCGACTCGAAGGGCCGACTGATCGGCATCAACGTGGCGATCGCCTCGGCCGGCAGCTCGTCGTCGTCGGAGTCGGCCGCCGGCAGCATCGGCGTCGGCTTCTCGATCCCGGCCAACCTGGTCAAGCGGGTCGCGAACGAGATCAAGGACAACGGGTCGGCGACCCACGGGCTCCTCGGCGCAACGGTCGGCGACGCCACCGAGGACGCCAGCGCCACCCAGGTCGGCGCCCTCATCAAGTCGGTGTCCAACGGCGGCGCCGCGGCGAAGGCCGGTCTGCAGAAGGGCGACGTCGTCACGAAGATCGGTTCGGCGTCGGTCTCCGACGCCACCGACCTGACCGCGCAGGTGCGCTTCTTCGCGGGTGGCGCCTCGACGACGATCAGCTACGTCCGCGACGGCCAGACCCGCCAGGCCGACGTGAAGCTGGGAACGTTCGACAGCAAGGGCTGACGCCACCACACGACGGACAGGAGGCCCGGGGCACGACGTGCGCCGGGCCTCCAGTCCGTCACGGGGCGCGTCCGGCGCCGACGCAGGTGGGCGGTTCGGCCTCTTGATAGGCTCATGGTCGCTCTGCGGGGCGGCACCGCCCCGGTGCGTCCCGTGCCGCCAGCCAGCACCCCGAGGTACGCATGCAGTCAGACGGACAGCCCCTGCCGGGCGTCTCGTACGTGATGCCCGTGCTCAACGAGGTCACCGAGGTCCGGGCCGCCGTCGGCAGCCTGCTCGACCAGGACTACACGGGCCCGTTCGAGGTCATCCTCGCGCTCGGGCCGTCGATCGACGGCACGAACGAGCTCGTCGCCGAGATGAGCGCTGCCGACCCCCGGATCCGCGCGATCGACAACCCCGTCGGGTCGACGCCCGCCGGGCTGAACGTCGCGATCCGTGCTTCCGTGCACCCCGTCGTCATCCGGGTCGACGCGCACTCGGTCCTGCCGACCGACTACACGCGGATCGCGGTGCACACGCTCCTCGAGTCCGGCGCGGACAACGTCGGCGGCATCATGCGCGCCGAGGGCCGGACCCCCTTCGAGCGGGCCGTCGCCCTGGCCTACGGCAGCCGTGTCGGGCTCGGTGGCACGCCGCACCACGTCGGCGGCACCGCGGGTCCGGCCGAGACCGCTTACCTCGGCGTGTTCCGACGCGAGCGGCTGTTCGACGTCGGACTCTTCGACGAGGGCATCAAGCGCGGACAGGACTGGGAACTCAACCGGCGGCTGCGCCAGACCGGTGGGACCGTCTGGTTCACGCCCGAACTCGTCGTCACGTACCGCCCGCGGCCGAGCCTGAAGCGCCTGGTGCGGCAGTTCGTCGCCACCGGGCTCTGGCGCGGCGAGCTCGCCCGTCGGTTCCCGGCGAACAACGGCCTGCGCTACTTCGTGCCGCCGGCCATGGTGGCGGCGATGGCACTGGGCATCGTCGCCGGGCTCGTCGGCATCGTCGGCGCAGTGCTCGGCACGCCGCTCGCCTGGGCGCTGCTCGGGTTCGTGGTGCCCGTCGTCTACCTGCTCTTCGTCGTCCTGGGGTCGATCGCCGTGGCGCGCCGCTCCGGGCTGCCGACGCTCCTCTGGCTGCTCGTCGTGCTGCCCTGCATCCACGTGGGCTGGGGGCTCGGGTTCATCATCGGGTTCCTGACCCGCACGTCCGAGCTGACCACCCACACGGGACGGTGACCGAATGACCGACCAGCCCACGACCGGCCGCGGATCCGCACGGCCGACCTCGATCGCCGAGCTCCGGGCCGTCGCCCAGCCGGACGAGGTCCGTGCCCGCGCCAACGCCGAGCACTGGACGGCCTCGCTGTACCTGCGCGACGTCTCGCCGTACCTGACCTGGGTGCTCCTGAAGACTCGTGTCAGCGCGAACCAGGTCACCGGCCTGATGATCCTGGTGGGCTGGAGTGTCGCCGCCGCCCTGCTCATCCCCGGCATCTGGGGCGCCGCGCTGGCGCTCGTGCTCGGCCAGCTGCAGATGCTCGTCGACTGCTCCGACGGCGAGGTCGCCCGGTGGCGCGGCACCAAGTCGCCCGCCGGGGTGTTCCTCGACAAGGTGGGGCACTACACGACCGAGGGCCTGATCCCGGTCGCGCTCGGCATCCGGGCAGCCACCTGGCCGATCCACGATGCTGACTGGATGTGGACCACGATCGGCTGCGCACTCGGCCTGGTCATCGTGCTGAACAAGGCCCTCAACGACATGGTGCACGTGGCCCGCGCGAACGCCGGGCTCGACAAGCTCGTCGACCGACGGGACGCCTCCACCGCGCCGTCGGGTCGGAAGCTCGCCTCGCTCCGCCGTCTGGCGAAGTTCCTGCCGTTCCACCGCCTGTACCACTCGGTCGAGCTGAGCATGCTCGCGTTCGTCTTCGCCCTGCTCGCCCTGGTGATCGGCGACCCGCTCGCCAGCCGGATCCTGGTCGGTGCGCTGTTGCCGCTCGCGGTGCTCGCGACGGCCGGGCACTTCCTGGCGATCATCGCCTCGAAGCGGGTCAAGGCGTGACCGAGGACACGACCGTGCCCGGAACGCTGCGCCGCCACGCTGTGGTGCACCGCGGACGACCACGCGTCGCCGTCGTGAGCCTGTCGCAGGGCACCCGGCCGGACGACCTGCGCCGCGGGCTGGACAGCGTGCTCGCGCAGCAGGACGTCGAGCTCGACGTCGTCTGCGTCGGCAACGGCTGGGCGCCGACCGGGCTGCCGGACGGCGTTCGGGCGCTGTCCCTGCCCGAGAACGTCGGGATCCCGGCCGGGCGCAACGCCGGGGCCGAGGTCGTCGACGGCGACTACGTGTTCTTCCTCGACGACGATGCGTCGGTGCCGTCGCCGACGTTCCTGCGCGACGCGATCGCGGTGTTCGAGCACGATCCGTCGCTCGGCCTCGTGCAGCCGCGGGTCGTCGACCCCACTGGCGCCGCGAACCCCCGCCGGTGGGTGCCGCGGATCCGGAAGGGCGAGCCGGACCACTCGTCGCCGGTCTTCTCGGTCTGGGAAGGCGCCGTCGTGCTGCCGATGGACGTGTACCGGGCCGTCGGCGGCTGGGGTGCCGAGTACTTCTACGCCCACGAGGGCATCGAGCTCGCCTGGCGCGTCTGGGACGCCGGCCGTCGGACCTGGTACGCCGGGGACCTCGTCGCGCACCACCCCGCGATCGACCCGGCGCGGCACACCGAGTACTACCGGTTGAACGCCCGGAACCGGGTGTGGCTCGCTCGGCGCAACCTGCCGACGGTGCTGCGACCGCTGTACGTGGGGTCGTGGGCCGCGATCCAGATCGCGCGCTGGTGGCGTCACCCCCGCCGACTGGCCACCTGGTTCGGTGGGATCCGTGAAGGATGGACGACCGACTGCGGTCCGGTCCGCCCGATGGGCTGGCTCACAGTCGCACGGATGACCATCGCAGGGCGGCCGCCGGTCGTCTGACCCGCCCGCCCCGTACCGCCCGAGCAGACCCGGAGAACGACCATGTCGATCATCAGCGACCTGCGGACCGCACTGCGGCTCGTCGAGCGACTCCTGACGTCGCGCCGGAGCCGGCGGCAGCTCGCACAGCGACTGCCGTCCGCGCCGAAGCCGACGCCCGGTTCGGTCGAGATCGCCGTGTACTTCGCCGACGGTCCGGTCAACATGTACCAGGTGCGCCAGTGGTACGCGCCGCTGGCCGAACTCGCGAAGACGCACCCGGTGGCGATCGTCTCGCGGAGCCCGGGCACCATGCTGACCCTGCTCGACGAGTCGCCCGTGCCCGCGGTCTACGCCCGGCAGGTGGTCGACCTCGAGCACTTCGTCGACACCCAGGCGCCGAAGGTGGTGCTGTACGTCAACCAGAACGCCCGCAACTTCCAGATGATGCGGTACGGGCGGATGTGGCACGTCTTCGTCAACCACGGCGAGAGCGACAAGATGTACATGACCACGAACCAGTTCAAGGCGTACGACTACGCCCTGATCGCGGGGGACGCAGCACGCGATCGGCTGGCCGAGGCGCTGTGGGACTACGACCTGGACGCCCGGACCATCGCGATCGGACGCCCGCAGGCCGACCACTTCGCCGGAGCGGCCCCGTACCCGGACGACGACCGGACCGTCGTGCTCTACGCCCCGACGTGGGAGGGCGACCGCGGTGCCGCAGCGTACGGGTCGATCGCGTCGCACGGCACGGTCATCGCCGAGCAGGTGCTGGCGTCGCCCCGCCACCGCCTGGTCTACCGCCCGCACCCGCGCAGTGGGGTGCTCGACCCGGCGTACCGCGCGGCGCACGAGCGGATCGTCGCGGCGATCAGCGCGGCCAACGCCGCCGACCCCGCCGCGCACCACCTGTACGACGACGGCGGTGACCTCGGCTGGCAGTTGGCGGACGCCGACGTGGCGATCACCGACATCAGCGCGATGATCTACGACCGGCTGGCGGTCGGCAAGCCGCTCATCGTCACGCGGCCGGTCTCGCCCGAGGCCGACGTCGACGAGCGGGGCTACCTGAGCGACGCGAACTGGCTGACCGCGGCCGACGCCCCGTCGGTGCTCGCCCGTGTCGACGCGGCCGCGAGCGACGCCGAGGAGCTCGCACGCCTGCAGCACTGGGTCGCACGGTACTTCGGCGACACGACCCCGGGTGCCGCCACGGAGCGGTTCCACGAGGCCGTGGAGTGGCTGCTCGAGCGGTGGCGGACCGTCGCGGCCGAACGCGACGGGCGCTGACGGCCGGTCGTCACCCCGGGTGCTCCGTGGCGCGGGTCGGCGCAGGGTCACGGTTGGAGCCCCGGCCCGACGAGCGACATCCGCCAGAGGTACTCGGACCGGTCGGGCCGACGCCACCGCACGATGACGACACCCGTGTCCTCGGGGTCGGCGCCGAACACCGCCAGCGACAACGACCTGCCCGGGTCGAGGCGGCGCACCGCGAGCGGCGGGCAGTAGCCGTTGCCCAGATGGGTGAGGGAGAGCCCGTCGACCGGCTCGGGGCCGGTGTTGACGAGGTCGTACCGACGCGGTGCGTGCGATCGGTCGACGGCGAACGGGACGGCGTACGCGGTTGGTGGGTGGTGCATGGGTGGAACGCTAGGGGGAGGGTCCGACGGCGGGACCCCGGGGGCGCGCACGAGGGCCGGGGCTGTGGAGGGAGCCAGCGATACCGGTGTTGGTGCAGGGGGAGTACCCCGGCCGGTCAGGAGCCGTAGTCGGCCGCGTACCGGGCCAGTGCGGCCTCGATGGTGCCGTCGAGCTGCAGACGACCCTTGTCGAGGTAGAGCCCCCGGTCGCAGAAGCGACGGAGGTCCTTGTCGCTGTGGGAGACGAAGAACAGCGTCCGGCCGCCGGCCAGGAGCTGCTCGATCCGCTTGTAGCACTTCTCGCGGAAGGCCTTGTCGCCGACCGCCAGCACTTCGTCGACCAGAATGACCGGTTCGTCGAGCCGCGAGATCACCGCGAACGCGATACGGACCTTCATGCCGCTCGACAGGTGCTTGTAGGGGGTGTCCACGAAGTCGGCGATCTCGGCGAAGTCGATGATCTCGTCGAAGGCGTCGCGGATCTCGGCCCGTGACATGCCGTGCAGGCCCGCCGTCAGGTACACGTTGTCGCGCACCGTGAGGTCCCCGACGAAGCCACCGGTGATCTCGATGAGCGGGGCGACGCCGGCACCCACGTCGACGCGGCCCTCGTCGGGCAGCATGACCTGCGCCACGAGCTTCAGCAGGGTCGACTTGCCCTGTCCGTTCCGCCCCACGACGCCGATCGCCTCGCCCGGGCGGACGTCGAACGACACGTTGCGGAGCGCCCAGAACTCATCGGCACGCTTGCGGCGCCCGCGTCCGGCGAACAGGTCCTTGAAGTTCCGGCTCGCGCGACGGTTGCGCTTGAAGCAGATACCGGCGTCGCGCACCGAGATGACCGGTGCGACGGTCTCGGTGCGACGGGTCTGGTCGGTCGCGGTCATCACAGCTCCTTCAGCACGCGGTGCTCGCTGCGGCGGAACACCGCGAACCCGATCACCAGGACGATGCCGGTCACGACCACCGAGGCGCCGACCTCGAGCCAGTCGAGCTGGCTGGGGAAGAACGCCGCGCGGTACATGCCGAAGATGCCGGTGAGCGGGTTGATCGCGGCGATGTCGCGCAGGGCGGAGGGCAGCGCGTGCGTGCCGTAGATGATGGGGGACGCGTAGAACAGGAATCGCAGCACGAGCTTGGTGGCGCGCTCAAGGTCGCGGAAGAAGACCACGAGCGGCGCGACGATGAGGCCCAGGCCGTAGACCAGCGCGCACTGCAGCACGATCGCCAGCGGGAAGAACACGACCTGCCAGTGCAGGTGGGCGCCCGTCGCGATCGCGAAGGCCGCCAGGACCGGCAGGCTCAGCAGGAACTCGATGCCCTTCGACGCGATGATCCGAGCGACCCAGATGGTGCGGGGGATCGTGGTCGAACGGATGAGCTTCGATTCCTTGATGAACGCCCGGGTGGAGTCCGAGACACCGCCGGTGAACCACATCCACGGCAGCAGCGCGGACAGCAGGAACACGATGTACGGATCCTCACCGACCGAGCCGCGGTGGAAGACCTGCGTGAAGACGAACCAGTAGATCCCCGACATCACGAGCGGGTCGAGGATCGACCACACGTAGCCGAGCGCCGACGTCGAGTAGCGGACCCGGAGGTCGCGGATGGTCAGCAACCACAGGGCCTGACGATAGCGCCGACCGGCGCTTCGGGCCTTCGCGGGTGCGGGAGCCACGGGCGCGGTCGGCGCACTCGCTGTGGTCACGGTTTCCCTCCGGGCGGAACCGCCGAGGGGGTCCTGACGGTGGTTCAGGCGAACAGGTTGTTCGCGCGCTCGAGGTCCTCGGCGAAGTCGATCTCGACCGCGTACAGGTCGGAGATGTCAATCGGCGTCCAGCGTAGCCCGTCCTCGGCGATGGCAGCTTCGATGCCGCCCTCGAAGTACTCCTGGTCGTCGACGCGCCCGAGCTGGCGGATGAGGGCCTGCTTGTCGGCGGCGGAGACGTAGTTGATGCCGACGGCTTCGCCGAGACCCCCGACGACCTGCTTGGAGAGCTTGTGGATGAAGCCCTCGGCGTCGACGGTGTACTTGACCTCTTCGTCGGAGACCTTGTCGGTGTTGACGCTGACGAAGGAACGGCCCTCGTCGATCATGTCGGCCGCACGGACGAGCGCCATCGGGTCGAAGACCACGTCGCCGTTCATCCAGAGGACACCGCTCTTGCCGGTGGCCTTGAGGGCGCGCAGCAGGCTCTTCGAGGTGTTGGTGGAGTCGTAGGACTCGTTGTAGACGAAGTTCGCTTCGGGGAACGCCTCGACGATGTGCTCCGACTTGTAGCCGACGACGATCGTCACGCGGGCGCTCGAACCGAACGCGGCGCGGATGTTGTCGAACTGCTGCTGCATGATGGTGCGGCCGTCACTGAGCTCCGTGAGCGGCTTCGGCAGGCTGCGGCCGAGACGGCTGCCCATCCCCGCTGCGAGGATCACGATCTGCGTGGTCATGCTGGTCCCTTCTGGTGTCCGCCCGCGCACCCTGGGGTACGGGCGGGCCTCGTCGAGTCTGCGCTTCCAACGTCCGAGTTGCCCGAGAACCGGTCGCGTCGACGTGGTCGTCGCAGCGAGGAGGCTGCCGGGATCGCCTGCTGGAGCAGGTTTCCAAGTGGTGAACACTCCTTCGTGCCCTGGTGAATGATACGGAAACACCCCCTCGCGGGGTACGGGTCTGCGTGCTTCGTACTCAATTCGTGACCCTGGCCGAGACGGTTCCCGACGGTCGGAGAGCGTTGGTACGGTGGGTCGATGCCAGCGCGAGCAGAGAACGAGGACGTGTACGCCACGGCCGACGCTGCCTGGATGACCGAGGCGGGGGACGCCGACGACGCGGACACCGCCGCGGCTGCTGAGGACGACGCAGCCGACGACGACACGGGGGACACTGATGCGGACGACGCCGCCACTGATGACGCGATGACCGACGGGACGGCCGTCCGCACCGACGCGACGACTGCGACCCACTCGGACGACGCGACGACCGGCACCGACGCGACGCCCGCCACCGACGCAACGACGGGCACCGACGCGACGACCGAGACCCGCACGGACGACGCGACGACGGACACCCGCATCGACGACACGACGGCCGCAGCGCCCCGCCCCGCGAAGGCGCGCAACGGCAAGGGACGCACCAAGCGCCCGACGAAGGCCGCCCCGCGGACCGACGCCGCGCCTCCCGTCCCGACCGACGCGGACGACGCGACGGACGTCGCCGACCGGGCGAGCACCGCCCCGCCCGCGGCGAAGAAGCGTGCGCCCCGCACCGCCGCCCCGAAGCAGCCGCAGACGCTCCAGCCCGTCGTGCTCGCGGCGAGCGGCCTGGTCAAGCACTACGGGCAGACCCTGGCCGTCGACGAGGTCGACCTCGAGATCCGGCAGGGCTCCATCTTCGGCGTGGTCGGCCCGAACGGCGCCGGCAAGACGACGACCCTCTCCATGATCACCGGACTGCTGCGTCCCGACGCCGGCTCGGTGACGGTGCTCGACCACGACGTCTGGGCCGACCCGACGGCGGCGAAGCGCAGTCTCGGTGTGCTGCCGGACCGGCTCCGCCTGTTCGACCGGTTGACCGGCGCGCAGCTCCTCTACTACTCGGCCACACTCCGCGGGCTCGACGGGACCACCGCCCGGAAGCGCAGCGCCGACCTCGCCGAGGCCTTCGGGCTGGGCGAGGCGCTGGGCCGCCAGGTCGCCGACTACTCGGTCGGCATGGCGAAGAAGATCGCCCTGGCCGCGACGCTGATCCACTCGCCGCGGGTGCTCGTGCTCGACGAGCCGTTCGAGTCGGTCGACCCGGTGAGTGCGGCGACGATCACGGACATCCTGCGCCGGTACACCCGGGGCGGCGGCACGGTCGTGCTGTCCAGCCACTCCATGGAGCTCGTGCAGCGCACCTGTGACTCGGTCGCCATCATCGTCGGCGGCAAGGTCCTGGCGTCCGGCACCATGGCCCAGGTCCGCGGGCGCAAGAGCCTCGAGGACAAGTTCGTCGAACTCGCCGGCGGTCGTGTCGTCGCGGAGAGCATGGAATGGTTGCACAGCTTCTCCGGCTGAGGGCGGACCTGCTCGCGGGCGAGGTCCGCGGCACCGCCCGCCGGTCCGTCGCCGTCGTGCTCGCCAGCCTCGTCGGACTCCTCGCCGCCGTGTTCGTCGCGTCGCAGACCATCGCCCTCGGTGACGCCGATCCGGACGTCGCGCGTGCCGTCATCGTGCCCGTCGGCACCCTGATCACCTTCGGGTTCACGGTCGTGCCGCTCGTCGTCGGGCGGAGCGACCAGCTCGACCCGCGGCGTTTCGCGGTCTTCGGCATCGAGCGCCGTCGCCTGGCGATCGGACTCGTCGTCGCCGGACTCGTCGGCGTCCCGGTGATCGGTGTGGTCGTCGTCGCGGTCGGCCAGGTCGTCGCCTGGGCCCGCGACCCCGGTCTCGGGCTGCTCGCAGTGCTCGGCGGGCTCCTCGGCGTCGCCACGTGCGCGCTCCTGATCCGGGTCTGCTGCACCGTCGGCTCCCGGCTGATCGGGCCGGACCGCTCCCGCGACGCCGGGTGGCTGGTGGCGCTCGTCATCATCGCGCTCTCGATCCCGACGGTGGCGCTGCTGCTGCGCGTCGACTGGCTCGACCCGCAGGGCGCGGAAATGCAGCGCGTCGCGGACGTCGCCGGGTGGACCCCGTGGGGTGCCGCGTGGGCCGTGCCCGCCGAGGTCGCGAGCGGCCACGTCGGCGCCGGTGTCCTGAAGCTCCTCGTCGCGGTCGCCGTCGTCGCGCTCCTCGCCTGGGCGTGGTGGGCACTCGTCGGCCGTGCGCTCGAGACCGTCGACGACCGTGCCCGCACCCGCCGCTACCAGGGCCTGGGCTGGTTCGACCGGTTCGGTTCGGCCCCGGTGTCGGCCGTCGCTGCCCGGGCGCTCACCTACTGGGTCCGCGATCCGCGGTACCGCACGTCGTACCTCATCATCCTGCTCGTGCCGATCGTCGTCATCCCGCTCGGTGTCGCCGGGGTGCCGTGGCAGTGGACCGCGCTCGTGCCGCTGCCGCTGATGGCGTTGATCGCCGGGTTCCTGCCGCACAACGACGTCTCGTACGACAACACCGCCGTGTGGCTGCACGTCGCCTCGGGTGCGCCCGGGTGGAGCGACCGGCTCGGTCGTGTCGTGCCCGTGCTGGTCGTGGGAGCGCCCGCGATCGTCGCCGGGGCCGCGCTGTCCGCCCGGCTGTTCGGAGACTGGGCCGCGTTCCCGCTGCTCATCGGCGTGAGTGCGAGCGCGCTGCTGTCCGGGCTCGGGTTGTCGAGCGTCCTGTCCGTGCTCATGCCCTACCCGACGGTGCGCCCGGGCGACCACCCCTTCCAGCAGCCCCAGGCCGCCGGCGTCACCGCCACCGTCGCGCAGGCGTCCATGGTGATCGGCATCGTGCTCTGCACGGTCCCCGCAGCCTGCCTCGCGGTGCTCGCCGTCGTGCAGGGTCCGGAGCCCTGGTCGGTGCTGACGCTCCTGGTGGGCATCGGGGTCGGTGCCGTCGTGCTCGTGATCGGTGTCTCCGCCGGCGGACGCCTGTTCGACCGCCGCGGACCCGACCTGCTCGCCGCGGCGCAGCGCAACTAGCGACACAGCGCAACGAGCGGCACAGCGCAACGAGCGGCGCAGCGCACCGAGCACCGAGCGACTCCGCGCGACGATCGCCCAGCGCGGACGAGCGGCGCGCCCGAGGGCGGACCGTCGTACCCTGGACCCATGAGCATGACGGAACCAGGCGGCGGCCTCGACGTGATGGACCGGGAGCTCGAGAAGCTCCTCGAAGACGAAGCGATCGAACCCGGTGACCACGAGCGGTTCTCGCACTACGTCAAGAAGGACAAGATCCTGCAGTCGGCCCTGTCCGGCAAGCCGGTCAAGGCCCTGTGCGGCAAGAAGTGGATCCCGGGTCGCGACCCGGAGAAGTTCCCGGTCTGCCCGGACTGCAAGGCCATCTACGAGAAGATGAAGGCCGAGTAGCCGCGACCAGCAGACGGACGGGAGGCCCGTGGCGACGCCGCCACGGGCCTCCCGTCCGTCCGTCGGTCGCTTCGTGAGCAGCAATGGTCGCGTCCCTCACGCAGACCCGACCATTGCTGCTCACGAAGCGGCGTCGCGTGACGCGCGCGCCACGCGCGCGTGCGTGCGCCCTAGATCACCAGGGTGGGGATGGCGGGGTCGCCGCGCCCGATGCGTGACGCGTCGGCGGGCAGCTCCGCCTTCGCGCGCTTGTGGTGTGCTCGTGCGGCCTCGACGCCCTGCGTGCCGAGGAACGCCGGGTCGACCTCGCCGCCGGTGACCACGGGGACCAGCAGCGGCCGCTCGTCCGGCCCGACCTGCGCACCCGTGAGCACGATCTCGGCGGTCGCGACGCCGTTGCGGAGTCGTCGGCCGGCCTCCTTCCGGCCGCCGATCGACGCCTTGTCGGCGGACTTCTTGGCGACGGGGACCCAGTCGCCGCCGTCCGCGTCCCGGTGCGCGACGAGCTTGAACACCATGCCGGCGGCCGGGTGCCCGGAGCCGGAGACGACCGAGGTGCCGACGCCGTACGAGTCGACCGGGGCGGCTCGGAGCGCGGCGATCGTGTACTCGTCGAGGTCGTTCGTCACCGTGATCTTCGTGCCCGTCGCGCCGAGGCGGTCGAGCTGTGCACGCACGGCGGCGACGACGGACGGCAGGTCGCCGCTGTCGATCCGGACGCCGCCGAGCTTGCCGTCGGTGAGCCGGACTGCCGTCTCGACCGCGGCCTCGATGTCGTAGGTGTCGACGAGCAGGGTCGTGCCGTTGCCGAGCGCGTCGAGCTGCGACCGGAACGCCTGCTCCTCGGAGTCGTGCAGCAGCGTGAAGGCGTGCGCGGCGGTGCCCATCGTGGGGATGCCCCAGGTGCGGCCGGCCTCGAGGTTGCTCGTCGCACCGAAGCCGGCGATGTACGCGGCACGGGCGGCGGCGACGGCGTTCCACTCGCCGGTGCGGCGGGAGCCCATCTCGGCGAGCGGGCGGCCGTCGGCGGCGGACACCATCCGGGCGGCGGCCGAGGCGATCGCGGAGTCCGCGTTGAAGATGCTCAGGGCGAGGGTCTCGAGCACGACGGCCTCGGCGAAGGTGCCCTCGATCTGCAGGATGGGGGAGTTCGGGAAGTAGACCTCGCCCTCCCGGTAGGCGCGGACGTCGCCGCTGAACCGGTAGTCGGCGAGCCACGCGGCGGTGCCGGCGTCGATGACACCGCGGTCGCGCAGGAACCCGATCTCATCGTCGCCGAAGCGGAAGTCGCCGAGGGCGGTGAGGAAGCGTCCGAGCCCGGCCGCGACGCCGTAGCGGCGGCCGTCCGGCAGCCGCCGGGCGAACACCTCGAAGACGCATCGGCGGTCGGCGGTGCCGTCCTTCAGGGCGGCGTCCACCATGGTGAGCTCGTACTGGTCGGTGAGGAGCGCGCTGGTCACGTCTCCGACACTAGTGACGTGACGGTGGGGAGGCCCGGATCACCCCGTGCGCCCGGCCTGCGTGGCGCGCGTGGTCGCGTCGGTGCTGGTCGGCCTGCGTCGGTACGCTGGTGCCGTGACGGATGCACCGATCGGAGTCTTCGACAGCGGGGTCGGCGGCCTCACCGTGGCCCGCGCCATCATCGACCAGCTCCCGCGCGAGAGCATCCGGTACGTCGGCGACACCGTGCACTCGCCCTACGGCCCGAAGCCCATCGCCGACGTCCGCCGGTACGCGCTCGAGGTCATGGACGACCTGGTCGAGCAGGGCGTGAAGGCGCTCGTGATCGCGTGCAACACCGCCTCGTCCGCCGTGCTCCGCGACGCCCGCGAACGGTACGAGCAGGCGTACGGCATCCCCGTCGTCGAGGTCATCCAGCCCGCGGCCCGCGCCGCCGTCAAGCAGACCCGGACGGGCCGCGTCGGGGTGATCGGCACCGTCGGCACCATCGCGTCGCGCGCCTACGAGGACGCCTTCGCGGTCGCCGCCGACGTCACGCTGACCACCGCCGCGTGCCCCCGGTTCGTCGAGTTCGTCGAGGCCGGGGACACCTCGTCGCCGTCGCTGCGCGAGATCGCGGCCGGCTACCTCGACCCGATCCGTGCCGCCGACGTCGACACCCTCGTGCTCGGCTGCACCCACTACCCGCTCATGTCCGCCGCGATCCAGTTCGTCATGGGTCCGGAGGTCACGCTCGTCTCCAGCGCCGAGGAGACCGCGAACGACGTCTACCGCCGGCTCGTGGAGCACGGGCTCGAGCGCACCGCGCCCACCGCCCCGACCTACTCGTTCGAGGCGACGGGCGACGACAAGAACGGCTTCATCCGGCTCGCCCGGCGCTTCCTCGGTCCCGAGGTCTCGAGCGTCGGCCACCTCCAGACGGGGGCCATCACGCTGCCCCGCACCGAAAGGACCCCATGACCGACACCCTCCGCGTCGACGGCCGTACCGCCACCGACCACCGTCCCGTCACCATCGAGCGGGGGTGGAGCACGCAGGCCGAGGGCAGCGCGCTCATCTCCTTCGGCAACACCAAGGTGCTCTGCACCGCGTCGTTCACCAACGGCGTGCCCCGCTGGCTCGCCGGCAAGGGCACCGGGTGGGTCACCGCCGAGTACTCGATGCTGCCGCGGTCGACGAACGAGCGCATGCAGCGCGAGTCCATCAAGGGCAAGGTCGGCGGCCGCACCCACGAGATCTCCCGCCTGATCGGTCGTTCGCTCCGCGCCGTCGTCGACACGAAGGCCCTGGGCGAGAACACCCTGGTCATCGACTGCGACGTGCTGCAGGCCGACGGCGGCACCCGCACGGCGTCGATCACGGGCGCGTACGTGGCGATGGCCGACGCGATCGAGTGGGGCCGCGCCAAGGGCTTCATCGCGAAGAAGGCCACCCCGCTCACCGACAGCGTGCAGGCGATCTCGGTCGGCATCGTCAAGGGGGAGCCGATGCTCGACCTCGCCTACACCGAGGACTCCGCCGCCGACACCGACATGAACATCGTCACGACGGGCTCGGGCAAGTTCATCGAGGTGCAGGGCACCGCCGAGCACGCGCCGTTCGACCGTGACGAGCTGAACGTCCTGCTGGACCTCGGCCTGGCCGGCAACCAGTCGCTCGCGGCGATCCAGCGTTCGGTCCTGGGTCTGGCGTGACGTCCCGCGAGGTGGTGCTGGCCACCCACAACCAGGGCAAGGTCGTCGAACTGCGCGAGATCCTCGGGTCGGCGCTGGGCGAGGGTGTCGAACTCGTCGGGTACGACGGCCCCGAGCCGGTCGAGGACGGCGACAGCTACGCCGCGAACGCCCTGATCAAGGCGCGTGCCGCGGTCGCCCACACGGGGCTGCCGGCGCTCGCCGACGACTCCGGGATCGCGGTCGACGCCCTCGGGGGCGCACCGGGCATCCACTCGGCCCGCTACGCCGGTACCCGCTCGGACGCCGACAACATCGCGCTGCTGCTCACGAACCTGCAGGGCGTCGTCGAGCGGACCGCCGCGTTCGTGTGCGCTGCCGCCTTCGTGACGCCCGACGGTCAGGAGCACGTCGTCGAGGCGGTCTGGAACGGCGAGGTGCTGACCGAGCCCGTCGGTGACGGCGGGCACGGCTACGACCCGGTGTTCCGGCCGGACGACGCCGACCGCTCGTCGGCGGAGCTCACCCGCGACGAGAAGAACGCCCTGTCGCACCGCAGCAAGGCGTTCCGCGGGATCGCGCCGATCGTGCGGGAGCACTTCGGGGTCTGAGTGCCCGCGCTCTTCCCGTTCCGCACAACCGCAGTCGCCCCGAACCACGTGATCGCGTGGTCCGGGGCGACTTTGGTTGTGCGCCGGTGCTGCGGCTAGAGCGTCGGGTCGACGGTCGGGGCCGTGGTGGCCTCGGCCTCGTTCGTGTGCTTCGCCTTGCGGGCGTTGCGCAGGTACGTCAGCGCCATCGGCACGACGGTCACGACGACCGCGGCGAGCAGGATGATGTCGATGTACTCGCGGACGATGTGCGCCACGAAGGGGATGTGCCCGATGAAGTACCCGAGGAACGTCACGCCGACGCCCCAGACCACGGCGCCGATCGCGTTGTAGAGCGAGTACTTCTTGTAGTCCATCCGGCCGACGCCCGCGGCGATCGGGGCGAAGGTGCGGACGACCGGCACGAAGCGCGCCAGGATCACGGCCAGGGGGCCGAAGCGGTGGAAGAACGCGTTGGTGCGCTCGACGTTCGCCTTCGAGAAGAGCCCGCTGTCCTTGCGCTCGAAGATCGGGGGCCCGGCCTTCTTGCCGATGTAGTACCCGAGCTCGCCGCCGAGGAACGCGGCGGCGCCGATCATCAGTGCCGCGACCCAGATCGGGATGCCGCCGATCTCGCCACCGCGGTCGAAGGCGAACAGGCCGGTGATGACCAGCAGGCTGTCGCCCGGGAAGATGAAGCCGATGAGCAGACCGGTCTCGGCGAACACGATCGCGCAGACCACGAGCACGGCGATGGCCCCGAAGTGGTCGAGGATGTACTGCGGATCGAGCCACGGGATCAGGGCGAGTGCGACGGAGTGCATGCTTCTTCCGGTCGTGGAGCGGGAGTCACGGGGAGGACTCCCGCGGGATGAGGGTACCGCCCGGAAGTGACCGGGCCATCCCTCGCAGGGTTGACCTGCACGAGGCGTGCGGATGACCGCAACGGTGCGCCAGGAGGGACTCGGTGCGGAAGGAGGGACTCGAACCCTCACGCCTGGGGCACAGGAACCTAAATCCTGCGTGTCTACCGATTCCACCACTCCCGCGAGCAGCGGCAGTCTACCGAGCGCGGGGTGCGGGGCGGACGTGCGCCGGGCCTCCAGACCGTGGGACGCACCGTGCGCGGGACGTGACCCGGTGCGAGGAACTGGACGTGGTGCGGGGCTGGCCGAGTGCCACCGAGTACGGAACCTCGCACGGGACGGCAGCGCGTCAGCGCAGCGGGCGCGGCAGGTACCGGGGCACGTACCGGAGCAGGATGCCCGCGCCGACCAGGCCGAGCACGCCCATCACCCCGCTCGCGACGGCGATGGACGCGACGGCGGTCACGCCGGAGATGAGGAGCGGCGCGGCCGCCGACCCGAAGTCGCCGGTGAACCGCCAGGCCCCCAGGAACGGTGCCGGGGCGTCGCGCGGTGCGAGGTCCGCGCCGAGCGTCATGAGGATGCCGGAGCCGACCCCGTTGGCCAGGGACATCCCCATCGCGATCGCGACGAACCAGCCGACCCGGGCGTCCAGGTGGCCGCTCCAGGCGAGCAGGAAGTAGCTGATGCTCAGGCCGAGCATGCAGGGCAGGGCGCTCGCGAGGCGTCCCCACCGGTCCATGATCTGCCCGCTCGTGTAGAACAGCGCGAAGTCGACGGCTCCGGCGATGCCGATCACGAGTGCCGCGGTCGAGTCGTCGAGGCCGACGCTCACCGCCCAGAGCGGCAGGATCACCTGCCGCCCGGCGCGCATCGCACCGATCAGGCCGGCGCCGCTGCCGAGCCGCAGCAGGACCGCCCCGTTCGCGCGGATGGTGCGGAAGAGCCCCTGCGCCTCCTGCTGGACGAACTGTGCGCCGGTGTCGGCTGGCGGTTCGATCGGTTGGTCGCTCGCGTCCGTCGTGTGGTCGGCCGACAGCCGGGAGGCCCGTGGCGGCAACCGCAGACCGCGTGTGCCCGTCGCGGGGTCGCGCAGCACCAGGAGCACGGTCGCCGCCGCCAGGCAACAGACGACGTGGATCCAGAAGGCGCTGCTGGTGGTGCCGGTCAGGTGGATGACGCCGGCGGCGATGAACGGGCCGACGAAGTAGCCGAAGCGGAAGACGCCGCCCAGGCTCGACAGTGCCCGGGCCCGGATCCGCAGGGGGATCGCGGTGGTCATGTAGGCGTGCCGGGCGAGGGCGAACACCGCGGTGGAGACACCGACCAGGAACACCCCGAGTGCCAGGACCCAGGCGTTCGCGGCCGTCGTGGCGACGACGAGCCCGACCACGGACACGAGCGCGGCGCCGATCATGGCGTTCCGCTCGCCGATGCGGGCGACGACGATGCCGGACGGCACGTCGCCGATGAGCTCCCCGACCAGGATGAGCGAGGCGACGAAGCCCGCGAACGCCAGGCTGGCACCGAGCGAGTCGGCCGCGATCGGGATGATCGGGATGATCGCGCCCTCACCGATCGCGAAGAGCGCAGCGGGCAGGAACCCGGACAGCAGGACGGACCGGAAGTCGAATGAGTCGTTCCCCGTCGTGGCCATCGCCCGACCAACGGTACGCCAGCGGTACCGCTTCGTCGGCGGGTTACCCTGGACGCATGCGTGTTCTTGCGGCGATGAGCGGTGGTGTCGACTCGGCGGTGGCCGCAGCCCGGGCGGTCGACGCCGGCCACGACGTGGTGGGTGTGCACCTGGCCCTGAGCCGGATGCCCGGCACCCTGCGCACCGGCAGTCGCGGATGCTGCACCATCGAGGACTCGATGGACGCCCAGCGCGCCGCGTCGGCCCTCGGGATCCCGTACTACGTGTGGGACTTCTCGGCCCGGTTCAAGGAGGACGTCGTCGACGACTTCGTGGCCGAGTACCAGGCCGGCCGCACCCCGAACCCCTGCATGCGCTGCAACGAGCGGATCAAGTTCGCGGCGCTGCTCGAGAAGGCACTCGCCCTGGGGTTCGACGCCGTCGCGACCGGGCACTACGCCTCGATCGTCACCGGTCCGGACGGCTCCCGCGAGCTGCACCGGTCGGCCGCGTGGGCGAAGGACCAGTCGTACGTACTCGGAGTCCTGACCGCCGAGCAGCTGCAGCACGCGATGTTCCCGCTCGGCGCGACGCCGTCGAAGGACGAGGTCCGGGCCGAGGCCGCCGAGCGCGGGCTGACGGTCGCCCAGAAGCCGGACTCCTACGACATCTGCTTCATCCCGGACGGCGACACCCGCGGCTGGCTGGCGGACCGCGTCGGCACCGCCCCCGGCGAGGTCGTCGAGCGTGACGGCACGGTCGTCGGCTCGCACGAGGGCGCCACCGGCTACACCGTCGGACAGCGCCGCGGCCTGGCCCTCGGTCGCCCGGCACCGGACGGCAAGCCCCGGTTCGTGCTCGAGATCCGCCCGAAGGACAACACCGTCGTCGTCGGCCCGAAGGAAGCCCTCGCCGTCACCTCGATGTCCGGCTCGCGGTTCACCTGGGCGGGCACTGCCCCGGCCGACCCCGCGACACCGTTCGCCTGCGACGTGCAGATCCGCGCGCACGCCGACCCGGTGCCCGCGACGGCCCGCGTGCAGGACGACGTGCTCGTGATCGACGTCGACGAGCCGCTGCACGGGGTCGCTCCCGGCCAGACGGCCGTGGTCTACGTCGGCACACGGGTGCTCGGCCAGTGCACGATCGACACCACGGTCAGCGCCGTCCCCGTCGACGCCTGACCCCGCCGCTCCCGGGGCACACGCTCGCTGCACGCCGCGTCGGTGGTGCACGGTAGAACTGATGCCATGAGCGAGACCGACGCGACGTTCGAGACCATCGACCCCGACGGGCTCGACGCCGCCCAGGCCGCGCGCGAGGTCGACCGGTTGCGCGCCCGCGTCACCGAGCTGCGCCACGACTACTACGAGGGCAACGCCTCGCCCCTGTCGGACGCCGACTACGACGCCCTGGTGCACCGACTCGACGCGATCGAACGGCGGTTCCCGGAACTCCTGACGCCCGACAGCCCGACGCAGACGGTCGGCGGGCAGGCGCAGACGACGCAGTTCGCACCGGTCGAGCACGCCGAGCGCATGCTCTCGCTCGACAACGTCTTCAGCCCCGACGAGCTGACCGAGTGGGCCCTCAAGGTGCAGCGGGACGCCGGTGCCGAGCGGGTGCGGTTCCTGACCGAGCTGAAGATCGACGGCTTGGCCATCAACCTGCGGTACGAGCACGGTCGGCTCGTCTCGGCCGCCACCCGGGGTGACGGCGTGGTCGGCGAGGACGTCACCGGCAACGTCCGCACGATGGGCACGATCCCGGACCGCCTGTCCGGCACCGGTCACCCGCCCCTGGTCGAGGTCCGCGGCGAGATCTTCTTCCCGGTCGCCGAGTTCGACGAGCTCAACGCCAACCAGCGCGAGGCAGGGGAGCGCGTGTTCGCCAACCCGCGCAACGCCGCCGCCGGGTCCCTCCGCCAGAAGGAAGAGGGCAAGTCCGACGCGAAGCGGGCCCTGATGGTCGACCGGCTGCGGCGTCTGCGGATGCTCGTGCACGGCATCGGCGCGTGGCCCGTCCGCGAACTCGAGCAGGGCACCGACGTCCGCAGCCAGTCCGAGGTCTACGAGCTGCTGCAGACCTGGGGCCTCCCGACGAGCAGCCACTACCGGGTGTTCGACACCATCGACGAGGTCAACGGCTTCGTCCGGGCCACGGGGGAGCGCCGTTCGTCGGTCGAGCACCAGATCGACGGCGTCGTCGTGAAGGTCGACGACCTCGCCCTGCACGAGGAACTCGGGTCGACGTCACGGGCGCCGCGGTGGGCGATCGCCTACAAGTACCCGCCGGAAGAAGTGCACACGACGCTCACCGACATCGTGGTCAGCGTCGGCCGCACCGGCCGTGCGACCCCGTTCGCGGTGATGGCCCCGGCCGAGGTCGCCGGGTCCGTCGTCCGCCAGGCCACGCTGCACAACCAGCAGGTCGTCAAGGCGAAGGGCGTGCTGATCGGCGACACGGTCGTGCTGCGGAAGGCCGGCGACGTCATCCCCGAGGTGCTCGGCCCGGTGGTCGAGCTCCGTGACGGCTCCGAGCGCGAGTTCGTGATGCCGACCAACTGCCCCGAGTGCGGCACCGAGCTCGCCCCCGCGAAGGAAGGCGACATCGACCTGCGCTGCCCGAACGCGAAGAGCTGCCCGGCGCAGGTGCGCGGTCGGGTCGAGCACATCGCCTCGCGCGGGTCGCTCGACATCGAGGGGCTCGGTGAGGTCGCGGCCGCGGCGCTCACGCAGCCCCTCCGCCCGGAGACCCCGCCGCTCGTCACCGAGGCCGGCCTGTTCGACCTGACGATGCAGGACATCGTCCCGATCGAGGTCATCGTCCGCGACGCCGAGACCGGCATGGAGAAGGTCGACGACGACGGCACCCCGAAGCGCGTCACGCCGTTCAGCCGGGCGCGCAAGAAGACCGACCCGCCGTTCGACCCCGAGGCACGCGGCGCCGACTACACCGGTGAGCCGAGCCGCTACCCGTCGAAGAACGCGTTCGAGATGCTCGCGAACATCGACGCCGCGAAGACGAAGCCGCTGTGGCGGATCCTGGTCGGCCTGAGCATCCGCCACGTCGGACCTGTCGCCGCCCGGGCCCTGGCGAACCACTTCGGGTCCCTCGACGCGATCCGGTCGGCATCGCGCGAGGACCTCGCCGCCGTCGACGGGGTCGGCGGGATCATCGCCGACGCCCTGCTCGCCTGGTTCGACGTCGACTGGCACCGCGAGATCATCGACCGCTGGACCACGGCCGGCGTGCAGTTCACCACCCCGGGCCACCCCGGCCCGGGCAGCGCCGACGTCGAGGGCGGCGTGCTGAGCGGCGTCACCGTCGTCGCCACCGGGTCGCTCGAGGGCTACACGCGCGAAGGTGCACAGGAGGCGATCATCACCGCCGGTGGCAAGGCGGCCTCGAGCGTGAGCAAGAAGACCGACTTCGTGGCGGCCGGTCCGGGTGCCGGTTCGAAGCTGACGAAGGCCGAGCAGCTGGGCGTCCGGATCATCGACGCCGAGCAGTTCCACCTGCTCGTGACCGAGGGGCCCGCGGCGCTCGCCGAACCGGAAGCGCCCACGACCGAGGACTGAGGACTGAGGACCGACCGGGGCGCGCAGCACGCCCGGTCGCATCCGCTGAGCGCGGCGCGCCGCCGAACGCGCCCAGTTCGGGGGACAAGTTGCATCGCGCATGGATGATCCGCGGACATCTCCATAGACTCGACCGAGCATCACCCGTCGTCTGCAGGGGGACGTCGGGACGGCCTTCCCGGGGGAGACCCGAATGCTGCTCATCGCTGCGGCTCTGCTCACCGCCTCGGTGCACTCGCTCGGAGTGATCGAGGCCCCAGGCATGCCCCCGGCGCACCAGGTCACGGTCGCCAGCACCGCCACGACCCGCATCGTCCCGGTCGACGACGTGCTCTCGTCGGCGTCCGTGTCGGCGTCGGCATCCGTGTCGGCTCCCGTGGCGACGCCGGTGGCGGCAGCGGCGTCGTCGACGACCGCGGTGCGGGTGGACGACCTCGCCGCCGCACACGGACGAGCCTTCGTCGAGGACCTCGGTGCGCTCGGTGCCGCCGACCTGCGGAGCGCGGCCACCGACCGCGGCGTCGTGGCGACGGTGCAGGACGATCCGCCGCCCGCGCAGACCGTCGCGCAGTGGTGGTCGCACCTGCCCGCCGACGAGCAGGACCGACTCCTCGCGCACGCGCCCGCCCTGGTCGGGAACCTCGAGGGCGTGCCGTACGCCGTCCGTGACCAGGCGAACCGTGCGACGCTGACGTCCGGCCTCGCCGACGCCGACCTCGGTGCAGCCCGGGCCGCGATGCTCGGGCAGGTCCGGGACTCCCTGGTGCAGCAAGCCGGCGACCCGCGGCGCTTCCTGGTGGCGCTCGACACCCGGGGGTCCGGGCGTGCGGCGATCAGCATCGGCGACCTCGACACCGCGGCCGACGTCACCGTCGTGGTGCCGGGCATGTTCTTCACGGTCACCGGGCAGATGACCGACTTCACGAACACCGCCAACGACCTGTCCCGCGAGCAGGCCACCCTGGCGCCGCTCGCCGCCACGGGCAACGGGTCGGGAGCCGCCGTCGTCGCGTGGATGGGGTACCGCACGCCGGACCTGTCCAACATCCTGTCGCTCGGGCTCGCCCGGACCGGGGCGGAGCGGCTCGAACGGACCGTCGCGGGACTGCGTGTGATCCGCGCCGGCGACCAACCGCGCGTGAACATCGTCGCGCACTCGTACGGGTCGACCACGGCGATGACGGCCCTGGCGTCCGGCCGGATGACCGCCGACACCCTGACCGTGCTCGGATCGCCGGGCAGCGACGTCCGGACGGCGGACGACCTCGCCGTCGCCACCGGGCAGGTCTTCGTCGGCGGTGCGCACAGCGATCCCATCGCGGGCTCCGGGTACTTCGGGACCGACCCGGGCGGGGCGTCGTTCGGGTCGACCGTGCTCGACCTCGCCGGGGGCGCCGACGCGCTGTCGGCCGGTGACGTGTTCCGGCGACCCGTGGGGCACAACGACTACCTCAAGCCGGGCACGGCATCGCTGCACGACGTCGCCCTGATCGGCATCGGACGCGGCGACCTGGTGCGCGAGCAGGTCCGACGCGGCAAGTCGGGTGGTGACGGCATCGTCGGCGCCTCGCCGGACATGTACCTCGTGCGCCCGCAGGACCTGCAGCCCCGTGACTGACGGGCCGTGACCGACGGGCGGTGGGTGGCCGGCCCTGACCGACCGGGCGGACCCGCCGGTCGTGGCGACGCGGTGGGCGTGACCCGATCGTGACCGGCGGCCGACGTGCCGGCGTCGACCCGGGCCTCCCGGCCGGATCCGCGCGCACGCACGGATCGCGACCCGTCCTCGGAACGGGCTGGGTGGCAACCTGAACGCGACCGCAGCCTGCACTCGTTCCAGGGCAGAACCAGTACAGCCCTGCTGCCTACGGTGCCGTCATGCGTGTGGTGCGATGGCCTGGTGCTCTCCTGATGTTCGTGGTGATGTCCGTGCTCGCCGGCATGCTCGTCGCCGTCGCGGTGACCCCGGCGGTCGCCGTCGCGGGCGAGGGGACCTCCGGAGCGGTCTCGTTCTTCGAGGACCTGCCGACCTACCTCGACGTGCAGACCCCGCAGCAGGTGTCGTCCGTGTACGCGGAGCAGGGCGGGAAGCAAGTCAAGATCGCCTCGTTCTACGCCGAGAACCGCACGAACGTGACGGCGGACCAGATGGCGGACTCGCTCAAGCAGGCGGCGATCGACACCGAGGACCCGCGCTACTACGACGAGGGCGGCATCGACGTGCTCGGGACGCTCCGCGGGGTCGCCGCGACCGTCGTCGGCGGGGACGTGCAGGGCGGCTCGAGCATCACGCAGCAGTACGTCAAGAACGTCCTGGTGCAGCAGTGCGAACAGCTCACCGGCAAGGACCAGGCCGCGACCAAGAAGAAGATCGACGCGTGCTACCTGGACGTCGCCGGCGTCACCCCGCAGCGCAAGCTGCAGGAGATGCGGTACGCCATCGCCGTCAACAAGAAGTACTCCAAGGACGAGATCCTGACCGGGTACCTGAACCTCGTCGGGCTCGGCGGCCGGGTCTACGGTGCCGAGGCGGGGGCCGAGTACTACTTCGGCGTGCACGCCAAGGACCTGTCGCTCGTGCAGTCCGCCACGCTCGTCGCGATCCTCAACAACCCGTCGAACCTGCGCATCGACGTACCGGGCGACAAGGAGAACGGCAAGGCGAACGGGTACGCGCTGACGAAGGAACGCCGCGACTACGTGCTCCGCCGGATGCAGGTGCACGGCTCCATCACGAAGGCCGAGATGACGAAGGCGATCGCGACGCCCGTGACGCCGAAGATCACCGAGACCGCCAACGGGTGCTCGGCGGCCGCGACGAACCACGACGCCGGGTACTTCTGCGACTACGTCCGCGACCAGGTGCTGCAGGACCCGGCGTTCGGCAAGACCGCCGCGGCACGCATCGCCACGCTCGACACCAAGGGCCTGCAGATCCACACCTCGCTCGACCTCGACCTGCAGGGCCAGGCGCAGAACGCCCTGTCGACCTACGTGCCGGCGACCATGGCCGGCGTCGACGTCGGTGGCTCGAACGTCACCGTCGAGCCGGGGACCGGGCGAATCATGTCGATGGTGCAGAACACCACGTACACGCAGGGGGACAACGCCGGCGCCGGTGCCACCGCGGTCAACTACAGCGCCGACTCCGGGTACGGCAACTCCGGCGGGTTCCAGACCGGGTCGACCTACAAGGTGTTCACCCTGGCCGAGTGGCTCGCCAGCGGGCACACCCTGTCCGACTCGGTCACCACCTCGGAGCACCAGTTCGAGAACGCCGAGTTCACCAACACCTGCCAGAACGTCGCGGGCGGCACCTGGAACGTCGCCAACGCCGAGAGCGTGCCGTCGTCGATGTCGGTCGAGGCGGCAACGGTCGAGTCGATCAACACCGCGTACGCCCAGATGGGGAAGCAGCTCGACCTGTGCAAGATCGCCCAGCTCGCGCAGTCGATGGGCATCCACCGCGCCGACGGCGGTGACCTGACGCAGACGCCGTCCTCGATCCTCGGCGTGAACGAGCTGTCGCCGATCGACCTGGCCGAGGCCTACGCGGGCTTCGCCAACGGCGGCATCGTGTGCACGCCCACCGCGATCGACTCGGTGACCGAGGCGGACGGCACGAAGATCACCCCGACGCCGTCGTCCTGCACGCAGGGCGTCTCGGCGGACGTCGCGGGCACGGTCGACTACGCGCTGCAGGGCGTGCTGTCCGGGTCGGGGACGGCCGCGAGCGCGAACCCCGGGGACAGCGTGGCGAAGTTCGCGAAGACCGGCACCACCGACGGTGACGTGCAGAACTGGCTGGTCGCGTCGTCGACGAAGTACACGAACGCCACCTGGGTCGGCAACGTGCAGGGGAGCGTGAGCCTGGCGAACTGGCCGTTCCTGCAGGGCACCACCGGGTACAGCGCGAAGTTCGGGGTCGGGAAGTCGATGATGGCCTACCTCGACCAGACCGTCGGCGGGGGAGCGCTGCCCGCGCCGAGCCAGGCGATGATCGGGCAGGCGAGCAAGTCGTCGTCATCGTCTTCTTCTTCGTCGTCGTCGGGCTCGTCGGGGTCCTCGTCCGGGCAGGGGACGGCGCAGGACGACCAGACGACGCCGACGGCTGCTCCGGCTGCTCCGGCTGCGCCTGCTGCACCCGCTGCTCCGGCTGCGCCAGCGCCCGCCGCGACGGTGGCCCCGGCGGCACCGGCTGCGAGGGGCCATAGCGGGAAGTGACCCTCGACCCCCTGGAGGCCCGGTGCCGGTCCGGCGGACCGGCACCGGGCCTCCGGGGGGTTGTCCACAGCCGCGCCTGCGCGCCCGACGCAGCCAATAGACTGTGGGGCATTCCACGAACCGATCGACGGAGCACCATGCCTGACATCACGAGCGAGCAGGTCGCACACCTGGCGAACCTCGCACGTATCGCACTCACGCCCGACGAGATCGAGAAGCTGACCGGGGAGCTGTCGCACATCGTCGAGAGCGTCGCCAAGGTCGCCGAGGTCGCGACCGACGACGTCCCGGCGACGAGCCACCCCGTGCCGCTCGGCAACGTCACCCGACCCGACGTGGTCGGCACGACGCTGACGCAGGAGCAGGCGCTCTCCGGGGCGCCCGACTCCGACGGCGAACGGTTCCGCGTGACCGCCATCCTCGGCGAAGAACAGTAGGGCGAAGAACAGTGACTGACGACATCACGAAGCTGAGCGCCGCGGCGCTCGCCGACGCCCTCGTGGCGCGCGACCTCTCGAGCGTCGAGGCCACCCAGGCCCACCTCGACCGGATCGCCGCCGTCGACGGCGACGTGCACGCGTTCCTGCACGTCAACCAGAACGCCCTGGCGGTGGCGAAGTCGATCGACTCCCGCCGTGCCGCGGGCGACGACCTCGGGCCGCTCGCCGGTGTGCCGATCGCCGTCAAGGACGTCCTGTGCACGCAGGACATGCCCACGACCGCCGGGTCCAGGATCCTCGAGGGCTGGGTGCCGCCGTACGACGCCACCCCCGTCGCGAAGCTCCGCGCCGCCGGCCTCGTGCCGCTCGGCAAGACCAACATGGACGAGTTCGCGATGGGCTCGACCACCGAGTTCTCGGCCTACGGGCCGACCCGCAACCCGTGGGACCTCGACCGGATCCCCGGCGGGTCCGGCGGTGGTTCGGCTGCTGCGGTCGCCGCGCACGAAGCCCCCTTCGCCCTCGGTTCGGACACGGGTGGCTCCATCCGTCAGCCGGGTGCCGTGACGGGCACGGTCGGTGTGAAGCCGACCTACGGCGGGGTGAGCCGCTACGGCGCCATCGCCCTGGCGTCCAGCCTCGACCAGATCGGCCCGGTGTCCCGCACCGTCCTCGACGCCGCGCTCCTGCACGACGTCATCGGCGGGCACGACCCGAAGGACTCCACGTCCATCCCGGACGCCTGGCCCTCGATGGCCGCCGCCGCACGCGAAGGGCTGCAGGCGGACACGCTCCGCGGCCTGCGCGTCGGCGTGGTGAAGGAACTCGCCGGGGGCGACGGGTTCCAGGCCGGGGTCACCCAGCGCTTCCAGGAGACGGTCGCGCTGCTCGAGTCGGCCGGTGCGGTCGTCGTCGAGATCGACGCCCCGTCGTTCGCGTACGCGATCAGCGCGTACTACCTGATCCTCCCGGCCGAGGCGTCGTCGAACCTCGCCAAGTTCGACTCGGTGCGCTTCGGCCTCCGGGTCACACCCGAGAACGGTGCCACCGTCGAGGATGTCATGGCCGCCACGCGTGAAGCCGGCTTCGGCCCCGAGGTCAAGCGGCGCATCATCCTCGGCACCTACGCCCTGAGCGCCGGCTACTACGACGCCTACTACGGCTCGGCGCAGAAGGTCCGCACGCTCGTGCAGCGGGACTTCCAGGCCGCCTTCGAGCAGGTCGACCTCCTCGTCAGCCCGTCGGCGCCGACGACCGCGTTCCCGATCGGTGAGCGCATCGACGATCCGCTGGCGATGTACCTCAACGACCTCACGACGATCCCGGCGAACCTCGCCGGTGTCCCCGGTATGAGCATCCCGAACGGCCTCGCGCCCGAGGACGGCCTGCCCGTCGGCGTGCAGCTGATGGCGCCCCAGCGTGAGGACGCCCGGCTGTACCGCTACGGTGCCGCCCTCGAGCGTCTGCTCGAACAGCAGTGGGGCGCGCCGCTCATCGCGTCCGTCCCGGACCTCGACCAGAGTCAGCAGTCCGCTGCGCAGGAAGGTGTGATCTGATGGCGCAGAAGGACGCGCTGATGGACTTCGACGAGGCGCTCGAGCGCTACGAGCCGGTGCTCGGCTTCGAGGTCCACGTCGAACTCGCGACGAAGACCAAGATGTTCTCGGACGCCCCGAACTTCTTCGGCGGCGAGCCCAACACGAACGTCACCCCGGTCGACCTCGGGCTGCCCGGGTCGCTGCCGGTCGTGAACGCACAGGCCGTGCGGTACTCGATCCAGCTCGGGCTCGCGCTCGGCTGCTCGATCGCCGAGTCCTCGCGGTTCGCCCGGAAGAACTACTTCTACCCGGACAACCCGAAGAACTACCAGGTCTCGCAGTACGACGAGCCCATCGCCTACGAGGGCGAGGTCGAGGTCGAGCTCGCCGACGGCACGATCTACAACATCCCGATCGAGCGCGCCCACATGGAAGAGGACGCCGGCAAGCTGACGCACGTCGGTGGTGCCACCGGTCGCATCCAGGGTGCCGAGTACTCGCTCGTCGACTACAACCGTGCCGGTGTGCCCCTGGTCGAGATCGTCACGAAGCCGATCTTCGGCGCCGAGCACCGTGCCCCCGAGCTCGGAGCCGCCTACGTGCAGGTCATCCGCGACCTCGTCCGGGCGCTCGGTGTCTCCGAGGCGCGCATGGAGCGCGGCAACCTGCGGTGCGACGCGAACATCTCGCTGCGCCCCCGCGGGCAGGAGAAGCTCGGCACCCGCACCGAGACGAAGAACGTCAACTCGTTCCGCGCCGTCGAGCGTGCGATCCGCTACGAGATCCAGCGCCAGGCCGCGATCCTCGCCGCCGGTGGCACGATCACGCAGGAGACCCGGCACTGGCACGAGGACACCGGCCGCACCTCGGCCGGTCGCCCGAAGTCGGACGCCGACGACTACCGGTACTTCCCGGAGCCCGACCTGCTGCCCGTCGTGCCGGACCCGGCCGTCATCGCGGAGCTCCGTGCCTCGCTGCCCGAGGCCCCCGTCGCACGTCGCCGTCGTCTGAAGGGTGACTGGGGCTTCGCCGACCTGGAGTTCCAGGACGTCGTGAACGGCGGGCTGCTCGACGAGGTCGAGGGCACCGTCGCCGCCGGCGCCGCACCGCAGGCCGCCCGCAAGTGGTGGACCGGTGAGATCAGCCGCGTCGCCAACGCACAGGACGCCGCCCCCGGTGACCTGGTGTCGCCGAAGCACGTCGCCGAGGTCATCGCGCTCGTCGAGTCCGGCGACCTGACCGACCGCCTGGCACGCCAGGTGCTCGAGGGCGTCATCGCGGGCGAGGGCTCGCCGGCGCAGGTCGTCGAGGCCCGTGGGCTCAAGGTCGTCTCGGACGACTCCGCCCTGACAGCCGCGGTCGACGAAGCACTCGCGGCGCAGCCCGACGTGCTGGCGAAGATCCAGGACGGCAAGGTCCAGGCGGCCGGCGCGATCATCGGCGCGGTCATGAAGGCCATGAAGGGCCAGGCCGACGCCGCACGCGTGCGGGAACTCGTGCTGGAGCGCGCGCAGCAGTCCTAAGCGGTCCCACCACTGAGGGCACGGCACTGATCGGTGCCGTGCCCTCCGTGCGTCCCGTCGCCGTGCGCCCCGTTGCCGTGCGCATCCTGGGGACGCGTCAGCGATCCGGTGACAGGATGAGTCGTGTCCGCAACGATCCGCGCCATCGGAACCGCCGTCCCCGAGACGACCCTCGACCAGCCCCGGGTGCGTGACCTGTTCTCCGCCCAACCCGACCTCGGGCGGCTCGGCAAACGGCTCGTCCCCGCCGCCTTCGACGGGTCGGCGGTCGACCAGCGGCACACCGTCCTCGAGGAACTCGACTCCGCGCGTGCCGGTGGGGCCTTCCGTGACGACGACGGCACCCTGCGCTCGCCGTCCACCGGCTCACGCAACGACCGGTACCGCGAACTCGCCCCGCCGCTGTTCGTCGCCGCCGCCCGCGACGCCGTCGAACGTGCCGGCATCGCACCGGAGGCCGTCACGCACCTGGTGACCGTGTCCTGCACCGGGTTCACCCAGCCTGGGCCAGACATCGACGTCGTCGAGCAGCTCGGGCTCCCCGGGGGCGTCTTCCGGCACCACATCGGCTTCATGGGCTGCTGCGCCGCGTTCCCCGCGCTGCGGATCGCCGCGGCGTTCGTCGACCAGGACCCGGACGCCGTCGTGCTCGTGGTCTGCGGCGAACTCTGCACCCTGCACGTCCGCGCCTCGAACGACCCCGACCAGATCGTCGCGAACAGCGTCTTCGGCGACGGTGCGGCCGCTGCGGTCGTTGCCCGCGACGGTGCCGGTCTGCGCTTCGACGACTTCACGACGGCCGTGGTGCCCGAGGGGGCGTCCGAGATGGCGTGGAACATCGGGGACGAGGGCTTCGAGATGGTCCTGTCCACCGCCGTGCCGAAGCTCGTCGGCCTGCACGTCCCGAGCGCCGTGCAACCGCTGCTCGACGGCGGGCCGGCGTCGGACGTGCCGGTGTGGGCGGTGCACCCGGGCGGCCGGGCCATCCTCGACCGCACCCAGGAGTCGCTCGGCCTGCCCGACAGCGCGATGGAGTCGAGCCGGCGGGTGCTGCGGGAACACGGCAACATGTCGAGCGCCACCGTGCTCTTCGTGCTGCGGGACGCCGTCGACGCCGGCCTCGAGGACGGCAGTGCCGTCGTCGCGCTCGCCTTCGGCCCCGGCCTCACCGTCGAGAGCGCGCGGCTCACCGCGGTGCGGACCGAGGCGTCGCCCGCGGCCGAACCCGCGAGGTCGCCCGCGGCGGAACCCGCGAAGTCGCCCGCGGCGGAACCCGCTGTCGCACCCGCCCGCGTGCCCGTCGCGACCACGGGCGCGGCGTGAGCCGTCAGGACGGCGGCACCACGGGCCTCCCGGCCGTCGACCTGCGCACCCGCGCGCTCGACCTGACCGAGCTGATGGACGACCCGGACTGCGACCCGCGCGCCCTCGCGCGCACGTTCCGGCGCTTCGCCGTCGTGAACGCGCTCGTGAGCGGCTGGCGTGCGGCCTGGCGGTCCCACGTCGTGCCGGCCCTGCCCGCCAGCGGCCGCGGCCGGGTGCTCGACCTGGGGTGCGGCGGCGGCGACCTGGCCCGCTCGCTGGTGCGGTGGGCGGCGAGCGACGGTTTCGACCTCGAGGTCGTCGGGGTCGATCCGGACGAACGAGCCATCGCCGCGGCACGGCGGTCGTCCCCGACCGGCGTGACGTTCCGGCAGCAGTCGAGCGGTGACCTGGTCGCGGCGGGTGAGCGGTTCGACGTCGTCGTGTCGAACCACGTGCTGCACCACCTGGGCGACGAGGAGCGTCGGGGGTTCCTCGCCGACTCCGAACTGCTCGCGAGCGGGCGCAGCCTGCACTCCGACATCCGGCGGTCGCCCGCGGCCTACCGGGCGTACGCGCTGGCGTCACCGCTCGTGGCGGCGGGGACCTTCATCCGCGTCGACGGCCTGCGGTCGATCCGCCGGAGCTTCACGGTGCCCGAACTCCGCGACGTGCTGCCCGGCGGGTGGCGGGCCGAGGCGGCTGCGCCGCACCGGGTGCTGGCGATCCGCGACGCCTGAGCGGGCGTCGGAGGTGCGAGCCGCGGGCCGCCGGGCCACGTTTCGGGCTCAGCGACAGATCACGGGCGTGCGAGTGCGTGAACCGTCGCTGAGCGCGAACGACCGGCCGGTGACCCGGAGCGCCGCCGCGGGCGCAGCAGCACCTTGATGGCCCTGCGCTCGTCCATCGCGCGGTAGGCCTCACTGCTCGCGAGCGGGCGCAGCCTGCACTCCGACACCCGGCGGTCGCCCGCGGCCTACCGGGCGTACGCGCTGGCGTCACCGCTCGTGGCGGCGGGGACGTTCATCCGCGTCGACGGCCTGCGGTCGATCCGTCGAAGCTTCACCGTGCCCGAACTCCGCGACGTGCTGCCCGGTGAGTGGCGGGCCGAGGCGGCTGCGCCGCACCGGGCTCGAGCGGCGCGCGGGTGAATATGCCGACCGGGTTCGTGAAGTCGACTATCCATGCGTGGGGCTTGGCGTGCTTCCGTATGAGTTCGACGTACTCGAGCACGACGGGCACGGTCGGGAGCACCTCGGCGAACCCACCAGGGCCGGTGGGCTGCTGCCCGGCGTTTGCCAATATGAAACACGCGTTCCGCGGCACGAAAGGCGTGCACGGGCACTGATACGTTAACGCTGATGTTTCAACGGACCAGCGTGGCCGACCGTCTCATTTCTCGTATGCGTAGTGCCGGGGTGGGTGAGGTCTTCGGCGTTCCTGGAGACTTGCTGACGCGGGTTTCGGGGCCGGTGTTCCGATGGGGTCGACGTCCCTCGCCGTTCGAGGTCGTCAATGGAGTGGCGATCCGGCCTGGTGCTTCAGCTCACGTCCAGATCGGCGCGGCGCGGGACATGCTCAGAGCTGCGCCAAGCGGATCGCTGATCGTCGGTGCGCTGCCGTTCGACCTCTCATCGCCGGGAAGATTGTGGATCGGCAGACCTCGCTCGATGTCGCTTCCCAACTTCCGATCTCTTCGGCATCGGACCGAACCATCGAGGACGGACGACTCCGAGCATCGATCTGCCTTCACGTCTTCGGTCCGAAGCGTCCTGCGTGGTATCTCTGACGGCACCCTTCAGAAGGTCGTCCTCGCCCGGACGGACGTGATCACGCGACCGGAGGACTTCGACGAGGCCGAAGTGTTCGCGCGGCTGAGTTCCGACCGGTCCTCCGTGGCGTTTCAGGTTCACGGTTCCGAGTCGCAAGGCGACTTCCTCGGGGCGAGTCCAGAAGTCCTCGTGCGGGTCAACGGTGCACGTCTGGTGTCGACACCGTTCGCCGGCTCGGTGCCGAGGGGCGGAGTGTCGCGCACTCGTGCTCGAAACGAACTCATCCGATCCGCGAAGGTCGGCACGGAACACGGCCTGGTGATCGACGACATCGTTGGTCGGCTTCGCGGAGTGGCGATGGCCGATGTCGATGTGGTTGGCCCAGAACTGCGGTCTACAGAACGCGTCTGGCATCTCGCATCCGCCATCACGACGACTGTCGATCGGGCGCACATCGACTCGCTTGCTGCGGTGGAGCTGTTGCATCCGACGCCTGCAGTCTGTGGCGTGCCGCGAACGGCTGCTCTTCGGGTCATCAGTGAGAGCGAGCCGTTCGAACGAGGACTGTTCGGCGGAGTGGTGGGCTGGCAGTCGCGCGATGGCGATGGCGATGGCGAGTGGCGGGTGTCGATCCGTTGCGGACTCGTCTCCGGGCCGTCCGCCCGCCTTTTCGCGGGCGCTGGCATCGTCCGGGGTTCCGACGCTGATGCCGAATATGACGAGACAACGGCGAAGATGCGGACGATGAACGATGCACTGGCTGCTGCCGGAAAAACGGGCGCAATGGCTCCGTTGATGCAAACAGACGAAACACGGACACAAGAAGGCGATGCCAGATGGACAACGTGAGCGCGGAGGATGTTCGGAACGACTGTGACATTGTGCGCCGACCCGTGCCGTTGATGCCGGCGATGGATGCGTATCGAGGGCTCCGGGCGACGTACGGACCGGATCGTGCGTTCCTACTCGAGTCGCAGGGCGGGCCGCAGGAAGACAACCGGGTCTCGATGTGTGGCCTTGCGGGGCGGACGTCGCTCATCATCCGGAACGGTTCCGTGGTGATCGACGGCGAACGAGAGACAGTTCGAGTCATCGCTGGGGTCCTCGTCGAAGCGGGAGCGATCATCCCCGACGGAAGCGCGTACCGCTTGGCGGCTGACGATTCGCTCTGGGCGATTCCACGGATCTTGGATGCGGCCATGCGGACGTCCGACGATCGCGACGATCTCGCGTTGTCCTTCCTGGTCTTCTTCGGGTACGACGCAGTGCACTACATCGAGCGGCTCCCACGTTTGATTCCCGATCAAGATGATGCCCCGCCTGACGCTGTCATCAGTTTCGTCGACGCCATCGTGACCTTCGAGGAGCACCGCGGTGAACTTGCCGTCGTTCGCTCCTCCGTTTGGGGTGGCGAAGACCCAGACCGCGTCGAGGGCTCGTTGACCGCGTGGTCGGAGGAGAACACTTCGCCGGAGGCCGTCAGCGGAATGCCGACGGTGCCCCGTCCGAGCCGGATCCGCGACGACGTGACGCGCGAGGAGTACCTGAGACGCGGCGAGGTCTGTCTCGAACACATCCGCCAAGGAGACGCCTACCAGGTGCAACTCGGACACTCCGTGACCATCGAGACAGAGGCCGATCCCTTGGCAGTCTACGAACGTCTCCGACGGCGAAACCCGTCGCCCTACATGGCCTTGTTCACCGTCGCGGGCCACGTCGTGGTCTGTGCGAGTCCGGAATTGTTCGTCCGGCTGGAGAAGGGCTCTGCGACGATGCGACCGATCGCTGGCACCATTGCGCGAGGTGCTGACGATGCAGCGCAGCGGGCCCAGCTCGTTGACGACCCGAAAGAGCGAGCCGAACACCTCATGCTCGTCGATCTCTGTCGGAACGATCTCGGACGTGTCGCAAGGCCCGGGACGCTCGACGTCGAGGTCATGATGGCTGTCGAGACGTACTCGCACGTACTGCACCTCGTGTCCCAGGTCGTCTGCGAGCTGGAGGCCGGGCACGACGTGTGGGACATCATCCGTGCGGGCTTCCCAGCCGGCACGATGTCCGGAGCCCCGAAGGTGCGCGCTATGGAGATCATCGAGTCCTTGGAATCGACTCGACGCGGTCTCTATGCGGGCGCCTTCGGATTGGTCGGCCTCGGGAGCAGGCCAGCTGTCCTCGGTCTCGCCATCCGCATGGCCGTCGTTCGCTGCGGGACGTACGTGCTCCGCGCCTCCGCGGGTTTCGTCGCGGACTCAACGGGAGACAGCGAATGGGAGGAGACCCTCCAGAAGATGGCTGCTCCCTACTGGGCGGTCTGCGGGGAGGAGATCCGATGAGTGTCGTCCTCATCGACGCGTTCGACAGTTTCGTGTACATCATCGAGCAGTACCTCGCCGATGTGGACGACGAGCGGACTGTGCTCCGGGCGGCTCCAGACGCGATCCAGACTGTCGAGTTGCTGCGACCAGACTTCATCGTCCTCGGTCCGGGCCCAGGCCACCCGGACGTGTCCGGCCACGTCGAGCTCGTCCGCCACTTTGCCGGAAGGATCCCCATCTTGGGTGTTTGTCTCGGCCATCAGGCGATCGGGGCAGCGTTCGGCGCCGCTGTCGTCCGTGCCGACCGCATCCGCCACGGGAAGACCAGCACCATCAAGCACGATGGTCGAGGGCTGTACGGGCTGGGTTCGCAGGGTCCGCGCAAAGTCACGCGGTACCACTCACTGGTCATCGACGAGTCCACATTGCCCGCCGATCTCGTCGTCACGGCACGTTCGGAAGACGACGGTCTTGTGATGGGGGTTCGCCATCGGACACTTCCCGTCGAAGGCGTCCAGTTTCATCCGGAGAGCATCGGCACGGTCGACGGGGCGGCCTACTTCCGCGGGTTCCACCAGGCGTACGTGGCGTGAGCGACCGGCGCCTACGGGCGCAGCAGCACCTTGATGGCCCGGCGCTCGTCCATCGCGCGGTAGGCCTCGGCGGCCTCGTCGAGCGGCAGCTCGAGGTCGAAGACGCGACCGGGGTCGATCGCGCCGGACAGCACGTCGTGGAGCAGCTCGGGAATGTACTTCCGGGCAGGGGCCATGCCGCCCGCGATGGCGATGTTCGTGTCGAACAGGTAGCGCGTGCCGATGGTCGGCACCCCGTGCGGGACCCCGACGAAGCCGACGTTGCCGCCGGGCCGGACGGAGTGCAGCGCCTGGTCCATGCTCTCCTCGGTGCCGACGGCCTCGACCGCGCAGTCGGCCAAGTCGCCGCCGAGCAGCGCGCGGACCGCCGCGACGCCCTCGTCGCCGCGCTCCGCCACGATGTCGGTGGCACCGAACTCGCGGGCGAGCGCCTGACGGTCGGCGTGCCGGCTCATCGCGATGATGCGGTCCGCACCGAGCCGCTTCGAGGCGAGCACGGCGGACAGGCCGACCGCGCCGTCGCCGACCACGACGACGGTCTTGCCGGGGCCGACCGCTGCCGACACGGCGGCGTGGTGCCCCGTCGAGAAGACGTCGGACAGGGTGAGCAGCGACGGCACCAGGGCTGGATCGATCGGGCCGGGGACGACGACGAGCGTGGCGTCGGCGTCCGGGATCCGCACGAAGTCGGCCTGTGCGCCACCGACGGGGTCGCCGTACGCGTCCGTGCTGCCGAAGCCGGACAGGTGGTCGCAGCCGGTGGTCATGCCGTTGCGGCAGGCCTGGCAGGTGCCGTCGTTCATGGTGAAGGGGGAGATGACGAAGTCGCCCTCGTGCAGGCCGGTGACGTCGTCACCGACCGCGACGACCTCGCCGACGAGCTCGTGCCCGATGGGCCGGGGCTGCTTCGTCTCGGTGACGCCGCGGTAGGGCCAGAGGTCCGATCCGCAGACACAGGCCGCGAGGACCTTGACGACGACGTCCTTGCCGGACAGGAGCCCGGGGCGGTCGCGCTCCTCGACGCGGATGTCGTTCGGGGCGTGGATGATCGCTGCGCGCACGGGCGGGCCTTCCGTCGAGATGATGGGGAACCGGCGCGGTCGACGTCGTCCGGGCCGTCGTCGACAGTACCCTCGTGCGGGTGGACGACGACCGGTACGGCGGCGATGTGCTCTCGGGGGACTGGCGCTCGCGCGGGGTGAAGAAGGTGCGGCAGGTGCCGCTCGAACGGGACATGGTGCTCGAGGACCCGGACTCCGGGTGGGCCGGTGCCGTGGTGGGACTCGAGGCGGGCAACATCGCGCTCGAGGACTGGAAGGGCCGCACGCGCTCCTTCCCCTTCACCGGGCAGTTCCTGCTCGAGGGTGAGCTGGTGACACTGGGGCGGCCGTCGGCGCCGGTCGGGCGGTCGGCCGGGGGTGCTGTTGGGGCTGGTTCCGCTGGCCGTGCGGGTGCCGCGGGTTCCGTCGGTTCCGTCCATGCGGACTGGAGGCCCGGGGGCGCGCCCGCCGTGCGGCAGGCGTCCAGCGGTGGTCGTCTCCGCACCGCGTCCGGATCGTTCGCCGTGGAGTCGCAGCGAGCTCGGGTGGCGCTCCCCAGCCGCATCATGGTCGAGGGCAAGCACGACGCGGAACTCGTCGAGAAGGTCTGGGGTGCCGACCTGCGCGTCGAGGGCGTCGTGGTCGAGGAGCTCTCCGGCGTCGACAACCTGGCCGCCGTGCTCGACGAGTTCCAGCCGACGCGGGAGCGCCGGGTCGGGGTCCTGGTCGACCACCTGGTGCCCGGGTCGAAGGAGTCCCGCTTCGCCGACGCCGTGATGCGTGGCAGGTGGGGCGCGCACGTGCTCGTCGTCGGGCACCCGTTCGTCGACGTCTGGCAGTCGGTCAAGCCGGCGCGGGTCGGGCTGCGGGCGTGGCCGACGATCCCGCGCTCGATCGAGTGGAAAGCGGGCATCTGCCAGGCACTCGGCTGGCCGCACGCCGAGCAGGCCGACATCGCCCGGGCATGGCAGCGGATCCTCGGGCAGGTGCGCACCTTCGCCGACCTCGAGCCGGAGCTGCTCGGCCGTGTCGAGGAGCTGATCGACTTCGTGACGGAACCACAGGCCTGAGAACCGGCGGATTGCCCGACCGGCGCGGTGTGCCGGGGGTGATCCGCGCCTCCAGGCCTACTGTTGAGGGATGGACGGCATCGACGGTCGCGTGCGGGGCGCGGTCGACCTGTGGCTGCGCTGGCTGCCGCGCTGGCAGATCGGTACCGCCCGCCCGCGCACGCGCATCTGCCGGAAGTGCACCGGGTCCCCGATCGCCGCGGCCGCGGGGTTCGGACCCGACGTGCCGCACGCCGTCCAGCACGCGCTGATCGGCCGGATCTCGACCATCGTCGAGGACGCCGTCGACGACTACACGGCGAAGAACCTGCCGCTGCTGCAGCGCGAACTCGAGCGGGCGGCGGCGCGGAAGCGGCATGCCGGGTACCAGCCGGCCGAGGGGTTGTCGCCGGAGTTCCAGGGCCTCGACGTGGACCCCGAGCCGTCGCCGGGGTCGCCGTTCCTGTTCACCCTCGGCGAGCTGGCCGGCACCGGTGCGGGGGAGCAGACGCCGCGCGAGCCGTTGTCCGACGAGGCCAAGGCTGCGCTCCGGCACGAGATCGCGCTGTCCGACGAGTGTGCGCGGTCGACCGGCACCGCGGTGTGCCTGGCGCTCATCGACCACCGGCCGCGGATCGCCGAGGCCGTCGAACGCCTGGTGGAGCCGCAGATCGAGGCGCTGGTGTCGGACATGTTCCGCGGGTTCGACGGGCCGGAGGACGGGCCGCGCAGCGGGTTGTTCTAGGCGCGGGTGCGGGTGCGTTCGGTGCGAGGTTCCGTACTCGGTGCGAGCGTCGTCCGTCCGCACCGAGCACGGAACCTCGCACCGTTCGCACGGCCCCTCGCACCGTGCGAGGTCAGCGGGCCAGCGGGCCGGCGTCAGCGGGGGAGCAGGGTGCGGCCGGGGATCACGGTGCCGCGCAGTGAGCGGTGCTCGACCGGGCGCGTGGGGTCGTCGATGCGGCCGATGACGAGGTCGATGGCCTCGCGGCCGATGCGTTCGATCGGTTGCTGGAGCGTCGTGAAGCCGATCCAGTCGCTCGCCAGCGGGTAGACGCCGTCGAACCCGGTGACGGAGAGGTCGCGCGGGACCTCGACACCGCGGCGGGCGAGCGCCTCGCACACGTCGAGCATCAGCCGGTCGGTCGGACACATCACGGCGGTCACGCCCGATTCCTGCACGGCGTCCACCAGGTCGGCAGCCAGGTCGTCCGGCGGCCGCACGAAGCTCGCGTCGATGTCGATCACCCGGACGCCACGTGCTCGGAGTCGCTCGAGCATCGCCGACGACCGCGCGTGCTGCGTGATCGCGTTGTCGAGCGGGACGGTGAACACCACGGCCGTGGTGTGGCCGGCATCGGCGACGGCGTCCGCGATGGAAGCCCCGCCGTCGGCCTCGTCGCAGTAGACGCTCGAGAGCGCCGGGTGCAGCTCCGGCCGACCCGCGACGACGGTGGCGATGCGGGGCGCGAACTCGGCGATGTCGGCGGACGGCATCAGCCCGCTGCACACGACCAGGCCGTCGACGCGCATCGACACGAGTGCGGCGAGGGCGGACTTCTCGTCCTCGACCCGACCGACGCCCGTCGTGGTGACGACCCGGTACCCGAGTTCCGATGCGCGGCGCTCCATCACGGCGTGCAGTGCGGTGTAGACCATCGACGAGGCGTCTCGGACGAGCATCCCGATCGTGTTCGTCCGCCCGCTGACCAGCCCGCGAGCCATCGCGTTCGCGACGTACCCGAGCTCGGCTGCCGCTCGTTCGACGCGCTCGCGGGTCTCGTCCGAGAACCGTCCGGTCCCGGAGAGCACGCGGCTCACCGCCGACTTCGAGACCCCCGCACGTGCGGCGACGTCGAGGATGGTCGGCTGGGAACCGCGGCTGCCGTTCACGCGTCGGACGCTGCGGTGTCCCGTCGCGACCGCGACGCGGTGAACCGGAGCACACCGCGGGCGATCGCGCGCCAGCCGAGCAGGAACACCCCGAGCACGATGGTCGCGACGATGACGAACGAGATCGGCAGCGGGTTGCCGTCGACGTCACCCTGGCCCGTGGCGACGCGGATGGCCAGGCCGACGAAGACCGTGAGGACCCAGACCACGACACCGGTCGGCCAGAAACGCAGCGGTCGAGCCCAGGCACCGCTGGTCACGTACCCGATCGCCCAACCGGCCAGGAACGGGTACGCGGTGGTCCAGAGCGCCAGTGCCGTGTTGGCCTCACCGTGCGACGAGCGCCCGATGAGTGCGAAGACGACGATGAGGACGACGTCGATGACGGCTGCGAGCCAACCCCAGGTGCGTGCGTTCACCCGCTCATTCTCGCAGCTGCTGATTCATCCGCTTGCGACTGTGGACGGATGCGGCTGTCCACAGTCTGATCCGGCTGCACTCGCACCGTGCGAGGTGTCCGCCAGCATCCGGTGCATGGCTGCTCATCCCCGTTTCCCCGCCGTCCCCGACTGCACGGTCCTCGTCGCGCACGAGTCACGGCCGGATGAGGCCGCGGCGATCCGGGTCCGGGCCCGCGCCGGGGAACTGGTCCGCATCGCGCACGGCCGGTACGCGGACGCCGAGCGGTGGAAGGGCCTCCGCCCCGAGCAGCGGCACCACGTGCTCGTGCGATCACTCGTCGACCGGATCAGACCCCGCTTCGTCGTGTCGCACCTGTCGGCGGCGGCGGTCATCGGTGTGCCGCACGTGGGTCGGTGGCCGGAACGAGTCCACCTGACCAGCCCCGGGCGCGATGCGCGGACGACCAACGCGACGTTCGTCGTGCACGCCGACTTCGACTCGTCAATGGCGGGCACGTGGCGGTTCCGCGCGGACGACCTGACCCTGACGGGGTTCGACCGGACGGCCGTGGACCTCGCCATGACCTTGCCGACGACGGAAGCGGTGGTGGCCCTCGACCGGCTCCTCGCCCTCGGCGCGGACCGCGACGCCGTTCTGGACGGGGTCGCGCGGCGGGGACGGAAGGGCCGGCGCCGTGCCCTGCGGTCCGTCGGTTTCGCGGACCCAGCCGCTGACTCGGTGGGGGAGTCGCTGGTCCGGGTCCGCCTGGACGAGTACGGCGCTCCCACCCCGGTGCTGCAACGACGCTTCACCACCCCGGGCGAGTCGGACATCGTCGTGGACTTCTGGCTCCCGGACCAGGGCGTGGTGATCGAGTTCGACGGTGAGGTGAAGTACCGCGATCCAGGGCTCCGCGGAGGGCGGTCGGCGGAGGACGTCGTCATCGCGGAGAAGTACCGCGAGGACCGCTTGCGCTCCTTCCCGGAGGTACGCGGTGTGATCCGGTACGGCTGGAAGGACGTGTGGGACGAGTCCGCGTTCCGCGCCAAGCTCCGGAATGCCCGGGTACCGATGTCGCGGTGACCTCGCACGGTGCGAGGGGCGGCGCGAACGGTGCGAGGTTCCGTACTCGGTGCAGGGCTCAAGGGCGGGCACGGAGTACGGAACCTCGCACCAGACGCGCACAGCACCGCGCCCGCGCCCGCCGCCCGCACCGCACCGCACCCGGAGTTCACCCGGCGGCGACGCCGGCGGCACCCGGAGTTCACCCGGCAGCGCCACACTCGACCCCGGCGCGGGAACGTTCCCACACGGCCCGCCCGCACGCCCGCACGCCCGTAAGCCCGCACACCCCACGCACCACGGAACAGGGAGAACCCACGTGAAGACCCGAGTCCTCGCCGGCCTCGCCATCGCGGCAGCCGCGACCGTCGCACTCTCCGGCTGCGTCCAGAGCGCCAACGCCTCGAACGCCTCCGACACCGACGGCACCACCGACCTCACCGTGTTCATCAGCGGCGACACCAACGTCCAGGACCTCTGGGACAAGTCGCTCATCCCCGCCTTCGAGAAGGCGAACCCGAAGATCCACGTCAGCACGAGCATCGACCTGCACGGCGAGCACGACGCCCAGACCCAGGCGAACCTCGCCACCGCGGTCAAGGCCGGCAAGTCCGTCGCGTACGACCTCGTCGACGCCGGCTTCGTCACCACCGCCGGCAAGGCCGGGCTGATGGCACCGGTCAGCGACAGCACGATCCCGAACCTGAAGGACGTCCCGGACGCCACGAAGCAGCAGGGCGGCGACAGTGCCATCCCGTACCGCGCCTCGAGCGTGCTGCTGGCGTACGACGCGAAGAAGGTCACGGACCCGCCGAAGACCCTCGACGACCTGCTCGCCTGGATCAAGGCCAACCCGGGCGAGTTCGCCTACAACTCCCCGTCGTCCGGCGGCTCGGGTGGCTCGTTCGTGGCCACGGTGCTCGCGAAGTACCTGACGCCCGCCGAGCAGGAGACGATGCAGACGAAGTACGACAAGTCGCTCGAGTCGAAGTGGGACAAGGGCTTCGCGGCCCTGAAGGACCTCGGCCCGTCGACGTACCAGAAGGGTGTCTACCCGAACGGCAACGACCAGGTCGTGCAGCTGCTCGGCAGTGGCCAGATCGCGATGGCCCCGGTCTGGAGCGACCAGTTCATCACCTCGCAGAAGACCGGCATCATCCCGAAGACCACCAAGGCCGTGCAGATCGACGACCCGTCGTTCACCGGCAGCGCGAGCTTCCTCGGCATCCCCAAGACCGAGCCGAAGGCCAAGAAGGCGGCAGCCGAGAAGCTCGCCGACTTCGTGCTCAGCGCGAAGGGGCAGCAGCTCGTCGCGAGCGCCGTCTCCGGCTACCCGGTGATCCCGCTCGACAGCCTGCCGGCGTCGGTCGCCGAGCAGTTCGCCGACGCGAACCCCTCGCAGCTCCGCCTCGGGTTCCAGAGCGACTTCGCCGCCGACATGAACGCGGCGTGGGACGCGAAGGTCCCGCAGTGACCCAGACCGTCCAGGACGGCCCGGCAACCGGCCGGGAGGCCCGTGGCGACTCCGCCACGGGCCTCCCGCCCGTCCCGCCCCACGCCCAGGGCCCGGCGCACCCCGCCAGCGGGCGCACGGCGCAGGAGCGGCTGGCCCGCCGCCGGCGCTGGCAGGGCCTCGCCCTCGTCGCCGCCCCGGTGCTGGTCGTCGTCCTGTTCGTCGGCGTCCCGGTGGTGAACGCCGCGCTGTTCAGCCTCGGGTTCACCGGCGGCCTGAACCAGGCGCTCGCCGACATCGGCGGCGACACCGTGCGCGGCTTCTCGTTCGGGGTCTACGCGACCCTGCTCGGCAACGCCACGTTCCTGCGTGACCTGGTCGCGACGCTCGGGGTCACCGCACTGTCGACCGGCCTGACCGTGGGGCTCGCCGTCGTCGTCGCGGTGATCCTGCGGCTCCGCGGCGGCTTCCTCGGCAAGACCCTCAGCGTCCTGGCCGTGGTGCCGATCTTCGTGCCGGTGGTCATCGCGAGCTGGTCGATCCTGACCTTCACCGACGCGCAGGGGTTCCTCCGCAGCCTCGGTGCGCAGTTCGGCCTGGACGTCCCGGTGTGGGGCTACACCCTCGTCGCCGTGGTGTTCGGCAGCGTCTGGACCAGCCTGCCGTTCGCGGTGCTCATGATCGCCGGGGCGCTGCAGGGCACCCCGGACGCCCTGGTCGAGGCCGCGAAGGACGCCGGGGCGAGCACCTGGCGCGTCGTCTGGCAGGTGCTCCTGCCGATGGCCGCGACCCCGCTCGTCATCGCGACGACGTTCACCGTGATCGGGGTGCTCGGTTCGTTCACCGTGCCGTACTTCACCGGTCCGAACGCGCCGACGATGCTCGGCGTCGACATCTCGAAGTACTTCCAGGCCTACAACCGTCCGCAGCAGTCGACGGCGATGGCGTTCATCGTGTTCGCGTTCGCCGCGGCCGCGAGCGTCTTCTACCTCCGCTCGACGGTCCGCTCGAACGCGGGCGAACTCGACAAGAAGCGTCAGGAGCAGCAGTGATCAAGCGTCTGACCGGCAACGCCCTCGTCTGGGCGACCGCGATCGTGCTGGCCGTGTTCATCCTCGGGCCGCTCGTCTGGCTGGCCGCCCGGGCCTTCGCCACGACGTGGACCTACCCGAACCTGCTGCCCGACGGCTGGACCCTGCAGTGGTGGGGCACCGTGTTCGAGGACCGCAGCCTGGCCGTCGCGGTGCAGAACTCGCTCGTCCTCGCCCCGCTCACGGTCCTCATCGCCGCCGTGGTCTGCCTGCCCGCCGCGTGGGCGATCAGCCGCATCGAGTTCCCGGGGCGGCGGCTCGTGCTCGTCGGACTGTTCGCCACGAACGCGTTCCCGAAGATGGGCCTCTTCGTCACGATGTCGGCGATGTTCACCGCGCTGAACCTCATGAACACGGTCACCGGGATCCTGATCGTGCACGTCCTGGGCTGCGTCGTCTTCATGACGTGGCTGCCCGCCGCGGCGTTCTCGGCCGTGCCGCGGTCCCTCGAGGAAGCCGCCCGCGACGCCGGGGCCAGCCGCTGGCGCACCTTCTGGAACGTGACGTTCCCGATCGCCTGGCCCGGGATCCTCGTCGCGATGGTGATGTCGTTCCTGGCGTCCTTCGACGAGGCGCAGGGCACGTACCTGGTCGGCGCCCCGACCTACATGACGATGCCGACGGCGATGTACTCGCTCGTCCTGAACTCCCCGCGCCAGGTCTCGGCGGTGTTCGCGATCGCGCTGAGCATCCCGTCCGTGGTCCTGCTGCTGCTCGCCCGGAAGCACATCATGGGCGGCCGCCTGGCGGACGGCTTCCAGATCCGATGACCCGGCCGCGACCGACCGGGCCGACACCCGGACCGACACCGATGACCCACACCAGCACGAAAGGCGACCAGATGACGGACGCAACGCTCGTCGCGGAACGCGCACCGGGCCTCCAGGCCGACGGCGGCACGACGGACCGGACCCGATCCGGCGGCCTCACCATCCGCGGACTGCGCAAGACGCTCGGCGGACGCGACGTCGTCGCCGGCATCGACCTCGACGTCGCGAAGGGCGAGCTCGTCTCGCTCCTCGGGCCGTCCGGCTGCGGCAAGACCACGACGCTCCGGATGGTGGCGGGGTTCCTGCCCGCCGACGGCGGCGTCGTGACCATGGGGGACCGCGACGTCACGTCACTCGGTCCGGAGCGCCGACCGAGCGCGATGGTGTTCCAGAACTACGCGCTCTGGCCGCACATGACGGTGACGCAGAACGTCGCGTTCCCGCTGCGGACCCGACGGGTGCCGAAGCAGCGGGTCGCCGAGCGGGTGCGCGACGCGCTCGAGCTCGTCGGCCTCAGCCACCACGCCGGCTCGAAGCCGACCGCGATCTCGGGCGGTGAGCAGCAGCGCGTGGCCCTGGCCCGCGCCATCGTGCAGGAGCCGGACGTCCTGCTCCTCGACGAGCCGCTGTCGAACCTCGACGCGAAGCTCCGCGTGAGCGTCCGCGACGAGATCCGCCGCATCCAGCAGCGGCTCGGCATCACGACCGTGATCGTGACCCACGACCAGGACGAAGCGCTCAGCATCTCCGACCGGATCGCCGTGATGCACGACGGCCGCATCGAGCAGATCGCGACCCCGACCGAGCTCTACGCCCGCCCCGCCACGAGCTTCGTCGCGTCGTTCATCGGGTCGACGAGCGTCGTCACCGGCCGGTTCCTCGCCGGCACGTCGGTCAGCCCGACGGCGGCCGACACGGTGCTGGTCCGCCCGGAGCAGGTCGTGCTCACCGACGACTCGCCGATCCGTGCGACGGTCGCGCGGGTGCTCATGCGGGGGCACTTCGCCGAGGTCGTGCTCAGCACCGATGGCGCGGAGCTCCGCGCCTACGTCACCGGGCCACCGCCGGCGGTCGGCACCGAGACCGGGGTGCGCCTGGGCGAGGTGCTCGTCCACCGCGACGGCGTGCTGCTCGAGGTCGCCCGATGAGCGCGGGGGTTCCGACGTCGACCGTCTCCGCTGCGGCTGCGGCTGCGGCTGCGGCTGCGGTCGACCGTGTGGTCGCCACCAGCCCGGACGGGAGGCCCGGCGTGCGTCCGCCACGCCTCGTCGCCCACCGCGGTGCGCCGCGCGTCCGGCGCGAGAACACCCTGCCCGCCATCGCGGTCGCCGAGGCGCTCGGCGCCGAGGTGATCGAGGTCGACGTCCGTCGCACCGCCGACGGCGTCGCCGTCCTGCTGCACGACGAGACCCTCGGCCGGATGTGGGGCGACGCCCGCCGGGTGTCCGACGTCGACTGGTGCGACGTCGCCCGGCTCGGCAACGGCCTCGACCGGATCCCGCGGCTCGACGGTGCGCTCGAACGGCTCGACGGCTGCCGGTCCACCCTGCTCGTCGACCTGACCGACGCCGAGGACGCCCTGGTCGCCGCCCGCACCGTCGCGGGCTTCACCGGCTCCACCGCGGTGGCCTGGTGCGGGGCGCCGGCGGCGATGGCGGCCGTCCGCTCCGTGCTGCCCGATGCCGACGTCTGGCTGGCGTGGGAGTCGCTCGAACCGCCCGTGTCGGCGGACCTCGAGGCGCTCGACCCCTCGACGCTCAACCTCGACGTCGCGTTCCTCACCCCGCGCACCGTCGAGGTCGCGCACGCCCTGGGCCTGCGCGTCGCCGTCTGGACCATCGACGACGTCGAGCCCGCGATCTGGGCAGCCCGGCTCGGTGTCGACTCGATCACCACCAACGACGTCGGGTCCATCGGAGCGGCCCTGTCGGCGGCCGAGCGGGACGGCTGGCCCGAGCGCGACCGGGAGCCCACCGAGACCGAGGTCGCCTCGCGCGCCCAGGCCCTGGCCCACCGCATCGCCCACGAGGTGATCGCCTACACGCGTGAGCACCCGGTCAGCGAGGTCCACACCAAGGCGAACGCCGCCGACCTGGTCACCGACGTCGACCGCCTGGTGGAGCAGCACGTCCGCTCCCGCGTGCGGATGGTGTTCCCGACGCACGGGTTCACCGGCGAGGAGTACGGCGAGGCCCCCGGCGACCGGCACCGCTGGTTCCTCGACCCTGTCGACGGCACCACCAACCTGGCCAACGGCGTGCCCTGGACGTCGATGTCGCTCTGCCTGACCCGTGGCGGCCGTCCGCTCGTCGGCGTCGTCGCGGACCCCTGGCGCGGCGAGGTGCTCGAGGCCCGACGCGGCCGCGGCGCCACCCTGCGCGACCGCCAGCTCCGACTCGACGACACACCCCGTCCGCTCGCCGGTGCCGTCGTCGGCACCGAGCTCGACGGGCACCGCCCGTGGCCGGGGTTCGGGGCGTTCCTCGACGCCCTGGCCGACCGGTCTTGCACGCTCCGGGTGCAGGGATCGGGGACCTTGACGATCGCCCAGGTCGCGGCCGGGCGGGGGATCGGCGGCTGCGTCTCGGCGTTCAACCCGGTCGACCACGGTGCCGCTGTGCTGCTCGTGCACGAGGCGGGGGGCGTCGTACTGACGCCGTCCGGCCCCGTCGAGGGCTTCCCGCCCGTGGGGGAGCCGTTCCTGGTGGCGCACCCGGGGGCCGCGGACGAACTGCACGCGGTGTGGACGGCGGCGCTCGCCGCGGGGTGAGCCACGCGGCGCACGGTGCGGGGTCTGCGATCCGGTGCGGGGTTGGCTGGCGGGTGCAGTGCTGCAAGTGCGCACGGGCCTGGGAACCGCGCACGGGGTGTGCAGGTGCGCACGGTGCGGACTGGAGGCACGGTGCCAGCCCGGCACGCGCCTCCCCGCCGGTGGGTGGTGCGCACGGTGCGGGGTCTGCGATCCGGTGCGGGGTCGGCTGCTGGGTGCGGTGCTGCAAGCGCGCACGGGGCTGGGAACCGCGCACGGGGTGCGGAAGTGCGCACGGTGCGGACTGGAGGCGCGGTGCCAGCCCGGCACGCGCCTCCCGGCCGACTCTGAGCGGGCGCTCAGTCAGCCGACGCCGGGGGTTCGTAGTGTTGCAGTCCACGACGGGTCCGACCGGGCCCACCGTGCACCCGAAGGAGCATCGACCATGGGATTCCTCGACCGCCTGCTCGGACGTCCGGAGCGTGACCGATCCGCTGACGCACAGCAGAACCAGTGGGGGCAGCCGCCGCAGCAGCAGGGCTACCGGTACGGCCAGCAGTCCTACCAGCAGCCGGCACCGGCCGCACCGCAGGGCGGCCAGTACGGCGTCCCGCAGTGGGGCGGTGCACCGACGCAGCAGCAGGGCGCGACGACCGACGACGAGCGTGCGGTCGAGCGTTACCGCTACCTGCTCCGCACGGCACCGCCGGAGCGCATCGAGGAGGTGCACGCCGAGGCCTTCGCCAAGCTGACCGACGAGCAGCGGCGCATGGTCTACGACGAGTTCACCCGGACCGCGCCTCCCGGTGAGGCGCCCCGCGGTGACGACCCCCGCTCGCTGGCCCAGTCGGCGACCCGCTCCGAGATCCGCCAGCCGGGCTTCATGGAGCGCTCGCTCGGCGGCGTCGGCGGTGGCGGCGGACGCTTCGGCGGCCAGCGAGGCGGTCCGTCGTTCGGCAGCATGATCGGCGCCTCGATCCTCGGGACCGTGGCCGGCTACGTCATCGGTTCGGCGATCATGAGCGCGTTCCTGCCCGACCCCGGTTCGTTCGATGGCGGTACCGACGCTGCGGGTGACGGTGGTTCGGAGGACACTGGTGCTGAATCCGGTGATGCCGGGGCGTCCGACGGCGGCGCATCCGACGGCGGCGGCTTCGACAATGCGGGCTGGGGCGACAGCGGATCCGACTTCGGCGGTGGCTTCAGCGACTTCGGTGGTGGTGACTTCGACGTCTGAGTGACGTCCGTCGCTCCACCGGACCCCCGGGTACCCACCGTGTCCGACGAAGGAGCGACATGGCCATCATCGAAGCCTCCGGGCTGACCAAGACCTACAAGTCGAAGTCCGGGCCGGTGCACGCGCTGGCCGGACTCGACCTGTCGGTGCCGCAGGGCACCGTGAAGGCGCTGCTCGGGCCGAACGGCGCCGGCAAGACCACGGTGGTGAAGGTGCTGACCACCCTCATCACGCCCGACTCGGGCACCGCGACGATCGACGGTATCGACGTGATCGCCGACCCGCAGGCCACCCGGCGGTCCATCGGGGTGTCCGGGCAGTACGCGGCGGTCGACGAGAACCTGACCGGGTTCGAGAACCTCGAGATGATCGGGCGGCTCTACCACCTGGGCCGCCGGACAGCGCGCGATCGTGCCCGGGAGCTCATCGACGTTTTCGACCTGTCCGAGGCGGGGGACCGTCCGGTGAAGGGCTTCTCCGGCGGCATGCGGCGACGCATCGACCTCGCCGGGGCGCTGGTGATGAACCCGCGCGTGCTGTTCCTCGACGAACCGACGACGGGCCTCGACCCCCGGAGCCGTCTGGCGCTCTGGGGGATCATCGAGGACCTCGTGGCCGAGGGTGCGACGGTGCTCCTCACCACCCAGTACCTGGAAGAAGCCGACCGGCTCGCCGACGACATCGCGGTCATCGACGACGGGGCCGTCATCGCGGAGGGCACCGCGGACCAGCTCAAGGCGCAGGTCGGCGGCCACCGCGTGGTCGTGACCCTGGTCGACGAGGCCGACGGCGACGCGGCGACGACGGTGCTGCGCCGGTACGGGGTCGGCGAGGTCGAGACCTCGGGCGACGGCCGAACCCGTGCCATCGCGGTGGAGGCCGGTCCGGCAGCCCTGCAGCGCGTGCTCGCCGACCTCGGCGAGGCCGGCATCGAACTCCACGACGCCGGCATGCGACGCCCGACCCTCGACGACGTCTTCCTCCGCCTGACCGGGCACGCCGCGACGGACGACGACGCCGGCGAACCCGCGGCCACCAAGCAGAAGGAGACGGCACGATGACCACCACGTCCCTCGCGCCGGGCCGCCAGCTGCCCGTCGTCGTCACCTCACCGCTCGCCGTCTGGGTCGAGGACGGCTGGACCGTCACCAAGCGGAACCTCATCAAGCTCAAGCGGTCGCCGGACATGCTCGTGTTCGCCGTGCTGCAGCCGATCATGTTCGTCCTGCTGTTCAGCCAGGTGTACGGCGGCGCCATCCAGGTGCAGGGGACCGACTACACGCAGTTCCTGATGGCGGGGATCTTCGCGCAGACCGTGGTGTTCGGTGCGACGTTCTCCGGGTCGGCGATGGCGCAGGACCTGAAGGAGGGGCTGATCGACCGGTTCCGGACGCTGCCGATGTCGGCGTCCGCGGTCCTTGTCGGGCGCACCAACTCCGACCTCGTGCTGAACTCGATCTCGATGGCGATCATGATGCTCACCGGGCTCGCGGTCGGGTGGCGGGTGAACTCGTCGCCGCTCGAGTTCCTGGCCGGCATCGCCCTGCTGCTGCTGTTCAGCTACGCGTTCAGCTGGGTCATGGCGCTGCTCGGCATGAGCGTCAAGACGCCCGAGGTCATCAACAACGCCTCGTTCATGATCCTGTTCCCGCTGACGTTCATCTCGAACGCGTTCGTGCCGAGCGACACCCTGCCGCTGGTGCTGCGGGTGTTCGCGGAGTGGAACCCGGTGTCGTCGCTCGTGCAGGCCGCGCGGGAGCTGTTCGGGAACGTCGGGTCCGCCCCGGTGCCGGACATCTGGACGATGCAGCACCCCGTGCTGACGGTGCTGATCGGGATCGCCGTGATGCTCGTGGTGTTCGTGCCGTGGGCGGTGAACAAGTACACCCGCATCAGCGCGAAGTGAGGCCATGGGCGGTCAACAAGGCTGCGCCATCCACCCCAGGATCAGCGCGAAGTGACGCCGGCGTGGGCGCTCAGAGCAGCTTGCGCTGCAGCGCCCACGCCGTCAGCTCGTGCCGGTTCGACAGCTGGAGCTTCCGCAGGACCTTGGACACGTGTGTCTCGACGGTCTTCACCGAGATGAACAGCTCCGTCGCGACCTCCTTGTAGGCGTACCCCCGCGCGATGAGCCGCATGACCTCCTGCTCGCGCGCGGACAGGCGGTCCAGCTCGGCGTCGTGCTGCGCCGTCTCGCCGCTGACCGCTCCGAACGCGTCGAGCACGAAGCCGGCCAGGCGCGGCGAGAACACCGCGTCCCCGTCCGCCACACGGGTCACAGCCTCGGCGACCTCGGCACTCGACGAGCTCTTCGTGATGTACCCGCGGGCGCCGGCGCGGATGACCCGCACCACGTCGTCGGCGGCGTCCGACACGCTCAGCGCGAGGAACCGGGTGTCCGGGTTCTCCGGCGCAGAGCGCGTGATGACCTCCGCACCGCCGCCGCCGGCGCCGCCCGGCAGGTGCACGTCGAGCAGGACGACGCGTGGGCGGGTGGCCGCGACGAGCGTCACGGCTTCGTCGACGGTCGCCGCCTCACCCACGACCTGGAGGCCCGGTGGCAGTCCGGCGCGCACGCCGGCTCGGAAGATGGAGTGGTCGTCGACGATCGCGACGGTCAACGGGGCGGGTTCGGTCATGCGTGCTCCTCGTCGTGGGCCGCGGGTGCGAGCGGCAGGGTCAGCCGCACCTCGGTGCCGGTGCGGCCGGGCCCCGGCACGATGGTCGCGTGGCCGCCGAGGCGCTGCATCCGGCCGACGATCGACTCGCGGACGCCGTACCGGCCCGCGGGCACCGCGTCGACGTCGAAGCCCGGGCCGCGGTCGCGGATGCTGAGCTCGACCCGGTCGCCGGCGGTCTCGGCGTACACGCTCACGGCCCCACCGGCGTGCCGGGCGGCGTTGAGCATCGCCTCGCGGGCGGCGGCGACGAGCCCGTCCGGCAGGTCGCTGCGGGCGGGTCCGACCGCGATGACGTCGATGCGGGCAGGGTACTCGGCCTCGATGTCCACGGCCGCGTCCCGCAGCTGCGCACCGAGGTCGCGTGCCGGTTCCGCCTGCTCGGTGAAGAGCCAGGACCGCAGCTCGCGTTCCTGCGCCCGGGCCAACCGCGCCGCGTCCGAACCCGGTTCGGCCTTCTGCTGGATGAGGGCGAGGGTCTGCAGCACCGAGTCGTGCAGGTGCGCCGCGAACTCGGCCCGCTCGAGGTCGCGGACGCGGGCGGCGCGTTCCTCGGCGAGGTCGCGGACGAGCCGGACCACCCACGGGGCGACCACGACGGCGACCCCGACCAGGACGGCCACCGCGGCGGTGAGCACGGTCCAGACGTTCGGGCGGCTGCTCGTCGTGAAGAACAGCAGGATGCCGAGCACGACGAGCACCAGGGCTCCGAGCGCCCGGACGACGAGGGCGGATGACCCGGCCGTGCGGACGTTGCGGAGCGCGTCGAACTGCCGCCAGGCGAGTGCGGCACCGGTGACGACCACGACGCCGGGGACGATGACCTCGAGGGGGACGGCCACCCCCATCCGCGCTGCGACCACCGCGCCAGCGGCGGCGAGCAGGGCCACGCCGAGCAGGATCTCGACGACCGGGGCATGCCGGGCGGACGCGGTGGTCTCGTCCTGGTCGACGACGGCGGCCGGGGTCAGCACGGACTTGAGTGGTGCGCTGCCGGCGGCTGCCCCGACGGCCGCGCTCGGCACGGTCGCCCAGAGCCAGGCGTAGAGCAGCAGCCCGGCGCCACCGCAGACCACCAGGACCGCGGTGGCGAGCCGGACGGCCCCGACCGGCAATCCGGTGTGCGCCGCGAACCCGCTGCAGACCCCGCCGACGACCCTGGGGGTCGGGCGCGTCATCGTCGCGGTGGCCATGGGGCAATCCTGGCACCCGGACGGCCCCCGCAACAGTGTTCGGGGCCGGGATCAGGGACCGGTCAGGGGGAACCCCGATGGTGTCGGCGCAGCACTGCCGGGATGCTGGTGGCCATGACCGATCACCAGCACGACTCCGCTCCCGGCACCGCCGCCGGCAGCGCCGACTCGACGACCCGGTTCTTCGACTGGGTCCGTGGCCTCGGCATCGCGCGCACCGACGACCGCTGGCTCGCCGGCGTGTGCGGTGCCGTCGCCCGCCGCACCGGGCTCGACCCGCTCGTGGTCCGCGGCGTGACGATCGTCGTCGCGCTGCTGGGCGGGCCGGTCTTCCTCGCCTACGCCGTTGGCTGGGCGCTGCTGCCCGACACCGCCGGACGTATCCACGTCGAACGGATGATCCGCGGGGTCCTCGACCCGGCACTCATCGCGATCGGCGCCTTCGTGGCACTCACCTTCGTGCCCGCCGCCCGCGGCCTCTGGTGGCAGGGGGTCCCGGACGCCTGGGGGATGCCCGGCTGGCTCGAGGCGACCCTGGCCACCGCGTGGAGCATCGTGCTCGTCGGCGGGATCGTCTGGCTCATCGTGGTCCTGGCCCGACGCGGGGTGGACGGCGAGCGGACCGCGAGCACGGGCACCGGCACCGGCACCGACCCGACCGCTGCCCCGCGGGGCGACTTCTGGACCAGCCCCGAGGAACCGCACCCGGCCCGGAACGCGTGGACCGCGGAGGCGACCGGCGCGACGGACGCGGGACGGGCCTCCTGGCAGTGGGGTGCACCCGCGAGCCCCGAGGACCGGCGACGGCAGCACGAGGAGCGGATGCGCGCCGAACGCGAGCGGGCGGCCGAACGGCGGGCCGAGCGGGTGGAGCGGCGACCCGGGGCGGCGTACGTCGCCGTGTCCCTCGGACTCGCGCTCGTCGCCGGAGCCGGGGTCGCGTTCTGGGCGCAGCAGGCCGGGTGGTCCGTCCCGGTCCTCGGGATCGCCGCGGCGCTCGCGGTGCTGGCGATCGCCACGATCGTCGCCGGGATCCGTGGCCGTGACGACGACGTGCTCGGACTGTTCTCGACGGTCGCCGCGGTGGCCCTCGTGGTCACCGGGGTCCTGCCCGCCGGCACCCAGGTCTCGCTCATCGGTGGCACCACGTGGCAGGTGGAACGGGCTGCGTCGGGGACCGAACGGAACTTCGCGATGCTGGCCGGCGGTCCGACGCTGGACCTCCGCGAGCTCGAACCGTCGGCGGTCGGGGGCGACGTGAGCCTCTGGCTGGGCGCCGGCGGAGCCGAGGTGCTGCTGCCGACCGACCTGCCGGTGCGGGTCGAGGTGAGCGGCGTCGGCTACGGGGTCGACACCGGCGGAGGCGACGACGACGGCACCGGTGGGGTGCTCCGGACCACCACGCTCGAGAACCGTGCGGCACGCACGGCCGATGCGGACGAGACGACGACGGTGCACCTGTGGATCCTCGGCGGCGGCGTCGAGGTGCCTCGGGCGATCACGGTCGGCGAGTGAGGAACGGGACGATGACGAACGACGGAACGACCAACGACGAGGCGACTGCACCGATGGCTCCACCGGCGGCTCCCGACGGGCCCGTCCGGCGGCCCGCACGCCGTGGCGCACGCTTCGGCACGATCCTGTGGGGCGTCCTGATGCTCGTGTTCGCCGGGGCGATGGCCGTGAGTGCGCTGCCGATGTTCTCAGTGGACACCACGACCCTGCTGCTCGCCGCCTGCATCGCCGCCGGCGTGCTGCTGGTCGTGGCCGGGATCGTGGCGACACTGTCCCGCACACGGCGGTAGTGGGAGCGCCCCGTCCACAGGACCGTCCGGGTGTGCACGGGGGTCACCCGGACGGCTTAGCATCATCCACGTGACCGCGACAGACGCCGAGCGGGCCGCCCAGCGCGACGCCACCGAGCAGCCCCTCGACCGCAGCACCCGCCTGCGCCGGTGGATGCTGCACGGGGCCGACCAGGGAGCCTCCCACCAGGGCCCGCACCAGGTCGAGGTCGAGAAGACCCACCCGTGGTGGCGGGTCATGTGCCTGACCGGCGTCGACTACTTCTCCACCCTCGGGTACCAGCCCGCCATCGCCGCGCTCGCCGCGGGGCTGCTGTCGCCGATCGCGACGATCGTCCTCGTGCTCGTCACGCTGTTCGGGGCGCTGCCGGTCTACCGCCGGATCGCGCACGACAGCTTCCGGGGCGCCGGGTCGATCATGATGCTCGAGAAGCTCCTGCCGTGGTGGGCGGGCAAGCTGCTCGTGCTGGTGCTGCTCGGGTTCGCCGTGACGGACTTCATGATCACGATGACCCTGTCGGCGGCCGACGCCACGGCGCACATCGCCGAGAACCCGTACACGCCCCACTGGTTCACCGAGATCCCGGTGCCGCTCACCCTGGCACTGCTGCTCCTGCTCGGCATCGTGTTCCTGCGCGGGTTCAAGGAGGCCATCGGCATCGCGGTCGGCCTCGTCGCGGTGTTCCTCGCCCTGAACGCCGTCGTCATCATCGTCGCCCTCTGGCACGTGTTCGAGAACCCGATGGTGGCGAGCGACTGGTGGTCCGGGCTGACGGCGCAGCACAGCAACCCGCTCGTGATGGTCGGCATCGCCCTGATCGTGTTCCCGAAGCTCGCGCTCGGGCTCTCCGGGTTCGAGACCGGTGTCGCGGTGATGCCGCAGGTCCGCGGCGACGCCACCGACGACACCAGCGACCGACCCGAGGGCCGGATCCGTGGCACCAAGCGCCTGCTGACCGTCGCGGCGCTCATCATGAGCTCGTTCCTCATCACGTCGTCGATCGTGACGACGTTCCTCATCCCGCAGCACGAGTTCCAGCCGGGCGGCGGTGCGAACGGGCGCGCCCTGGCGTACCTGGCGCACGAGTACATGGGCGGCGTGTTCGGGTCGATCTACGACTTCTCGACCGTCGCCATCCTGTGGTTCGCCGGCGCGAGTGCGATGGCGGGGCTCCTCAACCTGGTGCCGCGGTTCCTGCCGCGCTACGGCATGGCACCGCAGTGGGCGCGTGCGGTGCGTCCCCTCGTGATCATCTTCACGCTCATCGCGTTCGTCATCACGATCATCTTCCAGGCCGACGTTGACGCGCAGGGCGGCGCCTACGCCACCGGCGTGCTCGTGCTCATCACGAGCGCCGCGGTCGCCGTGACGCTGTCCGCGCGCCGCAAGCAGCAGCGCAAGCGCACCATCGCGTTCGGCGTCATCTCGGTCGTGTTCGTCTACACCACCGTCGCCAACGTCATCGAGCGGCCCGACGGCGTGCGGATCGCGGCGATCTTCATCATCGCGATCGTCGTGGTCTCGCTCATCTCGCGCGTGCGGCGTTCGTTCGAGCTCCGGGCGTCGTCGATCGAGCTCGACGCGACCGCCCGCCAGTTCGTCGAGGCCGACGCCGACCAGTTCAGCTCGGTCTGCATCATCGCGAACGAACCCGGTGCCGGCACGGCCGAGGCGTACCGGGCGAAGGGGCGCGAGGAACGCCGCGACTCCGGCATCCCCGCCCGCGTGCCGACGATGTTCCTCGAGGTCCTGCCCGCCGACTCCTCCGACTTCGAAGAGGACCTGGTGGTCGAAGGCCACGTCATCCACGGGTTCCGCGTGCTCAAGGTCCGCTCCGGCAACGTCCCGAACACCATCGCGTCGACGCTCCTCGCCATCCGCGACCTCGCCGGGGTGGTGCCGAGCATCTACTTCGAGTGGAACGAGGGCAGCCCGATCCGCAACGCCCTGCGCTTCGTGTTCACCGGTGCCGGCGACGTCGCCCCCGTCACGCGCGAGGTCCTGCGCGAAGCGGAACCCGAAGTGAACCGACGGCCGAGCGTCCACGTCTCGTGAGCCACGGACCGGGCGCGGGGCGTGCCTCCAGGCCCGTCGGCGGCCTGGCGGCGATCGCGGTCGCCGCAGCGGTCTGGGGCACCACCGGGACCGCGACGCACTTCGCGCCCGGTGTGCCGGCGTTCGTGTTCGGTGCGGTCACCTTCGGGCTCGGCGGCCTCGTGCTCGCCGCGACCGCGGGCCGGGGCACGCTGCGTGCCGTCGCCCAGCGCCGGACCCGCGGCTGGGCACTGCTCGGCGCCGCGTCGCTCGTGGTCTACGCGGTCGCGTTCTACGCGGCCCTCGCCGACGCCGGGGTCGCGCTCGGCACGACCCTGGCCATCGGCTCGTCGCCCGTCTTCGCCGGCCTGGTCGAGTGGGTCATCGACCGCAGAGGCGTCACCCGGCGGTGGGTCGTCGCCACCCTGGTGAGCGTGGTCGGCATGGTCGTCGTCACCCTCGCGCGCTCCGAGCACGACGGCGGCGGGCGGTCACTCGCGGTCGGCGTCGGCAGCGCCCTGGTCGCCGGTCTGACGTACGCGCTGTACTCGTGGGCGGTGGCGCGGGGGATGCACGCCGCGACGAGCCGCATGCCGATCGCCGTCGGTCGCGCGGAGTCCGACACCATGCCGGTCGGCGGGGACGTCGGGGTCGCGGCCGCACGGGCTGCCCGCGGGCCGAACGAACGCGGGCTCGTCGGCGCGGTGTTCGGGGTGGCCGCGGTGCCGCTCGTCGTGCTCGCCGTGGTGGCGGGCGGGCCGTCCCTGACCGACGCCGGCAACTGGCCGGTGTTCCTGTACCTGGCGCTGGTGCCGACGGTGATCGGGCACTCGCTGTACGCGCTCGGCCTCCGGACGGTGACCGCGTCGGTCGCGACGCTGCTGTCGCTGCTCGAGCCCGTCGTGGCCGCGGTGCTCGCGGTGCTCGTGGTGGGGGAGCGCCTGGGCGTCGGCGGATGGGCCGGCATCGTGCTGGTGGTCGCCGGGCTGTCCGTGCTGGCGCTGCCCGCGCGGCGCGCCCGCTGATCAGCGGCGGCGCCCGGCGCCCGCGCGTCAGCCGTCCAGGATCTGGTCCCGCACCTTCCGCCGCAGCACCTTGCCGATCATCGAGCGCGGCAGGTCCTCGACCACGACGACCCGGCGCGGCACCTTGTACGCCGCCAGGTGCTCGCGTGACCAGGCCCGGAGCGCGGCCGCGTCGAACGTCGAGGGGTCCTTCGGCACGACCGCCGCGACGACCTGCTCGTTGCCGCCCTGCGTGATGCCGACGACCGCGACCTCCTTGACGCTGGGGTGCTTGAGCAGGGTGTCCTCGACCTCGGACGGTGACACGTTGAAGCCGCCGGTGATGATGAGTTCCTTGAGGCGGTCGACGATCCGGACGTACCCGTCGGCGTCGATGGCCACGATGTCACCGGTGCGGAACCAGCCGTCGGGCGTGAAGACCTCGTCGGTGGCCTCGGCCTTGCCCCAGTAGCCGCGGAACACCTGCGGGCCACGGACCTGCAGCTCGCCGGGCTCGTCGATGCCGAGCACCTTCGTGTCGTCGTCGGGGTCGACCACGCGCGCCTCGGTGGAGGACAGCGGCAGGCCGATCGACCCGAGTCGACGCTCGGGGGAGACCGGGTTGGCCATCAGGACCGGGGAGCACTCGGACAGGCCGTAGCCCTCGACCAGGTAGCCGTCGGTCCGGGTCTCCCACGGTTCGACGATGTCCTGCGACAGCGGCATGGCGCCGGAGATGCCGATCTCGATGCCCTTGAGCGACACCTTCGCCGAGTCGGCCGCGTGCTGCAGCCGCGCGTAGATCGGCGGCACGGCCGGCAGGAACGTCGGCGGGTGGCGCTTGATCGCCGTCAGGACGAGGGCGGGGTCGAACGCGGGGAAGAGCACGAGCCGCGAGGCCATGCTCATCGCGAAGGTCAGGCAGAGCGTCAGGCCGTAGGCGTGGAACATCGGCAGCACCGCGTACACGACGTTGTCGCCGCGGCGGATCTGCGGCACCCACGCCCGGGCCTGCGCGGCGTTCGCCAGCAGGTTCCGGTGGCTCAGCACCGCGCCCTTCGGCGTCCCGGTGGTGCCGGACGTGTACTGGATCAGCGCGACGTCGTCGGTGGCCGGCCGCGGGTGCCGCTTCGACAGCTTGCGGGTGTCGGCGAGGTCGTCCCACTTGACCGTGCCGCGCACCTTCGCCGTCAGCTTCGCGCGGGACTCGCGGGCCTTCGCGACCGGCAGCGCCAGGGCGAGCCGGGTGCTCCGGGGCATGGCGCGGGTGATGTCGACCGAGACGATCGCGTCCAGGTGCACGTCGGCCGGGAAGTCCTGTAGCGTCGCGACGGACTTGTCCCACGCGATGGCGACCTTGGCGCCGTGGTCCTCGAACTGGTGGCGGAGCTCCCGCGGCGTGTACAGCGGGTTGTGCTCGACCACGATCGCACCGAGCCGCAGCACCGCGTAGAACGCCACGATGTGCTGCGGGCAGTTCGGCAGGACGATGGCGACGCGGTCACCCGCGCCCACGCCGAGCTTCCGCAGGCCGTTCGCCGCGCGGAGGATCTGCTCCTCGAGGTCGGCGTAGCTCGTGGTGCGCTTGAAGAACTCGAGGGCGACCTGCCTGGGGAACTTCCGGGCCGACTGCTCGACCAGGTCGTACAGGGAACCACTCTGTTCCTCGATGTCGTGCGGGACCCCCGGGGCGTACGAGGCAAGCCAGGGACGAGGCGTGTCGATGCTCACCCGACCCAACCTAGTGGGCCACCCCCGTGCACGCTGGGAGGGCCACTTTGCGCGATGCCACCCCCGCGCCCAGGTGACGGACGGAACATGACGACATGTCCACTGTCTCCGACGTCTTCCGGTCCCGCCTCAACCGGACGTTCACGGGTGGTTCGACCGGCACGGAAGCCTGGATGGACGACCTGGAACACGGCACCGACGCGGGCTTCTTCGGTCCGGGCTCGGCCACGTGGGCGGTGCACGGTGGGAGCCACGGCATCGTCGCCGGCGTGCGGGCACTGCTCGTCCAGGCGCTGCACCCCGGCGCGCTCGCCGGTGTCGCCGACCACTCCCGGTACCGCGAGGACCCGTTCGGTCGCCTGGCGGGCACCAGCCGGTGGATCGCCACCGTCACGTACGGCGACCGGCAGACCGCCCGCAGCGGCAGCGACTGGGTGCTCCGGCTGCACGAGCGGGTCCGCGGGCAGTACGTCGACGCGCACGGCACCGCCCGCCCCTACGCGGCGAACGACCCGGACCTGGCGCGGTGGGTGCACCTCGCCTTCACGGATGCGTTCCTCCGCGCCGCCCAGCGCTGGGGAGGCCCGATCCCCGGAGGCGCCGACGCCTACGTCCGCGAGTGGGCCGAGGCCGGGCGGCTCATGCGCATCGTCGACCCGCCCGAGTCCGAGGCGGAGCTCCGTGCCCAGATGAACGGATACCTCGACCGCGGTGAACTCCTGGTCGACTCGCGCACCCGCGACGTCGTCCGGTTCATCAAGGACCCGCCGCTCTCCCGCCTGCTGCGACCCGGCTACCGCGCGGTGTTCCAGGGCGCCGTGTCCACGCTCGACCCGCGGCACCGGTCGCTCCTCGGCCTCCGTGCGCCGATCGTCGGCCCGGTGGAGCTGCCGGTGGTCCGCACCACGAAGCTCGTGCTCGACGGGATCGGTGCGGTGCTCGACGACCAGACCGGTTCCGAACGGGCCGCGCGGCGGCGCATCGCGCGCCTGCAGCGCGCCGACGGCAGCGCGGTCGCCTGACCACGGCGGTCACCGCGACCACGTGACGGACGGGAGGCACGGTGCCAGCTGGCACCGTGCCTCCCGTCCGCTCGTGGGGGCGTCAGAAACCCGACGGCACCCGGGGCGTGTAGGCGGACTCGAGTCGCGTGACCTCGTCGTCGGTGAGCGTCAGCGAGGCGGCTGCGACCGCATCGTCGATGTGGTGCTCCTTCGTCGCGCCGACGATGGGCGCGGAGACCGCGGGCTTGCCGGCGACCCAGGCCAGGGCGACCTGCGCCATCGGGACGCCGCGCTCGGTGGCGACGGCCTCGACCGCGTCGACGATCGCACGGTTGGCGTCCTCGTCCTGCTTGTAGAGGGTCTTGCCGAACTCGTCGGTCTGCGCGCGCGAGCCCGACCCGGAGGCGTCCCAGGGGCGGGTGACGCGACCGCGGGCGAGGGGGCTCCACGGGATGACGCCGACGCCGGTGTGCTCGCAGAAGGGGAGCATCTCGCGCTCCTCCTCGCGTTCGAGCAGGTTGTACTGGTCCTGCATGCTCACGAACTTCGTCCAGCCGTGGCGCTCGGCGGTGTGCTGCATCTCGGCGAACTGCCACGTCCACATGCTGCTCGCGCCGATGTAGCGCGCCTTGCCGGCCTTGACGACGTCGTGGAGGGCCTCCATGGTCTCCTCGATCGGCGTCACCGGGTCGAAGCGGTGGATCTGGTACAGGTCGACGTAGTCCGTGCCGAGCCGGGTCAGGGAGGCGTCGATCTCGTGCATGATCGCCGCGCGGGACAGCCCGGCGCCGTTCCGGCCGGGACGCATCCGGTTGAAGACCTTCGTGAAGACCTGGACGTCCTCGCGCGGAGCCAGCTCGGCGAGGAGCGTGCCGGTGATCTCCTCGCTGCTGCCGTCCGAGTAGACGTTCGCGGTGTCGAAGGTCGTGATGCCGGCCTCGAACGCGCGACGGACGAACGGGCGGGCCTCGTCGATGCCGACGCTCCAGGCGTGCGAGCCGCGGTCCGGGTCGCCGTACGACATCATGCCGAGGACGACGTTGCTGATCTCGAGCCCCGAGTTGCCGAGGCGCTTCGTGTCGGTGGTCATGCAGTCACTCTGGCATCACGGCCTGTGACGGCGAGCAGGCGGACCTGGAGCGGGGAGTCCTCGGTGACGTCGACCGGGGGTGCGTACAGGCCGGTGGCGGCGAGGTCCTCGATCTGCGGCTCGAAGTACTCCCACACGGCGCGGACGAGCTCGTCGGGCAGGGACTCCTCGGTGCCGGTCGCACGGGCGAGGTCCCACGTGTGGATCGTGATGTCGCTCGTCTGCTCGGTGAGGTACTGCGAGGCGGGCACGACGTCGGTGCTGAGGTGCACGGGGGTGTCCTGCGGGGCGTTCCGCCAGGCGTCGGTGGCCGCCGTGGCGAACCGGTGCCACTCGGCCACCAGGTCGTCGCCGATCGGCTCGAGGTCGGACTGGGCCTGGGCGTAGTCGCACCCGGTCAGGAGCTTCGGGATCCAGCGCTGCTCGTCGACGACGTGGGCGACGAGGTCGCGGGTGGTCCACTCGGAGTCGGGGGTGGGGGCGTCCCAGTCGGCGACGGCGGCGACGCGGCGGCCGAACTCGGCTGCCGCGAGGGCCTGCATCGCGATCCAGTCGGTGGCCATGGTGGTGCTCCTGTTCGTCGTGCGGGCGTGCTCGTGGTTGGTGCGTTCCGTGCAACTCGGGGTCCGGCGTGCGGATTCCCTCGGTGTCGTCGCACGTGCCAACGTTACGCGGGGGCGGGGGCCGGACGGGGGCCGGTCGGCGCTCGGTCGCTCGGTCGCTCGTGCCCGCTGGTGCGCGCTCGTGCGCGCGCCCTTGCCCTTGCTCGCGCCTTCGTGCTGCTCCGTGGGACCCCTTGCGCGAGCGGGCGAAATGCCGCACTTCGTCTCCGTTGTGTCCCGGGCATTCCGCCCGCTCGGCCGCGCTTCCGATCTCCGCCGGGGTCGCTCGCCCACCTCCCGCCCGGGTCCTTGCGCGAGCGGGCGAAATGTCCGGCGTGCTACGGGGATCGTCATGGTGTTTCGCCCGCTCGTAAGCATGTGCGTGTGCGTTCGGCGTGGGGGTCGGGGTTTGCGTGGGCACGGGCTCCGGCGTGGGCGTGATCGCGGGGATCGGCGTCGACTTCGGCGCCCGGCATCTTCGAGCGGGCGGAATGCCTGACGAGACAGGACGAGGCTCCGGGGTGTTTCGCCCGCTCGTGGTCGGGGGGAGCGGCGGGCAATGAAGAACGCCCCGACTCCGTGCGGAGTCGGGGCGTTCTTCTCGGGTTCGGGGAGTGCTGCTCGGTGCCCTCAGTCGGGCGTTGAGTCAGAGGTGGCTCAGGCCGCCTGGAGGACGAACTGGACGTCGAGGTTGATCGTGACGTCGTTGCCGAGCGTGAAGCCGCCGGCCTCGAGCGCCGCGTTCCAGTTCACACCGAACTCGGTGCGGTCGATCTTCGTGGTCGCCTCGGCACCGAACTTGACCTGGCCGTAGCCGTCCGTGGTGAAGCCGCCCAGCTCGGCCTTGAGGACGACCGGCTTGGTGACGCCGCGCAGGGTCAGGTCGCCCGCGATGTGCAGGTCGTCGCCCTTCGCCTCGATGCTCGTCGAGCGGAAGGTCAGCTGCGGGTGCTCCTCGGTGAGGAAGAAGTCGCTCGTCTTGAGGTGCTGGTCGCGCTGCTCCTGGCCGGTGTTGATCGACGCGACGTCGATGTTGGCCTCGACGGTCGACTCGAGCGGGTTCTCGGCGGTGACGACGGTGGCGTCGAACGTCTCGAACTTGCCCTTGACCTTGCTGATGGCGAGGTGGCGGACCGAGAACGTGACCTCGGAGTGGGTCGGGTCGATCTTCCAGGTGCCGGTCTTGTAGCCGGGAACGGTGTCAGCGGTGAGCGTCATGGTGGTCCTTCTTCCGAACGAGAGTCTGCGGTGCGACGCGTTCCATGCGCCTGCATCGAGTTGATACTACGACAGTGTGCACCGTTTTGGTTGAAGCGTCAACCATTGTTCACCCAAGTGTCGCAAACCGCGTGTCGTGGGCTCCTCTGGCGCCGACCTCGAGCAGCCGACGGATGCGGTCCACGAAACGGTCGACGCCGTGCGCGACGTCGTCTGCTGTTGCTCTGACGAGCCACCAGTCGACGTCCTTGAGGTGCTCTCCGCGCGTCAGGTCCTTCCGGAAGGTGGCTGGATCGGTCCGGTGCAGATCGCTCTCGTACTCGATCGCGACCCTGGCCTCGGGGTAGGCGAGGTCCACACATGCGACCCACTGCCCGTCGACGACGACATCGTGGTTGAGTGCCGGTTCCGGGAGTCCGCGGCGGACGAGTGCCAGCCGTGTCCGGGTCTCTCCGGGAGACCGAGATCCCCTCCGGACCTCGTCGAGCGCGAGGCGGAGCTTCACGATCCCGCGGATGCCCCGTCGTCGTCGGACGGCCTGGACGAGTTCGTCGAGCGTCGCCCAGCCGAGCCACCCCACGAGCGCATCGCCCGCGACGATGAGTTCGTCGAGCGTCAGCATCGAGCCCAGTGCGACGAACGTGTCGGCCGGAGTGGTCAGTGGCACTCCTCGTGCGATCGTCGCGCGGACAGATCCGTACCGGGCTCGGTGGCCAACCGTGGCGCGGACCCGGAGCGCTTGGTCGGTCCCGATCGTCGTGACGTGCAACCGCTGATCGCGTTCGAGACGACGGGGGAGCGGAACGCCGATGATCGCTGCCGCAGTGACGTGACTGAAGACCTGATCGGGGCGGAGTCGAGGAGCGAGCGCCCTTGCGCGTTCATCCACGGACTCCGGTGGGAACGCTGATCGGATGCCGTGGAACGGGCGGACGAGATCTCGAGCCTCGAGTCGGCCCCGCGAAACGCCTCTGTGCAGCGCGTCCCGTACCCGGAACGAAGCGTCGCGGAGTGCCATCGGGAGTCGGCGTCTTGCGGTCATCTCCACAGCGTGACGGCGAGCCGACCCCGAGGACGGGAGTCGGGCCTCCTCTGTGGACGACTTGCCCGCCCTCGCCCATGTGGAGGGACAGTTGCCCCCGCGAGCGGGCGAAACACCGTGCCGGCTGCCGACCGCACCGCGGTGTTTCGCCCGCTCGCGGGGGTGGAGGCGATCGCAGGGAGCGCGGAAGTCGCAGCCCGGGGTCATCCAGGCGAGCGGGCGAAATGTGTGGGTCGGCTGGCAAGAGCACCGTGGCATTTCGCCCGCTCGCGGGTCCCGACCCCGACCCGACCCGACCACCGCACACGCCCCACACGCCCGCCACCCCGACAGGCACTCGCGGGACCCCTCACGTGCGCGCTCACTCCAGTAGCGTCGGGAACATGGAATTCAGGTACCTGGGCAACTCCGGACTCAAGATCTCCGAGATCACCTACGGCAACTGGCTGACGCACGGCTCGCAGGTCGAGAACGACGTCGCCACCCAGTGCGTGCGGGCAGCGCTCGACGCCGGCATCACCACGTTCGACACCGCGGACACGTACGCCAACACCGCCGCCGAGACCGTCCTCGGCGAGGCGCTCAAGGGCGAGCGACGCCAGTCCCTCGAGGTCTTCACGAAGGTCTACTGGCCGACCGGCCCGAAGGGGCACAACGACGTCGGCCTCAGCCGCAAGCACATCATGGAGTCGATCGACGGCTCGCTCGAGCGACTGCAGACCGACTACGTCGACCTCTACCAGGCGCACCGCTACGACTACGAGACCCCCCTCGAAGAGACGATGCAGGCCTTCGCCGACGTCGTCCGCCAGGGCAAGGCGCTCTACATCGGCGTCAGCGAGTGGTCTGCCGAGCAGATCCGCGCCGGTGCCGCACTGGCCAAGGAACTCGGCTTCCAGCTCATCTCGAACCAGCCGCAGTACTCGATGCTGTGGCGGGTCATCGAGGGCGAGGTCGTCCCCGCGTCGAAGCAGCTCGGCCTGTCGCAGATCGTCTGGTCGCCCATCGCGCAGGGCGTCCTGACCGGCAAGTACAAGCCGGGTCAGCCCCTGCCCGAGGGCTCGCGTGCCACGGACGAGAAGGGCGGCGCGGACATGATCAAGCGGTTCATGCGCGACGAGGTCCTCGAAGCCGTGCAGCGCCTGCAGCCCGTCGCCGACCAGGCCGGCCTCACGCTCGCGCAGCTCGCGATCGCGTGGACCCTGCAGAACGAGAACGTCGCGAGCGCCATCGTCGGTGCCTCGCGTCCGCAGCAGGTCACCGACAACGTCAAGGCCGCCGGCGTCAAGCTCGACGCGGACGCCCTCGCGGCGATCGACGAGGCACTCGGCGACATCCCGGAACGGGACGCGTCCAAGAACGTGTCCCCGTCGTCGCGCCCCGCGTAGACGCAACCGACCGACGGACGGGAGGGCCGGTGCCAGCTGGCACCGGGCCTCCCGTCCGTCTCGGTGCGTGTCCAACCCGCCCACGTCCAGGCGAGGACCGGTCACGCTGACCGTGTTCGCAGCGCGCTCCGCGGAGGAGCGCAGCCTCCGTTCGGTACATTCGGGTGGAGCACGAGGAGCACCATGAGCGAGACCCTGGTCATCATCCCGACCTACGACGAAGCCGAGAACGTCCGGCCGATCGTCGAGCGCACGTTGGCCGCGACCGACGACTCCGTGCACGTGCTCGTCGTCGACGACAACTCACCCGACGGCACCGGCGACATCGCGGACGCCATCGCCCGCGAGACCGACCGGGTGCACGTCATGCACCGCACCGTCAAGGACGGCCTGGGCGGCGCGTACCTGTCCGGCTTCGCGTGGGGCCTGGAACACGGCTACGCCAAGCTCGTCGAGATGGACGCCGACGGCTCCCACCACCCCGAGTACCTGCCCTGGATGCTCGAGCTCGCCGACTCGAACGACCTGGTGCTCGGCTCCCGGTGGATCAAGGGCGGCAAGGTCGAGAACTGGCCCTGGTACCGCCTCCTGCTCTCCCGCGGCGGCAACCTGTACACGCGGCTCGCCCTGGGCATCGCGGTGCGCGACGCGACCGGCGGGTTCCGGGTGTTCACCTCGCGGGCGTTCGAGCGGATCGACCTCGCCGGGGTCGCGTCGAAGGGGTACTGCTTCCAGGTGGACCTGTGCTGGCGTGCCCTCGAGGCGGGTCTCCGGGTCGTGGAGACCCCGATCACGTTCACCGAGCGGGAGTTCGGCGTCTCGAAGATGAGCGGCAACATCGTGCGCGAGAGCCTGGCACTCGTGACGAAGTGGGGCATCGACCGCCGGATCCGCGAGACCCGCTCCCTGGTGAAGGACCACCGCAAGCTGCCGTCCGTGCGGAAGAACGCGCACGCGGTCGCCGACCACGCGGGCTGACGCCGGGGACACGCGAGCGCCTGCACGCACGAACGGCGACGGACCCGGGGGGTTCGTCGCCGTTCGTGTGTGCTGCCAGCGGTGGCTCGCGCAGCCCGCGGTCGGCTAGCGCAGCACGACCACGCCGCGGCCGCGGAACCGGACGACGCCGGCATCGACCTCGGTCGCGCCGAAGCCGTAGAGCTCTTCGCCCACGGCGTCAGGCACCGGCACCTCGGCTGCGTCGTCGGCGAAGTTCACCACGACGTGCACCGGCGCCACGTCGGGGCCGAGCAGCCCGCGCGTGAGCACGAGCCAGCGGCGGTCCTCGCTGAAGCGGACGGCGTTCGCCTCGTAGCGGTGGTCGACGAACGCCTGGTCGGTGCGCCGCAGGGCGATGAGCACCCGGTAGGCCCGCAGGATCGCCGCACCGCGCTCGGAGCTGACGTCGGCCCAGTCGAGCTTGGAGTTGGTGAACGTCGTCGGGTCCTGCGGGTCCGGCACCGCTGACTCGTCCCAGCCGTGCTCGGCGAACTCGGCGATGCGCCCCTCGGCGGTGGCCTTGCCGAGCTCGGGCTCCGGGTGCGAGGTGAAGAACTGCCACGGCGTCGAGGCCGCGAACTCCTCGCCCATGAACAGCATCGGCGTGAACGGCCCGAGCAGCGTCAGGGCCGCGGCGATCACGAGCCCCTCGTCGTCGAGCGTCGCGGCGAGCCGATCGCCGGCGGCGCGGTTCCCGATCTGGTCGTGGTTCTGGTTCGCGACGACCAGGGCCGTTGCGGGGGAGGTCCCGCGGTCGATCGGCCGGCCGTGCCGCTTGCCGCGGAACGACGACCACGTGCCGTCGTGGAAGAAGCCGTCCTCGAGCACCTTCGCCAGCGCCGACAGCGGGGCGAAGTCGGCGTAGTAGCCGTTCGTCTCGCCGGTGAGCGCCACGTGCACGGCGTGGTGGAAGTCGTCCGACCACTGCCCGGCGAGGCCGTACCCGGCGGCTTCACGCGGCCGGAACATCACCGGGTCGTTGAGGTCGGACTCCGCGATGAGCGACAGCGGACGGCCGATGAAGGACGAGTAGGCGTCGGTCTCGTCGGCCATCGACGCCAGCACGTGCGGGCGGGTGGTGTCGCGGATCGCGTGCACGGCGTCGAGCCGCAGCCCGTCGACGTGGTGGTCGCGGAACCACATGCGCACGTTGTCGAGCACGTACCGACGGACCTCGGGGTGCTCGACGTTCACCGAGTCGCCCCAGGTGTTGCCGAGCCCGGCCAGCAGGTACGGGCCGTACAGCGGCAGGTAGTTGCCGCTCGGTCCGAGGTGGTTGTAGACGACGTCCTGGATGACGCCGAGCCCCAGCGCGTGCGCCGTGTCGACGAACCGGTCGTAGGCGTCCGGGCCGCCGTACGGGGCGTGCACGGAGAACCAGCCGACACCGTCGTAGCCCCAGTTCCACTCGCCGTTGACGGCGTTGACGGGGAGCAGCTCGACGAACTCGACCCCGAGCTCGACCAGGTGGTCCAGCTTCTGGGCGGCGGCGTCGAGCGTGCCCTCGGGCGTGTAGGTACCGATGTGCATCTCGTAGATCACGGCACCGCGGGCCGGACGTCCGGTCCACGACTCGTCGGTCCACGCGAACCGTGCGGGGTCGACGACCTCGGACGCGCCGTGCACGCCCTCGGGCTGGTACCGGCTGCGCGGGTCCGGTCGGATCGCGTCGTCGTCGCCGATGCGGAAGCCGTACCGGGCACCGACGACCGGCATCACGGCGTCGGTGGACCACCAGTCGTCGTCGCCCTTGGTGAGCGGGTACTCGACGTCGTCGACGACGAGCCGGACCCGGTCCGGCTCGGGCGCCCAGACGGCGTAACGGTCGGGTGCGGTCATGCGTGACCCTCCAGGATGTCGATCTCGGCCTGCGCGTCGGTCTCGGTGGCGTCCGTCGTGCGGTCGGCGGCGGGCCGGGAGGCACCGCTCGCGTCGGACACGGCGGTCACCGCGTCGGCGTGGTCGGCTGCACCGATCGCGTCGGCGGGCACGAGGAGCGCGACCGGGTAGGTGGTGAGCAGGTCGGCCAGCGGGATCCCGCGGTCGGCGGGGACGTGTCGGCCGGTGAGCAGGTCGATGCGCTCGACGGGGACGGCGTGCACCAGCGTGTCGCCCCAGCCGCCGACCCGGTCGAGGCCGATCGGCAGACGCGTCGCGATCGTCACGGCACCGCCGCGGTCGAACGCGATGACGTGGTCGGCCGCGCTGCCGGTGGCTTCGAGCTCCAGGTACCGGGTGAACAGCTCCGGGTGGTCCCGACGGATGCGCAGTGCGCGGGTCGTGACCAGGAGCTTCGCGGCACCGTCGATGCCGATGGCCGGCAGGTCCTCGGGGCCGTCGTCGTCCGGGCCGTCGAGCTCGGCGAGCACGTGACGCCGCTCGGCGTAGTCGACCGGACGACGGTTGTCGGGGTCGACGAGCGAGCGGTCCCAGAACTCGGTGCCCTGGTAGACGTCGGGAACGCCCGGGGCGGTGAGCTGGACGAGTTTCTGGGCGAGACCGTTCGACCACCCCGCGGCGTCGATCTGCTCGTCGAGGGCGTCGAGCACGGCGACCACGTCCGGGTTGTCGAACGCGGCGTCGACGATCGCGTGCATCTGCTGCTCGAACGCTTCGTCGGGCTCGGTCCAGGTGGTGCTGTCACCGGCTTCGCGGGAGGCCTTCTCGGCGTACGCGTGCAGACGCTCACGGCTGGCGGGCCGGGCACCGACGATCGCCTGCCAGAGCAGGTCGGCGAACACGCGGTCCTGCAACGGCACGAGCGACTGCAAACGCTCGAGGGTGGCAGCCCACTCGTCGCCGAGCTCGGCCAGCACGGCGATGCGGGCGCGGGTGTCCTCGCTGCGCTTGGTGTCGTGGGTGGTGAGCGTCGTCATGGTGTGCGGCCAGCTGCCGAGCCGTTCGCGCTGTGCCTGGTGGAAGTCCGCCACCGAGACCGCGAAGACGCTCGGGTCGCCGCCGACCTCGCTCAGGGACGACAGGCGTGAGGTGCGGTAGAACGCCGTGTCCTCGACGCCCTTCGCCATCACCATGCCGCTGGTCTGCTGCAGTCGGACCGCCGCGGCGTTCGTCGGGTCGACGAGTGCCGGTGCGATCCGGTCGATGACGTCGTCGAGGTCCGGGCGGGCCTCGGCGGCGCGCTCGAGCGCGGTGATGAGGTGGTGGGCGCCCTCGGGCAGGTACGTGCGGTACACGTCGAACGAGGCCACGATCTCGGCGACCGCGTCGACGATCCGCTCGTGCGTGATCGTCTCCGTCGCGGCGCTCGGCGCGAGCAGGCGTGCGAGCCGCTCGACCTCGCTGCCGAGGATGCCGTCGGCGATGCCCCGTCGGGTGTCGTGCGTGAGCTGCTGCCAGTCGGTCGGTTCGGCGCCCGACGCCGCGGTCAGCGCCTGTTCACCCGCGGGGTCGACGAACACGCGGTCGAGCACCCCGAGGGCGTCGTACCCGGTGGTGCCGTCGACCGGCCACGAGCTCGGCAGCTGCTCGCCGGGCTCGAGGATCTTCTCGACGAGGGTGTACGCCCCACCGGTCAGGTCCGCCAGGTCCTGCAAGTAGCCCGCCGGGTCGTACAGCCCGTCCGGGTGGTCGATGCGCAGGCCGTCGACGAGCCCGTCGCGGAACCAGCCGCCGATGACCCCGTGCGAGGCCGCGAAGACCTCGGGCTCCTCGACGCGGATCGCCGCGAGGGTGTTCACCGCGAAGAACCGGCGGTAGTTCAGGTCGTGGTCGGCGCGCTTCCAGTGCACGAACGCGTAGTGCTGGCGGTCGTGGACGGTCTCGACGGTGTCGCCGTCGTGCACCGTTCCGGGGGCGGTGGGGTAGGCGGTCTCGCCGACGCGGAGCACCGGACGCTCGGCGTCGGACGTGTCGAGCGTGACCGCCTCGAGCAGCCGGTCGTCGAGCACGGGGACCCGGAGCTTGCCGTCGCCGGCCTCCCAGTCCACGTCGAAGGCCCACGCCACGGGGGAGCTCTGCCCGAGTTCGAGCAGGGACCACCACCACGGGTTCGACTCGGGGGTCGCGACGCCGACGTGGTTCGGCACCACGTCGACGATGACCCCGAGCCCGACGGCGTGCGCGGCCTCGGCCAACGCTCGCATCGCCTGGTCGCCGCCGCGGTCGGTGTCGACCCGCGTGTGGTCGACCACGTCGTAGCCGTGGTTCGACCCGGACTCGGCCTGCAGCACCGGCGACAGGTACAGCCAGTCGGCGCCGAGGTCGTGCACGTAGTCGACCAGGTCGCGGGCAGCGTCGAGGTCGAAGTCGGCCGAGACCTGCAGCCGGTACGTCGACGCGGGGACGCGGTTCGCGGCGCCGGGCGTTCCGGCGGTCATCGGGCGGTTCCGCTCGGTGCGGTGGAACCGGCCGGGTTCACCGGGGTGACGGCGTCCTGCGGGGCGTCCGGTGCGGGGGCGCCGTTCTGCTCGGCGTCGACCGGGGTGCTGGTGACCTCGTGGTCGGGCTCGGCACGCAGCACGATCATCGACCGGGCGGGGACGTCGAGCGGGGTGCCCGCGTCGAGCACCTCGTCGCGGGCGCCGGGGTCGGCGGTGTCGATCCGGACGGTCCAGCCGGGGGAGTACTCCTCGGGCGGGAGCGTGAACGTCACGACGTCGTCGTGGGCGTTGAAGTACGTGATGAAGCCGACGTCGGTGACGCGCTCACCACGGGCGTCGCGTCCGCGGATGCCCTCGCCGTTCAGGTACATGCCGACGCTCTTGCCGAAGCCGGAGTCCCAGTCCTCGGGGTCCATCGCTTCGCCCGAGGGGGTCAGCCAGACCACGTCGGGCAGTGGCTCGCCCTCGCCACGACGGACCGGACGGCCGTTGAAGTACCGGGTCCGGCGGAACGTGGGGTGGTCGTGCCGCAGCTTCACCACGTCGGCGGTGAACTGGATGAGGTCTTCGTCCGCGCTGTCCCAGTCGATCCAGCTGAGCTCGGAGTCCTGCGCGTAGACGTTGTTGTTGCCGGACTGCGACCGGCCGAGCTCGTCGCCGTGCGCGATCATCGGGACACCCTGGCTCAGGAGCAGGGTCGCCAGGAAGTTCCGGCGACGCTGCAGCCGCAGGGCGTTCACGGACTCGTCGTCGGTCGGGCCCTCGGCGCCGGAGTTCCACGACCGGTTGTGGCTCTCGCCGTCGTTGTTGTCCTCGCCGTTGGCCTCGTTGTGCTTCTCGTTGTAGGCCACCAGGTCGTACAGCGTGAAGCCGTCGTGCGCGGTGATGAAGTTGATGCTCGCCTTGGGCGTGCGGCCGTCGTGCTCGTACAGGTCGGCCGAGCCGGAGATCCGGGAGGCGAACTCGCCGAGCGTCGACGACTCACCGCGCCAGAAGTCACGGACGGTGTCGCGGTACTTGCCGTTCCACTCGGACCACTGGGGCGGGAAGTTGCCGACCTGGTAGCCACCGGGGCCGACGTCCCACGGCTCGGCGATGAGCTTGACCTGCGACACGATCGGGTCCTGCTGCACCAGTTCGAAGAAGGCCGACAGCCGGTCGACCTCGTAGAACTCGCGGGCGAGTGCCGAGGCGAGGTCGAAGCGGAACCCGTCGACGTGCATCTCGGTCACCCAGTAGCGGAGCGAGTCGAGGATGAGCTGCAGCGAGTGCGGGTGCCCGACGTTGAGCGAGTTCCCCGTGCCCGTGTAGTCCATGTAGAACTTCTTGTCGTCGTCGACCAGGCGGTAGTAGGCCGCGTTGTCGATGCCGCGGAACGACAGCGTCGGGCCGAGGTGGTTGCCCTCGGCGGTGTGGTTGTAGACGACGTCGAGGACGACCTCGATGCCGGCGCGGTGCAGCTCGCGCACCATCGTCTTGAACTCCTGGACCTGTTGGCCCTGGTCGCCCGACGACGAGTACGCCGAGTGCGGCGCGAAGAAACCGATGGTGTTGTAGCCCCAGTAGTTCGACAGCCCCTTGTCCTGCAGGGTCGAGTCGTTCACGAACTGGTGCACCGGCATGAGCTCGAGCGTGGTGATGCCGAGGCGCTGCAGGTGCTCGATGACCGCGGGGTGGGCGACGCCGGCGTAGGTGCCGCGCTGCTCTTCCGGCACGTCCGGGTGGGTCTCCGTGAGCCCCTTGACGTGCGCTTCGTAGATGACGGTCTCGCCGTACGGCGTGCGCGGCGGGCGATCACCCTGCCAGTCGAAGAAGGGGTTGATCACGACGCCCTTCATCATGTGCGACGCGGAGTCCTCGTCGTTGGTCGAGTCCGGGTCGCCGAACGTGTACGAGAAGAGCGACTGGTCCCAGTCGATCTCGCCGCTCGTCGCCTTGGCGTACGGGTCGAGCAGGAGCTTCGACGGGTTGCAGCGCGCGCCGGAGTCCGGGTCGTACGGGCCGTGCACGCGGAAGCCGTACTCCTGCCCGGGGCCGATGTTGGGGAGGTACGCGTGCCAGACGTAGGCATCCACCTCGAGCAGGCGGACGCATTCTTCGTTGCCGTCGGAATCGAACAGACAGAGTTCGACGCGCTCGGCGACCTCGGAGAACAGCGCAAAGTTCGTGCCGCTCCCGTCGTAGGTCGCCCCGAGCGGGTACGGGTTTCCGGGCCAGGTGTGCAAACGGTCCTCCAGGTGTGGGTGCGGCCAACATATCGGCGGCGCTCGTCCGCGTCCGCAGACAAGCCCCAGCTGTGGATGCGTGATGCGCCCCGCGGCCTGTGGAGGAACGGACGAGTAGCGTCGCGCGCATGGCCAACATCGTCTCGAAGATCGCAGACCAGGTCCGCCCGCTCGGGGTCTCCACGAACTACGGAGAACCCGTCGAGGTCGGCGACCAGACCCTCATCCCCGTGTCCGTCAGCTGGTTCGGCTTCGGTGGCGGCGGGGACGACGAGAACGGTGGCGGCGGTGGCGGCGGCCTGTCGGCCCCCGTCGGCGCCTACGTGCGCCGTCCGGGCAAGGACCTCGTGTTCGAGCCGAACCCGATCTCGCTGATCGTCGTGGGCATCCCCTTCGTGTGGGTGGCCGGGCGTGTCCTCCGCAAGCTGGTGCGCGCGCTCAAGAAGTGACCACCTGACGGACTGGAGGCCCGTGGCGACGCCGCCACGGGCCTCCAGTCCGTCACGCGGTCGCGACCGCGTCTAGACTGCTGGCACACACACGGGAGTCCGGGACCGCCGGGCTGAGAGGGAGCGATCGGCGCTCCGACCGTCGAACCTGATCCGGATCATGCCGGCGCAGGGAGGAGTCAGCAGCATGCCTTCAGGCACGTCCACAACCGTCACCACCGCTCCGCGGCGATCGCTGCGTTGGCGGGTCGTCGACATCGTCGTCGCGAGTGTCCTCGCGGTGGCCCTCGGAGTCGTCTTCCGGCTCTGGGAGTTCGGCTACGAGCCCATCAGCGCCGTCATGGACCTCGTGCTCCCCGGCACGAAGGCCCTGTTCGGCGGGGTCTGGCTGCTCGCCGGACCGATCGTCGCGATCGTCGTCCGCAAGCCCGGCGCCGCGCTCTACGGCGAGATGGTCGCCGCCTCGGTCGAGGCGTTGTTCGGCACCCAGTGGGGATGGCTCACGCTCGAGGCCGGGCTCGTCCAAGGCCTCGGCGCCGAGATCGTCCTCGCGCTGTTCCTGTACCGCGTCTACCGCCTGCCGGTCGTCGTGCTCGCCGGTGCCGCGGCCGGACTCGCGCTCGGCATCAACGACACCGTCCTCTGGTACCCGGGGCTCGACGTCGCCTTCAAGGTCGTCTACGTGATCTGTGCGGTCATCTCCGGTGCCGTGATCGCGGGGGCGGGATCGTGGCTCATCGTCCGGGCTCTCGCCCGCACCGGGGTGCTGTCGTCCTTCGCGGCCGGCCGCGAGCACAGCCGTCGCGAACCCCGCGCAATGGTGTGACCGTGCCCGCTCCGTCGGCGACGTCCCCTTCCACCGGCGGCGACGCCGGCGCAGGTGCCGGCGTCCGCGGGGCGCGCATCGCGTTCCGTGGCTGGGGCTGGCGGTACCCGGAGCGCGACGCCTGGGCCGTCCGTGACGTCGACCTGACCGTCCAGCCGGGGGAGCGGGTCGCCGTCGTCGGGCCGTCCGGTGCCGGCAAGTCGACGCTCCTGCGAGCGGTCGCCGGCGTGCTGCCCGACGAGCCCGACGCCACCGACGACACCGCCGCTTCGGTGCAGGGGACACTCCTGGTCGACGAGGCCGACCCCCGCGCGGTCCGCGGGCGTGTCGGTCTCGTCATGCAGGACCCCGAGGCGCACACGGTGATGTCCCGGGTCGGCGACGACGTGGCCTTCGGCTGCGAGAACGCCGGCGTCCCCCGCGACGAGACCTGGGACCGGGTGCGGACGGCGCTCGACGTCGTCGGCCTCGACCTGCCGCTCGACCGCTCCACCGCGCAGCTGTCCGGTGGGCAGCGGCAGCGGTTGGCGCTCGCGGGCGTGCTCGCGATGCGGCCGGGTGCGCTCGTGCTCGACGAACCCTGCGCGAACCTCGACCCGGACGGCGTGGCGCAGGTGCACGACGCCGTCCGGGCACTGCTCGACGAGACCGGCGCGACGCTGCTCGTGGTGGAGCACCGGATCGGCACCTGGCTGGACCTGGTCGATCGGCTCGTGCTGCTCGAACCGGGCGGCGGCGTGGTCGCGGACGGTCCGCCGGCCCGGGTGCTGGCGGACCACGGCGAGGCACTCACGGCGGCCGGGGTCTGGGTGCCCGGTGCCGAACCGGAGCGTGGTTCTGCGCGGCGGCTGCAGCGTGCGCGCGGACGAGCGGGCGAAATGCCCGGGGCGTCCGGCGGAGCGACCGCGGCATTCCGCCCGCTCGGTGAGGGGGAGCCCGGCGAGGGGGCGCGGGAGATGACGTCGGCTGGACGAGCGGGCGAAATGCCCGGGGCGTCCGGCGGGGCGACCGCGGCATTCCGCCCGCTCGGCGAGGGGGAGCCCGGTGAGGGGGTCGACGCGGGGGAGCGTGACCTGGGGACAGCGGTGCTGCTCGCGGCCCGGGGGCTCGGCACGGCTCGGGGGAAGCAGTCGGTCGGGAACGGCATCGACCTCGGGCTCCGGGCAGGGCAGGTCCTCGCCGTCACCGGACCGAACGGCGTGGGCAAGTCCACGCTCGGGCTGACCCTCGCGGGCTTGCTCCCACCGGCAGCCGGTGAGCTCCGCGCCACGGACGCCCTCGCCGACGGCATCGGCACAGCGCCCCACGCCTGGACGAGCCGGGAACTCGCCGCCCGGATCGGCACGGTGTTCCAGGACCCCGAGCACCAGTTCGTCGCCCGCTCCGTCCGCGAGGAGATCGAGGCCGGCCCCCGAGCACTCGACGCGCCGGACGCCGCCGAACGAGCCACCGCGCTGCTCGACGAGTTCGGGCTCGCACACCTGGCCGACGCCAACCCCTTCACGCTGTCCGGGGGCGAACAACGACGACTCGCGATCGCCTCGGTCATCGCGGCCCGGCCGCCGGTCGTCGTGCTCGACGAGCCGACCTCCGGGCAGGACCGTGCCACGTGGCAGGCCGTCGTCGGGCGGCTCGGAGCCCTGGCCGACGCCGGCACCACGGTGGTGGCGGTCACCCACGACCGCGATCTCGTCCGGGCACTCGACGCCGACGAGGTCGTGCTCGGGCCGGACGGCGCCCGGACCGTCGGGCGCGACCCGGGGCCGTCGGACGCGACCACCCCGAAGACGGGACCGACAGCCGGAAGCCGCCCCGGGCCTCCAGACCGGATCGACACGGCCGACCGCACGGACGCGCCGGACGCGGCGGACGCGGCGGACCGAACCGACCGCACGAACCCCCTGCGACGACCGCTGCCGGCCCGCGCGACCGGCATCCCCGGCGTCCAGCCGGTCGCCTCGCTGATCGGTGTGCTCGCCCTCGGCGTCTGCCTGGTGCTCAGCCTCGACGTCGTCTCCGCCGCCGTCGCCCTGGCGCTCGAACTCGCACTCCTGCCGCTCCTGCGCCTGCCGGTCCGGACCCTGCTGCTCCGACTCGCACCGGTGCTCCTCGCGGTCCCGCTGACGGCGGTGAGCATCGCGCTGTACGGCAGGCCCTCGGGTCGGGAGTGGTTCGACCTCGGGTTCGCGCACGTCACCGACGGGTCACTCACGCTGGCGTTGGCGACCGCGCTCCGGGTCCTCGCGGTGGGGGTGCCGGCCATCGCGCTGTTCGTGCGGGTCGACCCGACCGACCTGGCCGACGGGCTCGCGCAGGTGCTCCGGCTGCCCGCGCGCTTCGTGCTCGGGGCGCTCGCCGCCGTCCGGATGATGACCTTGCTCGTCGACGACTGGCGACAGCTCGCGATGGCGCGGCGTGCCCGAGGGCTGGCCGACTCCGGACGGCTCCGCCGCGGGGCGACGATGGCGTTCGCGCTGCTCGTGCTCGCGCTGCGCCGGGCGACGACGTTGGCGGTGGCGATGGAGTCACGGGGGTTCGGTGCTCCCGGACGGCGGACCTGGGCGCGGGTCGCGCGGTTCGCCGGGCCGGAGTGGGCGATGGTGGCGGCGCTGGTCGGCATCGGCGCGGTGTCGATCGCGGTCGCGGTGAGCGTGGGGACGTGGCGTGCCTGACGCGGAGCCTGCAGCCGGCACGACGGGCACCGACCGGCCGACGCAGACGTCGGCCGGCGACGGCGCGACGGCCGCGACGCGCACCGCCGCCGGTGACCTCGCCCCCGGCCTGGCCGCTGCTGCCGCCGGTGTCGCCGCTGCCACGGGTCGGCGCGCCGTCGTGCTCATCGACGGCCGGTCCGGCACGGGCAAGACCACCCTCGGAGCACAGGTCGCGGAGCAGCTCGGTGCGCAGCTCGTGCACCTGGACGACCTGTACCCGGGGTGGGACGGCCTGCGTGCGGCTGCCGACGCCGTGGTGACGGACGTCCTCGGAGCACCGAGCGGGTACCGGCGCTGGGACTGGGCGGCCGATGCAGCCGCGGACTGGGCGTCGGTGGACCCCGACCTGCCGATCGTCGTCGAGGGGTGCGGGGCGTTGTCGCGGGCGTCGGCACCGCTGGCGTCCTTGCGGGTGTGGCTCGAGGCCGACGACGCCGTGCGCTGGGACCGGGCGATCGGACGCGACGGCGAGGTCTTCGCACGCGAGTGGGACCGCTGGGCCGCGCAGGAACAGGCCTTCATCGCCGCCGAGGACCCGGCCGCCCTGGCCGACGTGGTCCTGCGGACGTAGCGCGCGGGCCCGCGCCGCACCGCGGCGGCCGACGGCCCGCGGCGCAGGCCGGCGGCGAGCATCGAGGTTTCGCGCTCAGCGACACCTCACGGCCTCCGGAAGGCGAGAACTGTCGCCCAGCGCGAAACCTCAGCCCGCCTCCCGCCGCGCCACCGCCCGCGGATCCACCGCGAACACCGCCGCCACGATCGTCAGCACCGCGTACACCCCGAGGTACCCGCAGAGGATCCACGGCGACCCGCCCCCGAGCTGCACGAACACCGCGGCCAGCAGCGGCGTCAGCCCCACCGAGAAGATCGACCCGATCTGGTACCCGAGCGACATGCCCGAGTACCGCCGCCCGGTCGGGAACTGCTCCGCGAACCACGCCGCCTGCGGCCCGTAGATGCTGTCGTGGAACACGCACATCCCGATCAGCGCCACGAGGGGCAGCAGCACGAGTGGCCCGGCGTCGAGGAACGCGAAGAACGGCCAGATGAGCACCGCGATGCCCACCGCCGACCAGATCGTGAGCACCCGCCGCCCGACCCGGTCGGACAGCCACCCCCAGAACGGCGTGGACACGAGCGACACGGCCGAGATCACGAGCACGGCCTGCAGCCCCGCGTCCGAGCCCGATGGCCCCCGGACGTTGCCGAGGTAGGTCAGCGAGTACGTCGTCAGGATCGAGTACAGCGCCGGCTGCACGAGGCGCAGGCCCGCCGTCACCAGGATCGACCGCGGGTGCTGCCGGATCGCCTGCCACACCGGGAACCGCTCGACCCCACCCGAGGCGCGCAGCTCCTGGAACACCGGGGCGTCCTGCACACCGAGCCGGATGACGAGCCCGACCGCCACGATCACCGCCGAGAACAGGAACGGCAGCCGCCAGCCCCAGGCCAGGAACGCCTCGGTGCCGAGCAGGGACCGCACGAGCGTGAAGACCCCGGTCGCCAGGAGCATCCCACCGGCCGACCCCATCTGCGTGAACGCCCCGAACAGCCCCCGGTGCCGCTCCGGCGCGTGCTCGACGGACAGCAGCGCCGAGCCGCCCCACTCCGCACCGGCCGCGACGCCCTGCAGCAGCCGCAGGAACACGAGCGCCACGACGGCACCGACACCGATGGTCGCGGCGGACGGGATGACCCCGATCAGCGTGGACGCGATGCCCATCAGCACCAGCGACGCGACGAGCAGCTTCTTCCGCCCGATCCGGTCACCCAGGTGGCCGGCGATCACCCCGCCGAGCGGCCGCGCCACGAACCCGACGCCGTAGGTCGCGAACGACGCGATGACCCCGACAGCCGGTGTCACGGACGGGAAGAACGTCGGCGCGAACACCAGCGCCGAGGCCGTCGCGTAGAGGTAGAAGTCGTAGTACTCGACGGTCGTGCCGACGAACGACGCGAGGGCGACCCGACGACGGGTCGCGCTGGTCGACGGTGCAGCGGGACGGCCTGGAGGCGCGGTGAGGGTGGTCTGGCTCGGCATGCCTCAGGAGCATGGTCGCGTCCAGGGCCGCGGGGAACACCGCGCGTAACGGGAGGTCACTTCGCTGTCGTCGGGCGGTGCCCGCCGACCACGATGGGACACATGAGCGATGCACCGAACCGCCCGCTGCGCTTCGCGGCCTTCGTCATGAACACGACCTCGCACATCCAGCACGGCCTGTGGCGGCACCCCGACGCCCGGCAGGCGGACTTCGACGACGTGACGCTGTGGACCGACCTGGCGAGGACCCTCGAGCGCGGCAAGTTCGACGCGATGTTCTTCGCCGACGTCGTCGGGACCTACGGCCCCGGTCGCGGCGACTACTCGACCAACCTGCGCGAGGGGCTGCAGATCCCCTCGAACGACCCCTCCGTGCTGCTCTCGGCGCTCGCCGTGTCGACCGAGCACCTCGGGCTCGCGTTCACCTCGAGCGTCATCCAGGCGCACCCGTTCGACTTCGCCCGCAAGGTCTCCACGCTCGACCACATCAGCCGGGGCCGCATCGGCTGGAACGTCGTCACGAGCGCCCTCGACAGCGCCGCCCGGAACTTCGGGGCCGACCGGCTCGAGGAGCACGACGAGCGCTACGTCTGGGCCGAGGAGTACCTCGAGGTCTGCGCGAAGCTCTGGGAGGGCTCGTGGGAGGACGGCGCCGTGCTGAAGGACCCCGTCCGTGGCTACGCCGACCCCGACAGGGTGCACCGCATCGACCACCACGGCAAGCGCTACGACGTGCAGGGCCCGCACCTGTCGGCACCGTCGCCGCAGCGGACCCCGGTGCTGTTCCAGGCCGGGTCGTCGCCGGCCGGCCGTGCCTTCGCCGCCCGGAACGCCGAGGCCCAGTTCATCCTCACCTCGAACCGGGACGCCACCGAACAGCTCATCCGCGAGACCCGTGACCTGGCCGAGGCCGCCGGCCGGCAGCGGGACGACATCGCGTTCTTCCTCGGCCTGACCTTCGTCACCGGCTCCACCGAGGCCGAGGCGAAGGCGAAGGAAGCGGAGATCGACGAGTACCTGGCGGCCGACGGGTTCCTGGTGCACTCGAACCTCGGCTTCGACCCGGACACCGGCGAGCCCCTCGACCCGGACACCCCGCTGTCCGAGGTCCGCACCCACGCCGGACAGTCGCACCTGCAGTGGCTCCGCGAGGCCGCCGGGGACCGCGAACCGACCATCGCCGACCTCGCTCGACTGTCCGCGAAGCTCCGCGCCCGGGTCGTCGGGACGCCGGAGCAGATCGCCGACGAGCTCGCCGACTGGCAGCGGGCGGGCGTCGACGGCGTCAACGTCATCAACTGGACGCTGCCCGGATCGTACGAGGAGTTCGTCGACCACATCGCGCCGACCCTGCAGGAGCGCGGACTGATGCAGTCCGAGTACCGCGAGGGCACCCTGCGCGAGAAGCTCTTCGGCCACGCACAGCTGCCGGACTCGCACCCCGCCCGGCAGTGGCGTGGAGCGTTCACGGGCGGCGCCGGCGCGACCGCAGCCCACGCGGACGACGCGAGCCGCGCGGTGGAGGTGCCCGCGTGACGGCCGCGACGACGACCGACGGACGTGTGGCGGGCCTCCCGGCCGACCGTCTGGCGACCCTGCGCGAACGCTTCGCGCCCGTGTTCGCGACCATCCGCGACGGCGCGGTCGAGCGTGAGCTCGCGTCCGGGAAGCCCGGTGACCGGCCGCTGCCGCACGCCGAGGTCCGGGCGCTCGCCGACGCGGGGTTCGGGCGGCTGCGGGTGCCGGAGGACCGCGGCGGCTTCGGCGTGACGCTGGTCGAACTCGCGCACCTGGTGGCGGACCTGGCGGCGGCGGACTCGAACATCGCGCACCTGTGGCGGGGACACTTCGGGTACACCGAGCTCGTGCTGCTGCGGCCGTCGTCCGCCGGCCGGGACGAGTGGCTCCAACGCATCGTCGACGGAGCGATCATCGGGAACGCGACCTCGGAGCGGACCGGGACGACCCTGGCCGACATCTCGACGACGGTGACGCCGTCCGGGCCCGGGGCGGCGCGACTCGACGGCACGAAGTACTACTCGACCGGCACGCTCTACGCGGACTGGATCTACCTGGCGGCGGACCGTGACGGGGAGCGCGTGACGTTCGCCGTCGATGCCTCCGCGCCGGGCGTGACGAGCATCGACGACTGGGACGGCTTCGGGCAGCGGTTGACGGCGTCCGGCACGACCGTGTTCGACGGGGTGTCGGTCGACCCGTCGACGGTGTCGGCGTACCGGGACGCCCCGCTGTCGCACATCCAGGCCTTCTACCAGCTGTACCTGCTGGCGGTCCTCGCCGGGATCGGGCAGGCCGTGTCGGACGATGCCGTGGCCTTCGTGCGACCACGGACCCGCACGTACATCCACGCCAAGGCGGCCGTGCCGGGGGAGGACCCGCAGGTGCTCTCGGTGCTCGGGCGGCTGTCGGCCGGGGCGTTCACCGCCCGGTCACTCGTCGTCGCCGCCGCGGGGCTGCTCGACGGGGTCGTCGCGACGAACGAGCCCGGCGTCGGCGTCGACCGCGTGCTGCTCGACGCCGCCGAGAACGCCGTGTACCAGGCGCAGGTCGAGATCGGGCCGCGGGTGCTGCGGTCGGCGTCCGAGTTGTTCGAGGTCGGCGGGGCGTCCGCGGCCGACCGGACGCGTGGGCTGGACCGGCACTGGCGGAACGCCCGGGTGGTGGCGTCGCACAACCCGGCCGTCTACAAGGAGCGGATGGTGGGGGAGTACGCGCTGCACGGGCGGGGGCCGGTGG
>NZ_QKSO01000028.1:0-5344 GCF_003234215.1 Curtobacterium sp. MCSS17_006 | reverse complement strand
GTCAATGCCAATTTATTGATTGACCTCGTGCCTGGTCGGCTTGCTGACCGGGTCATGAAGCAATTCCTTTTGGATTGAAGATTGTCAGTAGACAGTCAACAGTCAGAATCAACTCGGTCTGATGCCTTCGGGTGTTGGGTCTGTATTTTTTTACGGAGAGTTTGATCCTGGCTCAGGACGAACGCTGGCGGCGTGCTTAACACATGCAAGTCGAACGATGATGCCCAGCTTGCTGGGTGGATTAGTGGCGAACGGGTGAGTAACACGTGAGTAACCTGCCCCTGACTCTGGGATAAGCGTTGGAAACGACGTCTAATACTGGATATGATCACTGGCCGCATGGTCTGGTGGTGGAAAGATTTTTTGGTTGGGGATGGACTCGCGGCCTATCAGCTTGTTGGTGAGGTAATGGCTCACCAAGGCGACGACGGGTAGCCGGCCTGAGAGGGTGACCGGCCACACTGGGACTGAGACACGGCCCAGACTCCTACGGGAGGCAGCAGTGGGGAATATTGCACAATGGGCGAAAGCCTGATGCAGCAACGCCGCGTGAGGGATGACGGCCTTCGGGTTGTAAACCTCTTTTAGTAGGGAAGAAGCGAAAGTGACGGTACCTGCAGAAAAAGCACCGGCTAACTACGTGCCAGCAGCCGCGGTAATACGTAGGGTGCAAGCGTTGTCCGGAATTATTGGGCGTAAAGAGCTCGTAGGCGGTTTGTCGCGTCTGCTGTGAAATCCCGAGGCTCAACCTCGGGCTTGCAGTGGGTACGGGCAGACTAGAGTGCGGTAGGGGAGATTGGAATTCCTGGTGTAGCGGTGGAATGCGCAGATATCAGGAGGAACACCGATGGCGAAGGCAGATCTCTGGGCCGTAACTGACGCTGAGGAGCGAAAGCATGGGGAGCGAACAGGATTAGATACCCTGGTAGTCCATGCCGTAAACGTTGGGCGCTAGATGTAGGGACCTTTCCACGGTTTCTGTGTCGTAGCTAACGCATTAAGCGCCCCGCCTGGGGAGTACGGCCGCAAGGCTAAAACTCAAAGGAATTGACGGGGGCCCGCACAAGCGGCGGAGCATGCGGATTAATTCGATGCAACGCGAAGAACCTTACCAAGGCTTGACATACACCGGAAACGGCCAGAGATGGTCGCCCCCTTGTGGTCGGTGTACAGGTGGTGCATGGTTGTCGTCAGCTCGTGTCGTGAGATGTTGGGTTAAGTCCCGCAACGAGCGCAACCCTCGTTCTATGTTGCCAGCGGGTTATGCCGGGGACTCATAGGAGACTGCCGGGGTCAACTCGGAGGAAGGTGGGGATGACGTCAAATCATCATGCCCCTTATGTCTTGGGCTTCACGCATGCTACAATGGCCGGTACAAAGGGCTGCGATACCGTAAGGTGGAGCGAATCCCAAAAAGCCGGTCTCAGTTCGGATTGAGGTCTGCAACTCGACCTCATGAAGTCGGAGTCGCTAGTAATCGCAGATCAGCAACGCTGCGGTGAATACGTTCCCGGGCCTTGTACACACCGCCCGTCAAGTCATGAAAGTCGGTAACACCCGAAGCCGGTGGCCTAACCCTTGTGGAAGGAGCCGTCGAAGGTGGGATCGGTGATTAGGACTAAGTCGTAACAAGGTAGCCGTACCGGAAGGTGCGGCTGGATCACCTCCTTTCTAAGGAGCATCTGGTCAGTGCTGGTCGCCCATCATGGGTGGTTGGTTGCTGGTCCAGGCGCCTGTTTCGGACCGAACGTGTCCGACGGGTAGCTCATGGGTGGAACATTGACAGTGCAGTTGGGAGTGATGCTTCCGACCTCAGTACGCTCTGCTTGCAGGGTTGGGACGGGTCGTGGGTGGAGCTGCTGGCTGGTGCACGTTGTTGGGTCCTGAGGGACCAGGCTTCCTACTGTCACGTGAGTGGTGGTGGGGGTTGGGCCTACGGGTCCTTCGTCGGGCCAGGGTGAACCTACCGTTGTGGTGGGGGAGTGCTGGTGCCGATCGTATGTTGAGAACTACACAGTGGACGCGAGCATCTTTGATTCGCGTCATCCATGGCCGGCCTTCGGGTTGGTGTGGTGACGTTGGATCGCAATTTTAATCTTTGTGGTCAAGTTTCTAAGAGCAAACGGTGGATGCCTTGGCATCTGGAGCCGATGAAGGACGTAGAAATCTGCGATAAGCCTCGGGGAGCTGATAATCGAGCCTCGATCCGAGGATTTCCGAATGGGGAAACCCCGCCAGGCGCTTTGCGACCTGGTGACTCCCGCCTGAATATATAGGGCGGGTAGAGGGAACGTGGGGAAGTGAAACATCTCAGTACCCACAGGAAGAGAAAACAACATGTGATTCCGTGAGTAGTGGCGAGCGAAAGCGGATGAGGCTAAACCGATCATGTGTGATAGCCGGCGGGCGTTGCATGGTCGGGGTTGTGGGACACGTCACTCAGTTCTGCCGGACTGGGACGGTTACAGCGCATCATAGTCGAACCGGTTTGAAAGCCGGGCCGTAGTGGGTGCCAGCCCCGTAGACGAAATGGTGTTATGGCCGGATGTGTATCCCAAGTAGCACGGGGCCCGAGAAATCCCGTGTGAATCTGTCAGGACCACCTGATAAGCCTAAATACTCCCAGATGACCGATAGCGGACAAGTACCGTGAGGGAAAGGTGAAAAGTACCCCGGGAGGGGAGTGAAATAGTACCTGAAACCGTTTGCTTACAAACCGTCGGAGCCTCCTTAGTAGGGGTGACGGCGTGCCTTTTGAAGAATGAGCCTGCGAGTTAGTGATATGTGGCGAGGTTAACCCGTGAGGGGCAGCCGTAGCGAAAGCGAGTCTGAATAGGGCGTTTGAGTCGCATGTTCTAGACCCGAAGCGAAGTGATCTATCCATGGCCAGGTTGAAGCGACGGTAAGACGTCGTGGAGGACCGAACCCACTTCAGTTGAAAATGGAGGGGATGAGCTGTGGATAGGGGTGAAAGGCCAATCAAACTTCGTGATAGCTGGTTCTCTCCGAAATGCATTTAGGTGCAGCGTTGCGTGTTTCTCGCCGGAGGTAGAGCTACTGGATGGCCGATGGGCCTCAACAGGTTACTGACGTCAGCCAAACTCCGAATGCCGGTGAGTGAGAGCGCAGCAGTGAGACGGTGGGGGATAAGCTTCATCGTCGAGAGGGAAACAACCCAGACTACCAACTAAGGTCCCTAAGCGTGTGCTAAGTGGGAAAGGATGTGGAGTTGCACAGACAACCAGGAGGTTGGCTTAGAAGCAGCCACCCTTGAAAGAGTGCGTAATAGCTCACTGGTCAAGTGATTCCGCGCCGACAATGTAACGGGGCTCAAGCACACCACCGAAGTTGTAGATTTCGCACTATAGACAAGCCTTCGTGGTTCAGTCGTGCGGAGTGGTAGGAGAGCGTCGTGTGGCGAGTGAAGCGGCGGAGTGATCCAGCCGTGGACGCTACACGAGTGAGAATGCAGGCATGAGTAGCGAAAGACGGGTGAGAAACCCGTCCTCCGAAAGACCAAGGGTTCCAGGGCCAGGTTAATCCGCCCTGGGTAAGTCGGGACCTAAGGCGAGGCCGACAGGCGTAGTCGATGGACAACGGGTTGATATTCCCGTACCGGCGAACAACCGCCCAAGCTAATCCAGTGGTGCTAAGAGTCCTAACCCGGTACAACCGGATCCCTTCGGGGTGATGGTGGCCGGTCTAACGCTCGACCCCATGCTGGTGCGGTTAGCGTATGAACAGGTGTGACGCAGGAAGGTAGCTGAGCCAGGCGATGGTATCCGTAAGGTGAACCTGGTGTAAGGATGTAGGGCTGACGATAGGCAAATCCGTCGTCTGTACGCCTGAGATCCGACGCGTACCCGTAAGGGGAAATCAGTGATCCTATGCTGCCGAGAAAAGCATCGACGCGAGGTTGCAGCCGCCCGTACCCGAAACCGACTCAGGTGGTCAGGTAGAGAATACCAAGGAGATCGAGAGAATCGTGGTTAAGGAACTCGGCAAAATGCCCCCGTAACTTCGGGAGAAGGGGGGCCGGACACGTGACTGGATTTACTCCGTGAGCGTTGAAGGCCGCAGAGACCAGTGGGAAGCGACTGTTTACTAAAAACACAGGTCCGTGCGAAGTCGCAAGACGATGTATACGGACTGACGCCTGCCCGGTGCTGGAAGGTTAAGAGGAAGGGTTAGCCTTTGGGCGAAGCTCTGAATTTAAGCCCCAGTAAACGGCGGTGGTAACTATAACCATCCTAAGGTAGCGAAATTCCTTGTCGGGTAAGTTCCGACCTGCACGAATGGCGTAACGACTTCCCAGCTGTCTCAACCGCGAACTCGGCGAAATTGCACTACGAGTAAAGATGCTCGTTACGCGCAGCAGGACGGAAAGACCCCGTGACCTTTACTACAGTTTGGTATTGGTGTTCGGAGTGGCTTGTGTAGGATAGGTGGGAGACTGTGAAGCGGGCACGCTAGTGTTCGTGGAGTCATTGTTGAAATACCACTCTGGTCACTTTGGATGTCTAACGTAGGACCCTGATCGGGTTCATGGACAGTGCCTGATGGGTAGTTTAACTGGGGCGGTTGCCTCCCAAAGAGTAACGGAGGCGCCCAAAGGTTCCCTCAACCTGGTTGGCAATCAGGTGGCGAGTGTAAGTGCACAAGGGAGCTTGACTGTGAGACTGACAGGTCGAGCAGGGACGAAAGTCGGGACTAGTGATCCGGCAGTGGCTTGTGGAAGCGCTGTCGCTCAACGGATAAAAGGTACCTCGGGGATAACAGGCTGATCTTGCCCAAGAGTCCATATCGACGGCATGGTTTGGCACCTCGATGTCGGCTCGTCGCATCCTGGGGCTGGAGTAGGTCCCAAGGGTTGGGCTGTTCGCCCATTAAAGCGGTACGCGAGCTGGGTTTAGAACGTCGTGAGACAGTTCGGTCCCTATCCGCTGCGCGCGTTGGAAATTTGAGAAGATCTATCCCTAGTACGAGAGGACCGGGATGGACGAACCTCTGGTGTGTCAGTTGTTCTGCCAAGGGCACCGCTGATTAGCTACGTTCGGACCGGATAACCGCTGAAAGCATCTAAGCGGGAAGCCGTCTTCGAGATGAGATTTCCATGCACCTTGAGTGTGAGAGGCTCCCAGCAGACTACTGGGTTGATAGGCCGGATGTGGAAGCGGGGACTAACGACCCGTGGAGCTGACCGGTACTAATAAGCCGAAGACTTGATAACACACTGATTTCCGTGCACTTGTTGCACGGGCTCGCGTCCACTTTGTGGTTCCCGACAGACGATCGGGAATCGAAACTGAATACACCGCTCTGCCCTCTTCACCGAGAGCAGCAG
>NZ_QKSO01000027.1:0-12170 GCF_003234215.1 Curtobacterium sp. MCSS17_006 | reverse complement strand
CACCCCCACCCCCACCCCCGCATCCGCGGGCGGGCGATCGGAGTGTTCCAGACGGCGAGCTCGATCGGCATGGCACTGTTCCCGCTCACGCTCGGCCTAGCTCGCCATGTCCACGCTGCAGCGATGAACACGACCGTGGTGATCGTCCACAGCGCCCAGGGGAAGCGTGAGTCGAGTAGTGAAGGACGGGGCTAAGCGTCGAGGTCGGTTGTCGAGGCGATCTGCACTCGGCCGGGCAAGCCGTTCAACGCAGGACGGCGGGCACCGCCGCCCGGTGAAGGATCGGCTATCGGACGGGATCAGTGCTCAGTGGCCTTGGGTAAGAAGGCTTCCCAAAGGAGCTCGCCGTCGATCAGAGCGCTCGTGGGTGCAAGCCCGGTCCGTCGCGCTACCTGCATCGAGGCGGTGTGATCGGGATGGATGAAAGCCCGGATGTGCCCGACGTCGACCGAACGCAACCACATCACGACGGTGGATGCTGCCTCGACGGCGAACCCTCGACCCTGTTCCTCTGGCGTGACCAGCCAGGCGAGGTCCGCGACGAGGCCGTCTTCCTTGCGCTCGAGGGTGGCCTGCACGAATCCGATCGCCGGTCCGCCGCAGGCAAAACGGACGATCCAGTTCAGCCAACCCGCGCTGCCGTCCTCAGACTGGCCCTGGGATTGGCGGCGGTACCGTGCGCCCAGTTCGTCCAGGGTTGGTGGCTCGCCGCCAGTGAACCGGTAGAGCTCTGATGGAGCCAGGGCGGTCAGCATCTCGGCTGCGTGGTCAACTGCAAGCGGTTCCAGGGCGAGACGGTCCGAATCCAGGGGATCAGCCTGTGGCCACGACATCACCCGAGCCTTACAGATCGCGAACGGCCTGGAGTCCTCCCGTTGAACATCCACGCTGACCACGGCCTGGCTCCGCACCTGATCACGAGAGCGGCTGTCGCCGGATCCACACGGTCACCCCGAGGTGAGCGATGCCGGTCGCAGCGAGACAGACCATGGCCCACCCGACGACGCTGTGCCTGGTGGCGAGCAAGAAGATCCCGAAGGCGAGGACGAGGGCGACCAGGAGCGCACCGCAGAGGAGTAGCAGCAGGCTGGTCACGGGGCTGGCGTTCAAGGTGAGCTGCGCGTCACGCACCCAGGCCGGGGTCCGCACGCGATGCACGAGGATCGCGACCGTACCGACCAGGATCGCGATGCTCGCTGCGAGCAGACCTGCTTCAGCCATGCCGAGATGGTACCGGCGAAGGTGCATGCTTTGGCTGGTCCGCGGCCTCGAACGCCCCGGCTGACGCTGACAGGAAAATCGGATCAGCACAGACTCTGCTGACCGGAACCTTCGACGACCTGACAGAGGTCCACTCGCTCCTCGAACGCGCTGGCGATCTCGGCCTAGAGATCTCTGAGTTCCGTCGGATCGACACGTGACGGCTACGGAACGGCTGTCACCACACCATGAACGACGACGCGCGCTCACGTACTCACCGAACTGCAATGGCTGCACCCCGGTTGCACGATCCCACTTCCGGCGCCGCACACGAACGTTCATACGCTGGCGGCACCAGCGATGCCGAGACGTGGATCCTGTCCGCTGGGAGCTGCACCCTCGCGTTCGCGTTCTTCGTCACCTTCGTATTGGTCGAACCGGACCAGTGGCTTCTGTCGGTGCCCATCGCCTTCGGGAACCTGGTCGTCGTCATTTCGCTCGCACGACGCCTCCGAGCGTCCAGAGCGGACCGAGGGACACTCCGACTGGTTGCAATCGGAGCGATGTGCGTAGGCCTCTTGTCGGCGTCGTGCGTCATGGCGACAGTCGTCGCCCTCTTTATCGCCCTCTCCAACAGAGGCTGAGAACTCGCGGTCGCCGCGGAGATCGAAACCGTGGCCGCGACCGACATCAACGACTCCTCCTCCCGGATGCTCAAGAGCGACGTCCGCTCCCGGTTCGTCCTCGACGCCAGCACGATCTGACGGCGGCGGAACGGGCCTTCCGTTTCTTCCGTGACGGGTCGCGGCACTGGACGGGCGGCGCTGACGGACTGGAGGCACGGTGCCAGCTGGCACCGTGCCTCCAGTCCGTCCGTCACCCCGCTGGCGCGGTGCGCCGGTACCGGCTGGTCATCTCGAGAAGCCGCGGATCCGCGTCGGTGTCACTCGGTGGGTCGCAGGCGACGCCGGCGACGCAGCACCAGCGTCCCGGCACCGGCCAGGAGGAGCAGTGTCGCGAGCAACGCCGGTCCGACAGGTGACTCCGCTCCGGTCGCGGCCAGCGTGCCCGTCGCCGTCGCCGGGGTCGTCGGTGCGCCGGCTCCCTGCGCTGCTGGTGTCACGGTCGGCGTCGGCGTGGGCCCCGCGGTGGGCGTCGCGGTCGGTCCTGGCACGGCTGCAGCGATCAGCGGGCTCTCGGTCATCGCCGTGCCGGTGAGGCAGTGCTTGAGCTCGGTCTCCTTGACCCAGTGCGACCCTGGGGCGACCGCACGGCACCCGGAGGCGAACGCGATCTCCCGCTCGTTGTAGAGCATGCGCACGAGCGGTGTGTAGGTCGCTCCAGTGGCGGGGTCGATGCCCGCTCGCGACACGACGTCCCACTGCACGTTCGCCGCCATCGGCGTCACCTGGGAGCCTCGCCACGGGTTGGTGGGGTACCCGTAGACGTCGGCGTCGGATGCCGGAGCAGCGTTGTCGGGCGCGGCGACGGTGGATCCCGGCAGACGCAGCAGCGCCGCGAACGGGATGATCGTCTCGGCGTGCGCGAAGCGGAAGGTCGCGACCACGTCACCGCCGGCCACGCGGGCGTCGATCGTGGCGAAGAAGTCGTCGAGCAGGGGCTCGGCGATCGAGTAGGTCTCGTCGTGCCCGGCGAGGCTCGGGCCCTTCTCGTAGAAGTCCTCGGCGTCGAGCAGGTACGCGAACCACTCGGCATCCGCCGGCCGGCCAGCGAAGTACTGCGCGAAGTCGAACTGGTGCGGAGCGACGTTCTCCTCCTGCATGTCGGCCGCGATGATGTACAGGTTGTACAGCGACATCGCCGCATCGACGGTGCTCTTGATCGACTTCTTCGGATCGCCGCAGGCATCGGGATCGGCCTTGGTGTCGGCACCGGGCGCACACGCCATCCCGCCGCCCTTGGAACCGTCGGCGGTGTTGTACCAGGTGTGCGCCTTGTCCGTGCCGATCGCGGCGATGAACCCGGGCGTGAAGATGCCGGAGAGCAGGTCGTTCGCCGCTTCGACGGATCGTGGCTTCGCCTCGATGTACTGCAAGGCCGCCGCGATCGTGCCGCCGTCACCGGTCTGTGCGGCGACGTAGTCCTCGTACGCCTGGGCGCGCTCGCGCTCGGGCGACCCTTCGGCCTTCTCGGTGCCGTCCGGGTTCTCGACCTCGTGGAAGTAGAGCAGGTCAGGGCGCGGTTCGAGCTTGACACCCGTGGCCCCGAAGCCCCGCAAGAAGTTCTCGCCCGACTCCGTCGCGCGAGACTCACCCGAGGTCTCGGCGACGACACGCCCGCCCGACTTCGCCGCAGCTGCGAACAGCTGCTTGTTGCGCTGCGCGGCTCGCGCTCCGATGCCCTGGTGCTGGGTGGCGCCCTGACCGGTGAGCATGCCGTAGCCGTTCGCGACGTTCGCCGCGGTGATGGCATCGAGGTTCGCGGAGAACGCCTTCCCGATCTCCGCCGTCAGGAACCCGTCCTCGGCCTGCGCGGTCGCGGCGAGACGGTGCAGCAGCGCGTCGTACTTGTACGCGGAGAGTCCCCGGGAGCCGTGTCGGGCGACCGACTCCGTGGCGACGGGTGCGTAGCCCGTCGGTGCCGGCGAGTAGGCGTCGATGTCCGACTGGCTGGGGGCGATGTAGGGCTGCTTGCTGCTGAAGAAGCTGGCCTCGTCGGCGTGCGCCGGCACCGCGAACACCAGCGAGGCGAGGGCAGCGACGGCAACGCAGGACAGTGCGGTGCGGGTGTTCATGGGTCCTCCGGTATCGGGACCCTCGGGCAGCGGTCCGACAAGCAGAGTTAGCGGCAGCGGGTGAACAGCCCTTGACCGGGGGGTGACCGGACGGTGCTGCCGGACACGGCGGCGCGCGTGGGACGCCATGACAGGAGCGCAGGCCCTGGACGCGTGCAACTGACGGACTGGAGGCCCGGTGCCAGCTGGTACCGGGCCTCCTGTCCGTCAGTTGCGGGCCACCGAGACCTGCCTAGCTGTGCCCGGATCGTCGGGTCAGCTTCGAGCTGACGACGCCGTAGAGCAGCCAGGCGACGACAACGACGAGTGCGACCGTGCCGTACATCGCCGGCAGGGCGCCCTGCACCAAGAACGGCACGAGCAAGAGACTGACCAGGCCGAGGACAGCCAAGGTGATCTTGTAGCTGCGAGGAGACAGCAGACCTTCCTTCCTTGCACTGGCTGGCGCCCTTGTCGAGGACGGTCGGGTTCCACCCCGAGGACGTTACGGCGCCGCTCGTTGATAGTTGGATGGAAGCATGTTCTCTCGCATTCCGCCTCGTGTGTTCGGCCTTGCCTTCGGCCTCGGGGCTCTGGTCGCGGGGCTCGTGATGGCGCTCCTCGGTGCGGGCGTCCAGTACATCGGGCTCGTGGCCGGAGGGCTGGTCATCGCGGCGATGGGATTGCTGGCTGCGATCGTCGGCGCGATCGGCTTCGCACTCCACGGGTCCGCCCGATCCGAGCGGGACCGGTCGAAGCGAACCTGAGCCGCTGGCAGGCTCGCTCGGTGGTCGATCCGTTACCGAACGGCGATCGTCCTGAGTGGTGAGCACATCGCCACGACGACGGCGCCGGCGGACAAAACAGTTCCCCCGATGCGTACCTGTCCGGGTGGCCGATCGGCCACCGAAAGACGGCCGGTGGTCGGTCGGTCGGCGGTCGCGCGCGCGTCGCCGTCGTCATCGGTCTCGGGCGTCACCGTCACCGTCGAAGACCTGCCGGTTGCCGGCGATCACCTGCTGGTGTTCCCGTACCCAGTCGGCGAGGGCGAGCGCCACGTACTGCAGCGACCGTCCGAGGTCGGTGAGCTCGTACTCGACGCGCGGCGGCACCTCGGCATGGACCGTCCGCGAGACGAGCCCGTCGCGCTCGAGTGCGCGCAGCGTCACTGTCAGCATCCGGCGTGAGATGCCGGGAATGACCTCGGAGAGCTCGGTGAACCGCCGCCGCTCGTCACCGAGCACGCCGATCACCAACAGCGTCCACTTGTCGCCCATCCGGGACAGCAGCGACCGGAAGAGTTCCGGGTCCTCGCTCGTGCACAGCTCGGCCATCGTGGGCATCGACTGGTGGAGCCGGGCCTGCAACTGGTCCAGCGCGGTCTGGTCCGTCATGGGGTCTCCCGTGGTTACTGCCGGGTAACAGGGGATCGTTTGCGGTAACGGGAACCCGGCGGGCAGGGTTACTCATCGTAACCGAAGCCCGGGTCGTCGACTCGGGAGCGATCGAAGGAGTGTCATGACCCTGTTCCGCCTGGACGCCAGCATCCGCACCGAGGGCTCCACCAGCCGAGCGCTCGGCGACATCGTCGAAAGCGAGTGGAGTGCCGTGCACGCGGGCTCCGAGGTGACCCGCCGTCACGTCGGCACCGACCCCGTGCCCGCCGACAGCTGGGCCGACGCCGTCGCCGCATCCGCGACGCCCGAGTCGGAGCGCACGGCGGCCCAGGCCGCGGCGGTCGCCCTGGCCGCCGAGCTGACCGACGAGCTCGCCGGTGCCGACGCACTGCTGTTCGCCGTGCCGCTCTACAACTTCGGCGTCTCGCAGCACTTCAAGTCCTACGTCGACCTCGTGCTGACCGACCCGCGCATGGCACCCGGCGCCGTGCCCGCGACCGCGGGCAAGCCGGCCGTCCTCGTCACGGTGCAGGGCGGCAACTACTCCGCCGGCACACCCCGGGAGGGCTGGGACCACGCCACGGCCTGGATGCGACGCATCCTGGAGGACGTCTGGCAGCTCGACCTCGACGTGGTGACGCGCGAGTTCACGCTCGTCTGGGTGAACCCCGCCCTCGACCAGTTCACGGAGCTGGCCGACGAGCTGCGGGTCCGCGCCGAAGAGCAGGCGGCCCGGCACGGCCGCACGTTGGCGGCCGTGCCGAATGCTGCGTGAAGCCAGCCCCTACGAGGCGAGCATCTGCGCCACCACCGCGTACAGCTCCTTGGGGTCCCCGGCGAGCATCTGCTTGATCAACGCGGTCTGCTCGTCGACGACGACCTCGTAGTCGTCGCGCTCGACCCCGTCCAAGGTCGCGCGCGCCACGTCCGCCGGGTCGGTCTTGGGCATCGAGATCCCCGCGGTCATGTCGGTGTCTGCCACTCCGAGGTGCACGGACATCACCGCGGTCCCTTGGCCGGCCAGCTCGTGCCGCAACGCGTTGCCCATGTTCCACAGGGCGGCCTTCGACACCGCGTAGGCGGAGGCTCCGGGCATGGCGAGCCACGAGGCACCCGAGGCGATGTTCACGATGCTCCCACCGCCGTTCGCCGCCAGGACGGGTGCGAACGCGCGGATCACGGACAGGGTGCCCCAGACGTTCGTGTCCATGTCGGCGTGCGCTGCGTCCAGATCGCCCAACAGGGTCGCCGTGGTCGCGATCCCGGCGTTGTTGATCAGGAGATCGACGTCGGTCGCGACCGCGGCGGCGGCTGCGACGGACGCGGGGGAGGTGATGTCGAGGGCGAGACGCTCGACGCCCTCGAGGTCGATCAGTTCAGGGCGTCGGGCGGTGGCGTAGACCTTCGCCCCGCGTGCTATCAGCTGTGCGGCCAGGTGGCGTCCGATACCGCGGTTCGTGCCGGTGACGAGGGCAGTGGCTCCAGAGAGGTTCATGCCGTTACGGTAGAACCTGACGTCAACGTGAGGATCAAGCCCGAGGGACGGAACGATGCGGATCGGTGAACTCGCAGAACGGGCCGGCGTCAGCGTCCGGTCACTGCGGTACTACGAGGAACAGGGCCTCCTCGAGTCCGAGCGGACCACGGGCGGACACCGGGAGTACCGCGAGCCCGATGTCGCGCGGGTGCGCTTCATGCAGATGCTCTACGCGGCGGGCATGCCGAGCCGCCGGATCATCGAACTCCTGCCGTTCCTCGACACCGGGGTCGCGACGCGGACGATGCTCGACCACTTCGACGAGGAGAGCGACCGCATCGAACGCCAGATCGAGGCCCTCGGCGCCACCCACGACCGCCTCGCCCGGCTCCGCGACATCGCTGCGGAGTCCGTCGCGGGGCGGCCGCCGGAGGAGTGCCGCTCGTCGGCGAACGCCGCCGCCGCCTGAGCCACCCCGCCTAGCTGGCGGCGGGCCTGCTGAACAGGTTGACGACGTTGCCGTCAGGGTCGCGGACCAGTGCGGAGCGGTTGCCCCACGGCATCGTGGTCGGCTCCAGGACGACGTCGTCGCTGCTGCACTGCAGTCCGACGAAGTCGCCGTCGACGTCGGCGACCTCGAACTCGATGAGCACGGAACGGTTCGTGGTCGGCGTCACCGCGCCGCCGAGCATGGCGACCGTGGCGGTGCTGGCGATCGCGAGGGTCCCGCCCGGACCGCTGAACTGCGCGAAGACCGGTGCGGGGCGCTCGGCCGGCTGGCCGGTGATCCGCTCGTAGAAGGCGACCATGCCCTCGAGGTCGTCGGTGATGATGCGGACGGATGCGAACGACATGGGGTTCCTCACGGTGGTGCTGCTGACTCGGAGCGACCAGCTTCACCGGCCGCCGCGACACCGTCCTGTCGGTGTTTCCGGAAACCGACCGCGTTTCCGGGGACCGACCGCGCTAGTCGTCGAGGACCGGACGGAGTCGTCCGTACTGGATTGCGAGGTCCTCGGATCGCAGGACGCGCTGCGCAGGCCGCTCGTCGGTGACCTCGACCGACAGCATCCGGTCGCCGCGGAACGCCCGCACCCCGTCGCGGGTCCGGCACCAGGCGATCAGGTACCACTGACCGTCCTTCCCGATCGACCCCAGCGGTTCGACGTCGCGGACCGACTCCGCTCCGCCGGCGTCCCGGTACCGGAGTCGCACGACCCGATCCGCGCGCAGGGCCGCCGCGAACTCGCCCGGGACGACCGTGTCCTCGTCGTCCTCCAGGAAGTGCACCCGGGACGCCAGTGCGCTGGCTCGTGCGGCGTCCCCGGCGGGCATGACCGCGAGCGTCTTCCTGGCCGCGGTCTGCGCCGCGTGCCGGAACGGACTGCCCCCCAGCGAGCCGAGCCCGATCAGCACCGCGAGGGCCTCGTCCGGCGTGAAGCCCGCCGGGCCGAGCGTCGCGGACGCGTCGATGACGTACCCGCCGGTCCGGCCGGGCTCCGCCCAGATGGGCACACCCGACTGCTGCAGCGCGGAGATGTCCCGTTCGATGGTCCGGACCGACACCTCGAACCGCTCCGCGAGACGACGCGCGCTCCGCGGCTGCGGGGAGACGGCGCGCAACTCCTCCACGAGGCCGTAGAGCCGGTCGGTGCGATTCACCTCGCCATCTTCGCTGTCGTGCCGACGTTCCGTCAGATCCACGCCGTCTCGTCCGCCACGGGACGGACTGGAGGCACGGTGCCAGCTGGCACCGTGCCTCCAGTCCGTCCTGGGGTCGCGCCCAGGGCGTGTCAGGACTCCGACAGGAATCCGGCGCGCAGCGTGAGGGCTCCGTCAGGGAAGCGCGGCCGCCGTCGGCGGTCCGGCATGATCGGCAGGTTGCCCGCATGCACCACGGAACCAGGAGGACACCGGTGGCCCTCATCGACAACGGCATCTACGTCAACGGAACCCGAACGGAGTCGCCGCAGGACCTCAGCTTGACCGACGAGGCGCTCGACGCCGCGGGGAGCGGTGCGATGGCCTGGATCGGGCTGTTCCGACCGACGGCCACCGAGCTGGCCTCGGTCGCGGACGAGTTCGGGCTGCACCCGCTCGCCGTCGAGGACGCGCGCAAGGGGCACCAGCGGGCGAAGCTCGAGCGCTACGGCGACACCCTGTTCGTGGTGCTGCGACCCGCCTGGTACGACGAGGACGAGGAGACCGTCGAGTTCGGTGAGGTGCACCTGTTCACCGGGCGCGACTTCGTCGTGACCGTCCGGCATGCGGAGCAGCCGAACCTCGCCGACGTGCGGAAGCGACTCGAAGCCGATCCGGACGCCCTGGGGCGCGGGTCCGAGGCGGTGCTCTGCGCGGTCCTCGACGAGGTCATCGACAGCTACGCCCCGGTCGTCGCCGGGCTGCAGGACGACATCGACGACATCGAGGACGACCTGTTCGACGGTGACGTCGACCCGGCGTCCTCGCGGCGGATCTACCAGCTGCTCAGCGAGGTCATCGGGTTCCAGCGCGCCATCGGCCCGCTGCCCGGGATGCTCAACGCGTTGCTGCGCGGCGCCGAGAAGTACGGCACGGACATCGAGGTGCAGAACCAGCTGCGGAACGTGCTCGACCACGCGATCCGCGTCACCGAGCGCGTGGACACGTTCCGGACGCTGCTCGAGAACGCGCTCACGCTGCACTCGACCCTGGTGACGCAGGAGCAGAACGACGCGATGCGCCGGATGACCAGCGCGAGCCTGGCACAGGGGGAGGAGAGCCGCCGGCTGGCGCGGGCGTCGATGGAGCAGGGCGAAGAGGTGAAGAAGATCTCGTCGTGGGCGGCGATCCTGTTCGCTCCCACGTTGGTCGCGTCGATCTACGGCATGAACTTCGAGCACATGCCCGAGCTGCGGTGGGTGTGGGGGTACCCGGCGGCGATCGTCGCGATGGTCCTGCTGGCGGTCGTGCTGTGGGCGGTGTTCAAGCGGCGGCACTGGCTCTGAGCGTGCGTGACGACGGACTGGAGGCGCGGTGCCAGCTGGCGCCGTGCCTCCAGTCCGTCGGTCACTCCGTCCAGGTCTGCTGGACGAGCGCTTTCAGGAGGCCGTCGGTCGGGACGTTCGACTGCGTGATCGAGATCCAGGTGTCGCCGCGCACGAAGAACGTGTGCGTGGTCTCCACCCGGTCCGAGTAGTACATCGCCGTCTCGGTGTGCTGGCAGGAGCGTCCACCGAGCGTGTCGGTGCAGGTCCAGCCCTTGCCTGCGAGGGACTGGAGCCGGGCCTGGAGGATGCCTCGGTCGACGGTGCCCATCTCGAGGAACAGGTTGTCCACGTCCTCGGTGCTGCCGCTCGGCGACCAGTGGCAGACCAGCGTCGCGTCCGCGGTGAACGGTTCCTCGGGGTCGACGTAGTAGTCGGTCTTCCCCCCGGTAACCGCGGGTCGGAGCTGGTCGAGCACCAGCGAACCGAACAAGCGCGGAGCATCGGCGGCCGGCACGGCATCGGTGCACGCCTCGGGGATCGTCGCCGTGGTGTCAGCCGGCGCGGGGGTCGGCGTGATGCGGGCCGCGGACGGGGACGGTGACACGGTCGGTGCCGGTGTCGGCGCTGCAGAGGACGGCGCGGGTGCCGGTGCTGCGGCGAAGGGCGTCGGAACGAGTCCGAGCGCCACCGAACCGCTCGCGGTGCCGATGCCGAGCACCCCGATCAACGCCACGATGAGGCCGACGCGACGGTGTGTGGAAGCCGGGCGAGGCTTGTCGTGCATGCCCCGGACGACCTGCTGCCGCATGCCGGCGAGCATCCGCTGCATCTCGTCGCCTCCGGGCGGCTCGTTGCTCATCGGGGACCCGTGGTCGGTTCGTCGTTCATCGTTCATCGTTCGTCACCGCCTTCTTGATCCGTGCACGGGACCGCCACACGCGCTGGGTGACGGCGCCGACGCTCATGCCGAGCAGGTCGGCGGCCTCGGCGTAGGAGCGGCCCTCGATGAGGCAGAGCTCGCACACCTGGCGATCGAGTGGTGCGAGCGCGTCGATCTCGGCGCGGACCCACCGCAGCCGTTCGCGGGCGTCGTCGTCCGGCTCGGGCGCCGCGAGCTCGTCGGGCAGGTCGACACCCTCGTGCCGTCGCTGCTGTCGCCGCAGGTTCGCGGCGTGGTTCCGGCACACGACGAGCAGCCACGGCAGGAGTGACTCCCCGGGGACCTCCACGGTGTCGGCTTTCTGCCAGAGGGTCAGGAACGCGTCCTGCACGATCTCCTCGACGTCCATGCGCCGCGTGACCAGTGCCCACGTGTACCGGGTCATGGTCTCGGCGTGACGGTCGAACAACGCGGTGACCGCACTGCGGTCGCCGCGCGCTGCTGCCGCCACGAGCGCGCTGTCCGGCTCGGCTGATCGGTTCATGTCCACCCCCTTCACTCCGCAGTGTGCACGGAGGGGACATCCTCACAGATCCTTCGCCGCCGGGCGTGTCGTGTGGCCGAGGGGCACCCCGGAGTCGGCGGTCACAGGGGTGCCATCGCGTCGCCCGGTCGCGTCAGGTGTCGGTCTCCCTCTCGGCCTCCGGCATCAGGTGGGTCCGACGCGAGACGACGTCGTCCGCCTCCATGTCCCGGTAGCGGCGCGCGTCGGCCAGTGCCCGCACGAGTTCGGTGGCGGTCAGCGGGACGACGTACGCCGGGGTCCCGCGTTGGAACCGCCAGCCCTCGCGGAGCGGACCGGCGTCCACGACGTCGAAGCCGATGCTCTGGATGAGCTCGCTGACGGTGTCCTTGGCTGCGGCGTCGTCGCCCGCGACAGGCAGCGCTCGCCGGGGTCCTCCGCCCGGCCGTGCGTCCGTGGCGATCTCCTCGGCGTAGATGCTGTTGAACGCCTTCACCACACGAGCGGCCGGGAACGAAGCCTGCAGGAGTTCCGACGTGGTGGTCGACTCGTCGTCGAGCGCTTCGATGTGTCCGGACCAGTCGGTGTAGTAGTTGCCCGCGTCCATGACGATCCGGCCGTCCAGCGCGGCCGCCGGGAGCTGGTCGTACCGGTGCAGCGGGACGGCGAGCAGCAGCATGTCCGCCCGCTCCGCTGCCCCGACCACGGTGTCCGCGGATGCCCGCTCGCCGAGTGCGGCCACGATCTCGGACAGGCTCTCCGGGCCGCGCGAGTTGGCGAGGACGACATCGTGGCCGGCGGCGACGGCTGCCCGCGCGAACCCCGCTCCCACCTTGCCGGTGCCGATCACTGCGATGACTTTCATGGCGACGCTCCTGCCGTGTCGTGGGCGGCGTGCGGCACAGGTCGCACCACGGTCCTGCCGCCCTCGGTCCATCGTGGGGCGGCTCGGACCCGGTGTCTTCCGTCACGTGACGTAGGGGGGGGGGG
>NZ_QKSO01000026.1:0-14722 GCF_003234215.1 Curtobacterium sp. MCSS17_006 | reverse complement strand
GCCCCCAGCCCGGCGTCAGCCCCGCCCCGGCCGCAGGAACGGCACCCGCGGCATGAGCCAGTCGACCCACACCACCCGCACCCCCGGCGCCACGGCCAGTGCCCACAGGATCGAGGCAGCGGCGTCGGTCGGGTAGTGCACCGCGTCGATCGACACCGCGAAGAACACGATCACGATGGCCACGACCCCGAGCGTCAGGGCGAGCCGGTGCCACCGCGTCTCGCGGAGCAGCCAGATCAGGGCGATGACGAACGCCGTGATGTAGACCGTGTGCCCACTCGGGTACCCGGGGTCGGGCTGCACGGGGAACGGGTGCGGCAGCACGGCGACGTCGGGCCGGGCGCGGTGCACGATCTCCTTGACGATCGCGGACGGCACCCACGTGATCGCGATGGTGCCACCGAACGCCAGGGCCGGGCGCAGGTCGCGCGTGCGCCACCAGATCACGGCGACGACGACGACCGTGATCCCGATCGCCGGTGCCGGACTGATCACGTGGTAGACCGCCGTGCTGAACGCCCCGATGAACCCGGTGTGCAGCGCGTTGAGGGCCTTGGACAGCCCGAGGTCCACGGTGCCGAGGGTGAACCCGACGATGGTGATGACCACGACCGCGATGACGGCGATCGCCACCGAGACGAGCGGGTACGGCGAGCGCTCGAGGATCCCGTACGCGGCGGGCTCCCGTCGGCGGGGACGGAGGAGCGGCGCGTCGTCGGTCATCCCGCCATCGTCGCAGCACGACCCCGGCATCCCAGGGCGAGTGAGCCTCACAAAACTCCGAAAGCGTTCAGCGCGGCGGTCGGGAGTAGACAGGACGCATGCCAACCGTTGCCGAGAACATCGTCGCCACCCTCCGCGCCAACGACATCCACCGGATCTACGGCCTGCCCGGGGACTCCCTGAACGGCTTCACCGACGCCCTGCGCAAGGACGGCACGATGCGGTGGGAGCACGTCCGGCACGAGGAAGCGGCCGCGTTCGCCGCCTCTGCCGAGGCCGCCCTGACCGGTGACCTGACCGTCTGCGCCGGCAGCTGCGGGCCCGGCAACCTGCACCTGATCAACGGCCTGTACGACGCGAACCGTTCGCGGGTGCCGGTGCTGGCGATCGCCGCCCACATCCCCACGGCGGAGATCGGCTCCGGCTACTTCCAGGAGACGCACCCGCAGGAGCTGTTCCGCGAGTGCTCCGTCTACGTCGAGTACGTCGCCGACCCCGTCCAGATGCCCCGCCTGCTCGAGATCGCGATGCGTGAGGCGATCGAGAAGCGCGGCGTCGCCGTCCTCGTGATCCCGGGCGACGTGCTGCTCGCCGAGGCGAAGGACGACCGTGCCACCCGCATCGAGCGGGCCACCCCGCGCATCGTGCCGAGCGAAGCCGAGCTGCAGCGCACGGCCGACCTGCTGAACGGTGCCGACCGGATCACGATCCTGGCCGGAGCCGGCGTCGCGGACGCCCACGACGAGGTCGTCGCCCTGGCCGAGCGGCTGCAGGCCCCGATCGTGCACGCGCTGCGCGGCAAGGAGTACATCGAGTACGACAACCCCTACGACGTCGGCATGACGGGACTGCTCGGCTTCGCGTCCGGGTACCGCGCGATGGAGGACGCCGACGTCGTGCTCATGCTCGGCACGGACTTCCCGTACCAGCAGTTCTTCCCGGCCAAGGCGAAGCACGTGCAGGTCGACATCCGCGGCTCGCAGCTCGGCCGCCGGCACCCCGTCGACATCGGGCTGGTCGGCACCGTCAAGGACACCGCCCTCGCGCTCATCCCGCTGCTGACCGGCTCGCACCCGACGAAGCACCTCGAGGACTCGCTCAAGCACTACCGGAAGACCCGCGAGAAGCTCGACGACCTGGCGGTCCCCGCCGGGAAGAAGAAGCCGCTGCACCCGCAGTACGTCGCCCGGGTGCTCGACCGGCTCGCCGCCGAGGACGCCGTCTTCATCCCCGACGTCGGCTCCCCCGTCGTCTGGGCCTCGCGCTACCTCACGATGAACGGCAAGCGCCGGCTGATCGGCTCGTTCGTGCACGGCACGATGGCGAACGCCGTCCCGCAGGCGATCGGTGCGCAGACGGCGTTCCCGGACCGGCAGGTGATCGCCCTGGCCGGTGACGGCGGGCTGACGATGCTCCTCGGTGAGCTCATCACGATCGTGCAGAACAAGCTGCCGGTGAAGATCGTCGTGTTCGACAACTCGTCGCTCAACTTCGTCGAGCTCGAGATGAAGGCCGCCGGCTTCGTGAACTACGGCACCGAGCTGCAGAACCCGGACTTCGCCGCCGTCGCCGAGGCGATCGGCATCAAGGGGTTCCACGTCGACGTTTCCGACGACTTCGAGGACGCCATGGCCGCCGCGCTCGCGCACGACGGCCCGGCGCTCGTGTCGGTCCGCGCGAACCGCCAGGAACTCTCCATGCCCCCGGCGGTCACGCTCGAGCAGGCGAAGGGCTTCACGCTCTACGCCATCCGCACGGTGCTGTCGGGTCGCGGCGACGAGCTGCTGGACCTCGCGTCCACCAACGCGCGCCAGCTGCTGTAGACGCGACCGGATGACGGCCTGGAGGCTCGTGGCGGCGCCGCCACGGGCCTCCAGGCCGTCACGACGTCACCACCCGAGCGTCTGGCCGTCCTCCAGGAACACGCCGGTGGGGCCCTCCGGGCCCGCGCTCGCGGCGGCCGCGATCGTCGCGGCGCTGACCTCGACGGGGCGACCGTGCGGGTTCGGCATGCCACCGAACTCGGTGGCCGTGTAGCCGGGCTCGATCGCGACGAAGTGCACCTCGGGCACGACGCGTGCGTACTGCACCGTCAGCATCGATACGGCGGCCTTGGACGCGCCGTAGACCACGGCCGGCACGGTGAACGCCGGCTTCGACGGGTCGTGGGTGGCGGTGAAGGAGCCGAGCGCACTCGACAGGTTCACCACGATCGGGTTCGCGGAGCGACGCAGGAGCGGCAGCGCGGCCTCGGTCGCGCGGATCGTGCCGACGGCGTTCGTGTCGAAGACGGCGAGCGCCTCGGGCCCGCTCTGCCCCCAGACGGCGATGCCGGCGTTGTTGACCAGCACGTCGAGTCCGCCGTTCGCGTCGACGTGGGCGAAAGCAGCGGCGACCGAATCGTCGTCGCGGACGTCGAGCTGGACGGAGCGGGCGCCGATCTCGGCGGCAACCGCGGCGCCCTGGTCGGCGTCACGTGCGCCGATCCAGACGGTGTGGCCCGCCTCGACGAGCTGGCGGGCGGTTTCCTTGCCGAGGCCGCGGGTGGCCCCGGTGATGAGTGTCGTTGTCATGGATCCAGCGTCACGCTCGGCGACGACCGCAGGGAGTCGCCCGGTTGTCGTAGGACCGGCAGGGCCAGGACCCGGGCGCCCCTCGACGCGCAGACTGGGGACATGGCGGACACGGACTTCGGGCACACCCTGCGGCGACTGCGCGACCACGTCTCCCCCGAGGCGGCGGGAGTGGTCGTCGGGCCGCGTCGGCGTGCGACCGGTCTGCGGCGCGAGGAGCTGGCCGGGCTGGCGGGGATCTCCGCCGACTACCTGACCCGGCTCGAGCAGGGGCGGGCGACCTCGCCGTCCGCCCAGGTCGTCGAGGCGCTCGTGCGGGCGCTGCGGGTCCCCGATGCCGACCGCGAGCTGCTCTACCGGCTCGCCGGGCACGCGCTCCCCGCTGCCGACGTGGTCCCGTCGCGAATCCCGCCGAGCGTGCAGCGACTGCTCGACCGGCTGGCGGACACCCCGGTCGCGGTCCTCGACGCCGCGGGGAACCTGCTCGTCGCCAACGCCCCGTACGACGCACTGATGGGGCCGATCGGCGCGCTGCGCGGGAACGACCGGAACACCGCGTGGCGGCACCTGGTCGGGTCCGGCAGCCGAGCCGTGCACACGCCCGAGGAGCAGGCGGCGTTCGAGGCGAACCTGGTGGCGGGGCTCCGGATGACCGCGGCGCGCTACCCGCTCGACCGCCAGCTGCAGCAGCTCGTGCGGGACCTGCGGGCGGCGAGCCCGCGGTTCGTCGAGCTGTGGGACTCGGGCGCGACCGCGCTCGGCGAGACCGCCCGCCGGAAGGTGATCGACCACCCGGACGTCGGGCTGATCACGCTCGACTGCGACACCCTGGTCGTCGGGCCGGAGGACCTGCGGATCCTGGCGTACACGGCCGAGCCCGGGTCGGTGGACGCGGAGCGGCTGGCCCTGGCGATCGTGGTGGGGACGCAGTCGTTGGTGGAGTGAGGCGGGGGTTCGATCTCTGTGTGCCCCGACTCCGACGCGGCCGGACTAGCGAGCGGGCCGCACAGGTCTCCGCGGTGGGAGCGCAAGGGAACCACGACTGTGGAGGACGAGCAGGACCAGCCCGAGGGCCACCGGGAGTGCCACCAACTCGACGGACCCGCTCCCGACGTCCATCGCGCGGACTTCGTTCACCGCGAGCGCCCCGACGTACGGGACGAGACTCAGGACGATCGTGAACGCTGTCCGCCACCACCGCATGATCGCGAGAACGACGGCGCTGATCTCGAGCACTGCCGTCCCGTACCAGGCGTAGAGGTTCCCGTCCCACAGGGACCGGCTGTACTGCCACTGTCCGGGATCGCTGACGCTGCAGTAGCTGAGGGCGCCGAGCAGGAACCATCCGACGGCTGCTGCCGCGGTGTGCTGGGAGCGGTGCGGGCGCCCGAGGACCGCGACGACCGCACACGCGCTGAGCAGGAGCAAGGTCGCCCGGTCGACACTCCAGACGCCCGGGTACCGGTTCAGGAGGTACGGCGACACGGTCCCGAGCAGCACGGACACCAGCAGGACGACGCGCCCGACGTTCCACCGGCCGGAGAGCGCAGTGACGAGGGCGATCACCCAGAGCGCCGCGAACACGAAGCCCGTGTCGCGGAAGGGTCCGACCTGCACCATTGATCCCGGAGCCGGGTTGCCGGTGATCCACGGCACCCAACTCGAGAACAGGAACTCGGCGAGAGCAAGCCCGGTGCCGAGGGTCAGGGCCACCGTGCTCGCGGGGTTCCGCACGTCGGCCACCACGAGCCCGTCGAGCCGCAGGCCCACGCCGTGCTCGGCGATGGCCCGACGTTCCTGGCGGGTCGGACGCTCTCGGCCTTCGCCCTCGGCGACGTCGAGGAGTGTCCCGACGAGCGCGTCGGCGTTCGCGGACCGCCACGCAGCCGGGTACCAGGCGAGCAGTCGCCGGTACCGAGCTTCGAGTTCGGCACTCATGCTCCGGCAACCTTGCCGGAGATGCTCGACGTGCGCGGCAGACGGGCACGCACCGCGCGCAGCCTGACCTCGAGTCGCTCGGTCTCCAGCGCGAGCCGCTGTTCGCCCTGGGTGGTGAGGGCGAAGTAGCGCCGGAGACGCCCCCCAACGACTTCGTCTCCGGCGCCGGTCACCAGTCCGTCCTGTTCGAGACGTTCCAGTGTCTTGTACAGCGTCGTCACCGGCAGGCTGACGTCGCCCTCCGTGAGCTCGGTGACGGCCTGGATGATGCCGTACCCGTGGAGCCGTCCCCGGGCGAGGGTGGTCATGACCCAGAACGCCGGCTCTCGCAACTCTGCTGTTCGCATGGTGAGACCATATGCCCGAAATGGGAATATTTCCACCTCTCCAGATGAGCGCTGCGACGACTGCGGCGCGATGCCGCTCCCCCACTTCGCGGGTGATGCCTGCCCTCGGGCTCAAGGACGCTTCACAGGTTGGCTACGATCCGAGGGCGCCGGCTTCCGGCGATCGCACTCGTCCGGCCGTTGTCGGACGGCACACCCGAGGGGACAACCCGTGCCACACAGCACCGCAACACTCCGACGCGCATGCGCGATCGGCGCGACGATCGCCGTCATCGGCCTGAGCACCGGCTTCGGGGCGCTGTCTGCCTCGGCGGCAGAACTGCCGGACGCAGCACCGGCGAGCGCGTCGGCAAGTTCGACCGCGGCCCCCACCGAGGACACCGCGCCCGGAACCAGCACGGACCCCGACACCGGCACCGGCACCGGCACCGGCACCGATGAGGAGACCCCAGCAGCGTCGCCCGACGCGACGACTCCTGTCGCCCCGGTTCCGGATGCCGCCGAGGACACGGAGGTGCCCGCGGACGAGACCACCTCGCCCAGCAGCGCTCCGGCCGCCCCGGCGACGTCTGCTCCCGCCGTCGCCGACCCCACCGCGACCATCGCCGGGGATGCGACCGTGGGCAGCACCCTCACCGCGACGGGGACGGGCTTCACCGGCACGCTCTCCTACGTGTGGACGGGTGACGGCACCACGCTCCCCGTCACGACCGAGTCCTACCTCGCCCTCCCTTCGGACGCCGGCAAGGTCATCGCCGTCACGATCACGGGCGATGACGACCAGACAGCAACGGCATCGACCGCTGCGGTGACACAGGCCGCCTCGTTCCCCGAGGCGACCACCGAAGACGAGCCGCTCATGCTGTCCACGACGGCCGGGGAACGGTTCACCCACACGTTCGCCGCGGACGGGTTCCCGAAGCCGACGTACTCGGTGGAGTACTTCTCGCGCGACGACCCGTACGCCGACGAGACCGATCAAGACGAATCCAGTTACCTTCCGTACGGTCTGTCGCTCGACCACTCCACCGGGGTGCTGTCCGGCACCTCTGACTACTCGGGCACGTACGCCTTCCGCATCGTCGCGACCAGCGGCACGACGACCGCATCGCAGTACCTGAACCTCACGACGGACGCCTCGACACCGCTCGGCGTGCGGGTGACGGCCGAGGACAAGGACACGTTCCTCACCGCTCATTCCACGAGCTGGGTCATCGAGCGCGACGGCACCGTCTGGACCTTCCAGAACGAGACCACGCCCGAGCCCGACGGCGGTTACAGCACCTTGGGCGTGGGCTTCGAGGGCGGGCAGCCGACCATAGACCAGGGCGGCACGCTCCTGGTCGGCGGGAGCCTCGTCGACCGCTTCGGCAACGAGGTCGACGGCGCCGACGGCTACCCGGCACCGTTCACGGTGACGTCCGACCACACCTCAGACGTCATCGTCCCGAACACCGACCCGTGGGCAGGTGCCGAAGTGACGTTCCCGCACGCGTCGACCCACGCCCTGACCGTGGCGTCGAGCAGCTTCGCGACGGCGTTCACGGTGGACGTCCGTCCGACCGCTTCGACGGTGGCGACCCCTGTCGCTCCGACGAGCGCGGTCTCCGCCGCCGTCCCGACCGGCCAGCTGGCCTACACCGGGAGCGACGCGATGCACCTGCTGCCGTGGGCTGCGGGACTCGCGCTGACCGGCGTCGGCGTGATCGCGCTGCAGGCCCGTCGTCGGAAGCGATCCTGACCCACCACCGATGAACGACCGAGGGGCCCAGCGCGTGCTGGGCCCCTCGGCCGTTCACTGCGAGCCCGCCTGAACCCTTCGGAGAAGGCCCACAGGTCGCGCCCTTCGCCCTTGTCCGGCTCGGACACCGTCCATAGGCTCCCGCTGTCAGACGATCGTCTGACTCCAGAACGGGACGAGGACGGGCATGAACGACGACACGCAGGTCAGCATGAACCGGGTGCACTGGGACGGTGGCGTGCCGCGCAGTGCGGTGGACGCGCTGCTGCACGACGGCGGGCTGGCGGTGGTCCCCACCAAGGTCGGCTACATCCTGATGACCTCGGACCGCGCGGGCCTGGAGCGGAAGTTCGACGCCAAGGAACGCAACCGCAACAAGCCGGGCGTCGTGCTCGTGAGCTCGCTCGAGATGCTCCGGAGCATCGCGCAGCTCACCCCCGAGATCGACGCCCTGTACCAGCGGTGCTGGGACGAGGACATCCTGCTCGGGTGCATCCTGCCCTGGAGCGACGAGGGCCGAGCGGCACTGCCGGCGGACGGCTCCGACGAACTCATGATGGACACCCGCGGAACGTCCTGCTTCGTCATCAAGTTCGGCGTCCCCGGTGAGCTCGCCGCCCGCGAACTCTGGACCGAGCACGGCAAGTTCGCCTTCGCGAGCTCGGCCAACCCGTCCGGTACCGGCAACCGTGGCGTGGTCGACGGCATCGGCGAGCGCATCGCGGAGCGTGCCGACGTGATCGTCGAGGCGGACGACTACGTCGCGTCCATCCAGCCGGAGCAGAGCGCCGAGACGCGGTACGAGCAGGGCGTCATGGTGTCGATGGTCGACAGCACCGGAGCCCTGATCCCGCTGCAGGACGGACGCCGATCGATCGTCCCCGCACCGACGCTGATCCGCAAGGGGCTCGACGTCGACCGGATCATGGGGCTGCTCGCGGACACGTTCACCAGCTGGGACTACCGGCAGGGTGAGTACTACTGAGCCCGCACGAGAGGATTTCCGTGGGCCGGAGCCGCCTGTCGCGTGAGGACGCCTCGAGCCGCATCACCGCGTTCGTGTACGGCAACATCGTGATCCTCGGCACGATCGCACCGATGGTTCCGGACACCGCCGAGAGCGGTCGGGGGCTCTGGTACGTCCTCGCCACCGCGTTCTCGACCTTCCTCGCACACACCTTCGCCGAGTCGGTCGGTCGACGTGCGCGGAGCGACCACCGCCTCACCGCGGAGACCGTCCGCGACGAGCTGCGAGATTCGCTGCCCATCCTCACCTCCGGTCTCCTGCCGGCTGCCGTCCTCGCCTACGCCTGGCTGACCGGCACGTCCGGGCTCGCGGCCGAGATCATCGCGATCGCGTACCTCGTGGTCCGGCTCGCTCTTCTCGGGCCCGTCGTGGCCAGGCTCCGCGGGGAGAACCCGTCCCCGCGGACGTTCGTGGCCGGCCTCGTCCTCGCGCTCGTCGGTGTCGGCATCGCCCTGGTCAAAGCAGGTCCGGGCTTCTGAGGCGAGCGTGCGCGGGAGCGCGGGAACGCGGGGACCTCGACACCTCGCGCCGTCACGCGGGCTGACCGTCGGCGACGGCCGCGACGGCTTCGATCTCGACCAGCTGGTCGTCATAGCCGAGCACCGTGACGCCGAGCAGGGTGCTGGGCACGTCGTGCGCACCGAAGGCATCGCGCACCACCTGCCACGCGGCGACGAGGTCGGCCTGCCGCGAGGACGCCACGAGCACCCGGGTGCTCACGACGTCCTCGATGGAGGCGCCTGCCGCACGCAGCGCCTCGCGCATCGTCTCGATGCACCGGGCAGCCTGGCCCGCGTAGTCGCCGACCGCGACGGTCGACCCGTCCGGGGCGAGGGGACAGGCCCCGGCGAGGAACACGAGCCGGGTCCCGGCCGGCACGGTGGACGCGTACGCGTACTGCGCCGCGTCGCTCAGGACGTCGGACCGGATGAGACGGACAGCGCTGGCCGTACCGGTCATCCTGCCAGCAGCGACGTTCGACCCTCGGTGGCGTCAGGCGCAGTACTCGTACGGCAACTTCGCGACCGACCCCACCCAGATCGCACCCACGGTGGTGCCGTCCGTCCCGAGCTGGAACGTCATGGAGCGTCCGTCGGCCTGCACGCTCCACATCGAGTACGGCCCCTGGTCCTCACCGTAGGTTCCGGTGTACTGCAGGTCCGGGTACGCGGAGCGCACCTCGGTCAGGGTCGCTCCAATGCCGATCCCGGCGTCGGTCTCGGGCGAGTTCGTCGTCACCGGGTCCGACCCCACCCCACCGATGGTCACCCCGGCGACCTTGCCGTCGCGGGGGATGACGATGAGGCCGGGGGTGTCGGACCGCTCCCAGAAGGTCGTCTCCGGGCTGGCCGGACACGCATCCGTACTCCGGGTGTAGGCAGCCGCCAGGTCGTCGATCTCGCCCTGCACCGGACCACCGAGGGCGATCGGTCCGACCTCGTCGGTCGAGATAGTCCACGTCGCGGGATCCGACAGGCTGAAGACCGTGTCCGTCGCGGTCGGGGTCGCAGCGGGGGTCGGGGTGTCGGGGTCAGCCGGCGCCTCCGGGGTCGCGGTGGCAGTCGCGGTCACGGTCCGGGTCGGCGTCGCGGCCGGTGTGCCGGAACAGGCGGTCAGCGCCATCGCTGCGATGAGCCCGAGGGTCACCCCGGCGGTCCGGGCGGTGCCGTTCACGCGGCCCCCGCCGCACTGCGCCGCTGCCGGTCAGGCGGGAGCTGGGGGCCGGGTTGCTGCACGGTCCTCCAGCTGCCGATCCGCGGGTCGAGCCGGACGGCGTCACCGCACTCGTCGCAGTGCGCCGCTCCCGCCTCGCCGAGCAGGATCTTCGCGCCGTCGTGGACGAACGGGTTCGGGTTGCCGGGCATCGTCTGTTTCCCTCCGTCGGCGGATGTCGAAGGGTCCCCGCCCGCAGGCGGGGACCCGACCGGCGCGGGCTCCGGAGAGCCGCAGCGCCGGCCGATGACCCCCGCGCCGTTGCGATGGCCGATCCACCGTACGTCGAGCCTCCACGAGGAACGGAACCCCTCGTCCGCCATCGCAACCAGAGCGTTACACAGCTTCCGACGCCGCGGTCAGTCGGCGTCCTCGACGTCGAACACGACGACCCGCGCACTCGCCGCACCGATGAACTCGGCCACCGGCCGGTGCTCCGGGTGCGGCAGGTACCCGGCGAGCGCGGCACGATCGCGGAACCGGACGACGAGCATCCAGTGGAACCCGCCCTCCAGCCCCTCGGTGCTCACGCTCGTGCCGGCCTGCACCGACTCGACCCCCTCGACCCGCGGCAGGTGCTCACGCGACAGGGCCGAGGCCTCGGACGACCGGTCCTCCCCGTCCCACTCGACCAGCACGGTGTGCGTCACTCCGGACACGTGGTCCCCTTCCTCGAACGCAAGAACGCGAAAACGCGAAAACGCCAAAACGCCAAAAGCCCAGAACGGCAGATCAGAACGCCGGCGTCCCGCCCGCGATCGTGATCGTCGACCCGGACTGGTAGCTCGACTCCGGGCTGACCAGGTGCACGTAGGCGGCACCGAGCTCGGCGGGCTGACCGGGACGGCCGAACGGCGAGCTCTCACCGAAGTGCGACACCGTCTCGGCGTCGTCGGAACCCGGCTGCAGCGGCGTCCACACCGGCCCCGGCGCGACGGAGTTCACACGGATGCCCTTCGGCGCGAGCTGCTGCGCGACGGCCTCGGTGAAGAGCTTGATCGCGCCCTTCGACACGGCGTAGTCGATCTTGTCCGGCGAGGGCGTGGACGCCTGGATCGAGCCGGTCGTCACGATGGTCGACCCGGGCTCGAGGTGCGGCACCGCAGCCTTGGTCAACCAGAACAGCGAGTAGATGTTGGTCTTGAAGGTGGAGTCGAACATCGACGTGTCGAGCGTGAGGATGTCCTCGTTGCTCTCCATGCGCCCCGCGACCATGACCAGGGTGTCGAGGCCGCCGAACTCGTCGACGCCCTTCTGCACCAGGTCCGTGCAGTACTGCTCGTCGGAGATGTCGCCGGGGAACAGCACGGCGCGACGGCCTTCGGACTCGAGCAGGTCGCGGACCTGTTCCGCGTCCTCCTGCTCGTCCGGCAGGTACGAGAGCACCAGGTCCGCACCTTCGCGCGACAGGGCGATGGCCGCGGCACGACCGATGCCGGAGTCGGCACCGGTGACGATGCCGCGGTACCCCTTCAGCCGTCCGAGCCCTGTGTAGCTCTCCTCGCCGTGGTCGGGCTTCGGGTCCATCTTCCACGCGGCGCCCGGCAGCGACTGCTCCTGCTTCGGGTACGGCGGTGCCGGGTAGAGGGTGTTCGGATCGCGCTTCTCGTACTGGCTCATGGCCCCACTGTCGTCGCGGCGCCCGCACGGGCGCTCAGCTGGTGGGTGACGGACGCCGAGCAGGCGACCCCGGTTCTGGAGACGGGCGGGGACGGACGGGAGGCGCGGTGCCAGCTGACACCGCGCCTCCAGTCCGTCAGGTGGTTCAGACGCCGGCCGTGGTCCGGATCCAGGACGAGGCCTGCGACAGCAGGGCGTAGTTCGAGCCAGCCTTGGTGTTCGCGCCCGGGTCGGCGCTGTCGCCGGTGGAGCAGACGGCGACGACCTTGCCGTTGACGAGCAGCGGGCCGCCCGAGTCGCCGTGGTTCGAGGCGCCGGTCACGCCGGTGAGGTGCTGGGCACGACCGCTGAAGGCGTCAGTGCTCGCGCCGGTGAGCGAGACCGTGGCCTGGTACAGGCCGTCGGACTGGGTCGCGTTGGCACGCAGGCCGTAGCCCTGGATGGTGCCGGTGCCGCTCGACTTGGCCGTCGCGGTGAGGTCGAGGGGTGCGTAGGTGGACAGCGAGTAGGCGGTCCGCAGGTGCACGAGCGCGATGTCACCCGCCGGCGAGGCGCTGACACGGTCGACGGCGACGGCCGTGCCGCGGTTGACGGTGGAGTTCGAGTGGTAGACGTTCATCGCGCCGATGCCGTCGATGCAGTGCCGGGCGGTGAGGATCCACGAGGCGTTGAGCTGCTCGCCGGTGCAGTTGCTGACGTAGCCCGAGGGGATGCTCCCGCCGGAGGCTTCGAGCTGCACCGCCCACGAGGTGGTGGGGGCCTTCTCGCCGCCGACGACCTTCGTGCTGACGGGCAGCGCGGACGCGGGCGAAGCGGCGAACACGCCGGCGGTGATGACGGCGACCGCGGCGAACGCGGCTGCGATGGACTTCTTCATGACGACTCCTCTGTCGGTGAAGCACCTGCCAGTTGCTCTGTGCAACTGATGCGTCATCCTGACCTCTCTTCAGGGGTCGCACCAGTCCGCACTTCGACGGACGTGGCTCCCGGGAGGGTCATCGCGGGCTTGCTGGCCGTCGTCCGCTACGCGAACTGGCTGAGCCGTGCGCCATCGGTCTGGTCGTAGCGTCGAATCATGACGACCAGTGGCGCGATCAACCTGCCGGATCGGTTGGTGCCGGCTCTGGACCCTGACCTCGAGGTGCTCGACGCCATGGACCGTGTGATCGCGGCGTGCGCGGAGGGGACCTCGGCGACGGAGGCGGGGGTCGTGCTCGCCGACCGGTCCGGTGCGCTGCAGGTCATCGCCTCGACGAGCGAGCGCAGCAGCGAGGCCGAGGAAGCGCAGCTCGGGACGAACGAGGGCTCGTGTCTCGACTGTTACCGGACCGGCGAGACGATCGACGTGCCCGACGTGTCCACGCACGAGTCGGAGTGGCCGACGTTCGCGGCGACGATGCGCGAACGCGGGCTGCAGGGCACGTTCGCCGAGCCGATCCGTCTGCGGGACCAGACCATCGGCTCCCTGTGCGTCTTCGCCGACCACACCCGCGGGCACAGTGACCAGGACGTCGTGCTGCTCCAGCTGCTCGCCGACGCGGCTTCGGCTGCCCTCGTCCGACAGCGGGACCGCGGGGTGTCGGCCACGATCGAGGAACAGGTCGAGGACGCGCTCGAGGCCCGGGAGCTCCTCGAACAGGCCAAGGGCGCACTCGCGTACCGCCGGGGCGTCCGGATGGACGAGGCGTTCCAGATCCTGCGACGAGCCGCTGCCGGCGCGGGCCGCGGGATCCGGGCCATGGCCGAGGACGTCGTGCACCGGGGTGCCGACCTCGGCAGCACCGGCTAGACCGGTTCCGTCCGGAGGACCAGTCCGTGGTGGTGCGTGGTGAGCGACACCGCGACCACCTCGCCGAACGCATCACCGTCGAGCTGCACCCGCTCCGGGGTGTCGACGGTCAGCCGCAGCGCCCTCGCCCGGGTGTACCGGAGCGCGCGTGATGCCGGCAGGACCCGCGCCAGGAGTCGCCCGAACCGGGTGCGCGCGAAGAAGCGGTTGAGCGTCAGGGCGTACCCGACCTTGGTCCAGCCGAACCACCCGGCCGGCCGGAACGCCACGGCGTCGAGGATGCCGTCGTCCGGTCGGGCCGCGGGCAGCAGCAGGATGCCCGCGGTCAGGGTGCCGCAGTTCCCGACGATGATCGTGTGCGCGCTCATGCTGCGGAGTGGGCCGTCGTCGATCCCGTAGTGCACCGGGATCTGCCGGTTGCCGATCACGGACCGGGCGATGGGATCCGAGTAGGCGACCCATCCGAACCGCTTCTTCACCCACGCGTTCGTGTCCGCGGCCATGCTCGCATCGAGCCCGATGCCGGTCATCACCAGGAACGCGTGCGACGTCGTGGTGCCTGCCGGGTCGGTCAGGTCGGCCAGCCCGACGTCGATCGGGCGGTCCGTCCCGCTGAAGCCCGCTCGGACGGACCGCACCAGGTCGCCGAGGGGCAGCCCGAGGTTCCGCGCGAACAGGTTGCCGGTGCCGCTGGGGACGAGCGCCACCGGGATCCCGGTGCCGCGGAGTTCCGCGGCGACGACCCGGAGCGTGCCGTCACCACCGGCGACGAGGACGACGCTCGGGTGGGCGTCGCGCGCGTCCCGGGCAGCCGCCCGTCCGTCGTCGTCAGCGCTGGTGGTGAACCAGAGCGACTCGGCCCATCCGTGCGCGCGCTCCTCGGCGCCGAGGACCGCTCGGAGGCGGGCCTGGTCGATCTTGGTCGGGTTCACGACCACGGCGGCGCGCGGCGGGCCGGGTTCGTTCGGGGGCGTCGGCATGCGTTCGGTGCGGGGATTCCTGCTGGTGGTGCGCTTCGCCAGTGGCGGACTAGTTGGTCCGGCCGGCGTTGCGGGCCTTGTTGCCGCTGCGGCGGACGGCGCCGAAGACGATCGTGCCGAGCAGCAGGACGATGCCGATGATGCCGAGCCAGAGCAGGCCCTTCAGGGCGAAGCCGACGATGGACAGGACTGCCCAGAGGACGACGAGGACGATGACGGTCTTCACGGTGGTGGTTCCTTCGGCGGGGTGTGGTGCGTGCGGGGTGGGGTC
>NZ_QKSO01000025.1:0-35461 GCF_003234215.1 Curtobacterium sp. MCSS17_006 | reverse complement strand
TGCTGTGTGCGCGCCGAACACACCCTTGGTGGGGTGGAGAACCAGCGATGTGCGGCTGGTGAGCGCTCCGGGTGTTTCCCGGTCGTTGCAGGTGATTCGGCGTCGTCCGCCAGTCGGATTGGAACGATTTCTCCGGGCCTGCCACCCCTAGGCTCGGGTCATGCGGGGAACGACGATCCGACCGACCACGGAGGACGACTGGGAGTCCGTTCGGGCACTGCGGCTGGAGATGCTCCGGGACACCCCGAAGGCGTACGGGGAGCGGCTCGCCGACGCGGAGCGGCTGCAGGAGCGTGACTGGCGTCGACGCGGCCGCCGTGAGCACGACGTCGGCGGGACGACCCTCGCCGCCATCGATGCCGGCGGCCGGTGGGTCGGGACGATGGGCGTGTTCGTCCCCGGCCCCCGGGTCGGGCCGCTCCTGGTCGGCGTCTACGTCGCTCCGTCACACCGGGGCCGTTCCGCCGGCGTCGCCGATGCGTTGCTCGACGAGATCGAGGTGTGGGCGGCTGCACACGGCTCGGCCCTGCGGCTGCACGTGCACGCGGGGAACACCCGTGCGCAGGCCTTCTACGCTCGTCGTGGCTACGAGCCGACGGGGGCGACCGAGGCGTACGTCCTCGATCCGAGCGAACTCGAGATCGAGATGATCCGGCAGCTGCGGGGATCGCTGTGAGCGGCGGGACGGCCGGGGCTGCGGGGCCCGCCGTGCGGTGGTTGCTGTCCGACGTTGGCGGCGTCCTCGAACTTGTGGACGACGCCGCCTGGCCCGGACGCTTCCGGGCGCGGTGGGCCGAGCGTCTGGGGATGACGACGGACGACTTCTCCGCTCGCCTCGTCGCAGCCGACCTGCCCGACGCCTCTCGCCAGACCGGTGTCGTCGACCAGTACTGGGGCTCGATCGGTACGGCGCTCGGGCTGGGGGCCGACCAGCTCGCCGTCATGCGGGCCGACTTCTGGGATGCGTACTGCGGAACGCTGAACCAGCCGTTGTACGACTTCCTCGCCGGACTCCGCGGAAGGATCGGCCTCGCGATCCTGTCGAACTCGGGCGACGGCGCTCGAGAGGAAGAGGAGCGGCGCTTCCGGTTCTCGGCGGTGTTCGACCCGATCTGCTACTCCCACGAGATCGGCGTGAACAAGCCCGATCCCGAGGCGTTCCGGATCACGCTCGAGCGCCTCGGGGCGGATCCGGACGAGGTGTTCTTCGTGGACGACGTGCCGGAGAACATCGAGGCTGCACGTGCGCTCGGCATCGGGGCGCACTTGCACGTCGACACCGACGAGACGATCCGGGTGCTCGATGCGGTCGTGCGGGGGAGCGGCCGGCAGTGACCGTCGGCATCGTGTTCTTCGACGTCGACGGAACCCTCGTCAGCCCCGGTTCCAGCAGCAGTTTCCTGGCTGCCCGCTTCGGGCACCAGGACGCGCTCGACGATGCAGAAGCCCGCTACGCCGACGGCGATCTCACCAACCAGCAGGTCAGTGAGGTCGACGCACGCGGGTGGCGTGGCACGTCCGTCGCGACGGTCGACCGGTGGCTCGACAGCCTGCCGGTGTTGCCCGGAACCGAGACCGTCGTCGCGTGGTGCCGTGCCCACGACGTCGAACCCGTGCTCGCGTCGCTCGCGTGGCAGCCCGTGACCCGTTCCCTCGCGCGGCGGTTCGGGTTCGTCCCGAACGGCGGGCCCCGCGTGGGGGAGCACCGCGGCATCCACGACGGCACCGTCGCCGAGCACTTCGACGAGTTCGACAAGCGGGACCGGGCGCTCGCGCTCGCTCGTGACCTCGGTGTACCGATCGAACGCTGCTGCGCTGTCGGCGACAGCCGCTCGGACATCCCGCTCTTCCAGGCGCTCCCCAGTGCGTTGGCGCTCAACGCGGGTCCGGCGGCACGTGCGGCCGCGAGTGACGCGATCGACGCGGACGACCTCTCGCGCATCATTCCCTGGCTCGACCGCTGGCTCCGGGAACTCGCCTGATCGATCGGCTCTGAGACGGATGCGGCATGATCGGTCCGTGTCTTCTGTGAACCCGACCGACGCGTACCGTGCCGCCCGCGACCAGCTCCTCGCCGCGGACTCTCCGGAAGCGGCACGCGCCGGGTTCCGCTGGCCGGACGTCGGCGACACGTTCAACTGGGCGACCGACTGGTTCGACGTCATCGCGACCGGCAACAGCCGCACCGCGCTCTGGATCGTCGAGGAGGACGGTCGTGAGCAGCGGCTCAGCTACGCCGAGATGGCCGCACGGTCCGATCGGCTCGCCGCGCGCCTGCACGGCTTCGGCGTCCAGCAGGGCGACCACGTCCTCGTCATGCTCGGCAACCAGCTCGAGCTCTGGGAGACCATGCTCGCCGTGATCAAGCTCGGCGCGGTCATCCTGCCGACCTCGACGATGCTCGACACCGCCGACCTGCAGGACCGCGTCGACCGGGGCTCGGTGGCGCACGTCGTCACGAACCGGAGCGAGACGCACAAGTACGACGACGTCCGCGGGTCCTTCACGCGCATCGTGATCGGCGGTCCCGCTGACGGGTGGACGGAGTACCCGAGCGACCTGGGTGAGCCCGCTCCCACCGATGAGGTCCGCCCCCACGTCGTCACCCGCACGACCGACCCGTGCCTGGTCTACTTCACGTCCGGCACGACGTCGAAGCCGAAGATGGTCGTGCACACCCAGACGTCGTACCCGGTCGGGCACCTCAGCACGATGTACTGGCTCGGCGTCCGACCCGGCGACGTGCACCTGACGATCAGCTCGCCCGGGTGGGGCAAGCACGCCTGGAGCTGCTTCTTCGCGCCGTGGATCGCGGAGGCCACCGTGTTCATCCACAACACCGCGCGCTTCGACCCCGCCGCACTCCTCGCGCAGCTCGAGCAGGCCGAGGTCAACACGTTCTGCGCGCCGCCGACCGCGTGGCGGATGATGCTGCAGTCCGACCTCGGCGCGAAGCCGCGCGCGCTCCGGGAGCTCATCTCGGCCGGCGAGCCGCTCAACCCCGAGGTCATCGGCCGGGTCGAGGCAGCGTGGGGGCTCACCATCCGCGACGGCTACGGGCAGACCGAGACCACGGCGATCATCGGCAACGCCCCGGGCGCCGCCGTGACACCCGGCGCGATGGGCAAGCCGCTCCCCGGTGTGACCGTGACGCTGCTCGACCCCGTGACCGGCGAACCGGGCGACGAGGGCGAGGTCTGCCTCGACCTCACCGAGCGGCCCGTCAACCTGATGGCCGAGTACCTCGGTGACCCCGACCGCACCGCCTCGTCGATGCGCGACGGCTTCTTCCACACCGGCGACATCGCTGTCCGCGACGCCGACGGCGAGCTGACCTTCATCGGCCGCACCGACGACGTCTTCAAGTCCTCGGACTACAAGGTGTCGCCGTTCGAGGTGGAGAGCGCTCTGCTGCAGCACCCGGCCGTGGCCGAGAGCGCGGTCGTCCCGGCACCCGACGACGCCCGTCTCAACGTCGTCAAGGCGTACGTCACGTTGGCCACCGGATGGGAGGCGTCGGCCGACACCGCCAGGCAGGTCCTGGAGTACGCACGCACGGCTCTCCCCGCCTACGCGCGCGTCCGCCGCGTCGAGTTCGCGGAGCTCCCGAAGACCATCTCGGGCAAGATCCGCCGCGTGGAGCTGCGGGAGCGCGAGGAACAGTCGGTGACCAACGGCACGCGCGCCGAGGCGGAGTGGCGCGACGACGAGTTCCCCGGCCTCCGCGCACCCCGCCCGCAGGCCGGGCCCGCTGCCGGCTGACGGTCGGGGAGACCACACATGGTCGTCGTGCTGCGCCCGTGGTCGCTCGACGACGCGGCTGCGCTCTTCGTCGCCAGCCGGTCGAACCCGGACCTCGCGACGCAGTTCCCGGACGTCGGGCTCGATGACGAGGAGCAGGCCCGCGCGCACATCAGGGGCGCCCTGCGGTTCGACGAGCGGGCGAAGAACTGGGCGATCGTGGAGGACGGAGTCGCGGTCGGGAACGTCGGGCTCGCGGCGATCGAGTTCCGGCACGCCACGGCCTGGGCGCACTACTGGCTGGCGGCCGATGCTCGCGGCCGTGGGCTCGCCGCTCGTGCGTTGACGAGTGTGTCGACCTGGGCGTTCGACGCCGGGCTCTTCCGCCTCGAACTCGGACACCGCTCGAACAACCTCGCGTCGTGTCGAGTCGCCGCCACCGCCGGGTTCCGCGCGGAGGGCGTCGAACGGCAGAAGCTCCGGTACGGCTCGGAGCGGTTCGACGTGGAGACGCACGCCCGGCTGGCGACCGATCCGGTGTCGGACCTGCCCGGGTTCGAGGTCCGGACGACGTCCTGACGGCTGCCCCGGTCAGTCCTAGGCTCGGCACGTGGAACTGATCAAGGACGCCTCGCGCGGCGACTGGTTGCTGGCCCGGGCCGGCTCGTTCGCCTCGTTCGGCGGCGTCGCGGGCACCGGGTTCGAGGCGTACGCCCGGATCCTGCACCCGCTCCGAGCGGATCGCGAGGACCGGACGACCGTGGACGAGTACGACGAGCACCCGGTCCTCGAGTCGGCCGAGTGGCGCTGGGCCGACGTCGCCGAGCGCACCCGTCGGACGATCGACCCCCTCGTGTCGTGGCAGACGCTCAGCGGTCGGGACGACGAGTCGGACCTGCCCTTCGAGGACGGCTGGGTCGTCCATCCACCCGAAACGGGCTGGTACGAGCCGAAGCAACTCGCCGCGCTCACCGGGCTCCTCGCCGACGCGACGTCGACCCCGGACGACCTGGTCGGGGCGGTCTGGGACGGATGGGGCGACCTGAACGCGTCGACGTTGGGCTTCGGGTGGCAGGGGAGCGGCGAGCCGACGGCGGCCGAGCGCGTGGAGATGCAGGCGCACATGGCCCGGGCCCAGGCGCAGCACCGGCGGGAGCAGGCTGCGCTCCGGGAATCGCTCGCGGGTCCGCGCTTCCTGTGGCCGGCCCGCGAGTGCTTCCTGCTCTCCATGTCCCTGCTGCAGCTCAGCGACCCGTCCTGGACGGACGACGCCCGCGTGGGCACGGACGTCGACGTCGGGCACACCCCGCAGATGCTCTGGCCCGAGGGGCACGAGTGGGTGCTCGCCACCGAGATCGACTGGGACTCGACGATCGTCGCAGGCTCACGGCCACTCGTCGACGCGATCCTCGCCGACGCCCGGTTCGAGGCGTACGAGGTCGACGCGGACGCTTCCCCCTCCTCGTGAGGGCCCGAACAGGAGCGACGCAACCCGGCCGAGCCGGTATCGTCGAGCAATGATCAGGTCCATCCGTCGCGGCGAACGGCCCACCGTGTCCGACGCCGGTCCCCAGCGGCAGCTCACCGACCGTGCGACGCCGGAACTGTGGGGAGCACTCGTGGGGAGTGCGGTCGCCCTGCCCGGCGTCGAAGAGGGGCACAGCCAGGTGTCGCCGGCGTCGTCACGCGCGTTGTTCCTGCGCGGTCAGCGCGCCCACGTCGTCCCGTGGACCTCACTGGCGCCGGACGGACGACTCGAACCCGTGCACCTGCACGGCGTCGAGGACACCTCGGTCCACCTCTGTCTCCCGGTCGCACGGGGAGCCGAACTGACCGAACTCGGGTGGGCGATCCCGCACCAGTACGAGGACCACGGGACCGAGTTCATGGTCTACGGCCCGCGCGACGCCGAGGAACTCGCGGTCGTGCTGTCGATCATCGAGGAGAGCCTCGCGTTCGCTCGCGACCCTGGGGATGAGCGTCCGGCCCACCAGCCCGTCTGAGCACGGCGCGCCGGCCTTTCGCGTCCAGCGACATCTCACGGGCCGCCGCGCGCGTGAACTGTCGCCCAGCACGAAAACCCGCGCGACGCCGATGCCGACCCCCGCCCCGGCGCCGCCCCCGCGTCACCCTGTGGGAGCACACATCTCCCCCCAACGGCGGACGCGGCGCCGACGGCCCCTCCCGTAGCGTCGAGGCCGTGATCGAAGTCAGCCATCTCACCAAACAGTACGGTCCGAAGACCGCCGTGGACGACGTCTCCTTCGTCGTGCGTCCCGGCAGTGTGACCGGCTTCCTCGGGCCCAACGGCGCCGGGAAGTCCACCACGATGCGCATGATCATGGGGCTCGACCGGCCCACGTCGGGCACCGCCACCGTGAACGGCCAGCCGTACACGAGCTTCCGCGACCCGCTCCGGCAGGTCGGCGCCCTGCTCGAGGCGAAGGCCGTGCACTCGGGCCGCAGCGCCTACAACCACCTGCTCTCGCTCGCGGCGACCCACGGCATCCCGAAGTCCCGCGTGCACGAGGTCATCGACATGACCGGCCTCGACTCCGTCGCGAAGAAGCGCGTCGGCGGGTTCTCCCTCGGCATGGGGCAGCGCCTGGGAATCGCTGCCGCACTGCTCGGCGACCCGAAGACCCTGATCCTCGACGAGCCGGTCAACGGCCTCGACCCCGACGGTGTCGTGTGGGTGCGTCAGCTCGCTCGCCGCATGGCCGCCGACGGCCGCACGGTGTTCCTCTCCAGCCACCTGATGAGCGAGATGGCACAGACCGCCGACCGCGTGGTCGTGCTCGGCCGGGGCAAGGTCCTCGCCGACGCCCCGATCGCCGAGTTCGTCGCCGGTGGTGGAGCCGCTGCCGGCACCGATGCCGCCGTCAGCCGCGTCATCGTCCGCACGCCGGACCCGAACGGCCTGTTCACCGCCATCGGCCCGAACGCCGCGGTCACCCAGCGCGAGGACGGCTCGTTCCTCGTCGTCGGGCCCGACGCACCGACGGTCGGCAACATCGCCGCACAGGCAGGCGTCCCCCTGCACGAACTCACCCCGACCGGCGCGAGCCTGGAGGAGGCCTACATGGCCCTCACCCGCGACGACGTCGAGTACCGATCGGAGGGCACCCGATGAGCGCCACCACCTCGCCCACCACGCCGTCGACCCGGATGTCCGGCTCGACCCGCCTGTCGTTCCCGCACCTGGTGCGGAGCGAGTGGATCAAGCTGCGCAGCATCCGATCCACGTTCTGGTGCTACGCGATCCTCGTGGTCGTCACCATCGGAATCGCCGCGCTGGTCGGTGCGATCGCGAACAACGGCGGGCAGGACCTGCCGACGGACGCCGCCAACGGCACGCTCGTGAACGCCAACGCCGTGAGCGTCATGCTCTCGTCGCTCGTCGTCGGCGTCCTCGGCGTCCTCATCATCACCGGTGAGTACGGCACGGGCCAGGTCCGCTCGACCTTCACCGCCGACCCGCGCCGCACCGGCGTGATCCTGGCGAAGGCCACCGTGCTCGCCGTCACGACGTTCGTCGTCAGCGCCGTCGCCACCTGGATCGGCGTCCTCATCTCGCTCCCGCTGCTCGCCGGCAACGGTGTCGAGCCGGAGATCGGGGATCCGTCGGTGTTCCTGCCGATCCTCGGCTCGTCGGTCTACCTGTCCATGCTGGCGCTCCTCGCCTACGGCATCGGTCTGCTCGTCCGCTCGAGCGCCGGTGGCATCGCGATCACACTCGGCCTCCTGCTGGTCGTGCCGTCGGTGCTCGCACTCATGAGCGGGCTGATGAACGTCGAGTGGCCGATGAACATCGCGGCGTTCCTGCCCGACTCAGCTGGCAGCCAGCTCTACGCCTACTCGTACGACGGTGCGAGCGCGGCCGCCACTGCCACCAACGGCGGCATCAAGCTGAACGGCTGGGGCGGCTTCGGCGTCCTCGCCGCCGAGGTGCTCGTCGTCGGTGGCCTCGCCCTGACGCTCGCGCGCCGTCGCGACGTCTGACGCGACCACCCCACGGCCGGGAGGCGCGGTGCCAGCCGGCACCGCGCCTCCCGTCGTTCCGCGGGCGGGTCCACCGCGTCACTAGGCTCACAGCGTGCGCTCCGTCCCCGCCCTGCTCCTGCCCGCGATCGCGGGTGTGCTCCTGCTGGCCGGCTGCGCCGGGCCGCCGCCCGTCGACGAGGCAGCGCTGTCCGCCTGGGAGAAGCGGCAGCGAGCAGTCGAGTCGGACACTGAGCTCGGCGCCCTGTTCGCCGCGGTGTCGCCCGGGGACGACGACAGTGACGAACCAGGCACGGGCGTCACCATCACGTTCCCGCACCCGGAGTCGGTCGACCACCTCGAGTTCTCCTGCTTCGGGGACGGGCACATGAGTGGCTCCTCCACCATCGGGTCGGCGGGCGCCTCGCAGACCCAACCGACAGAGCCGATGGCTTGCCGAGACGGGTCACAGCGGATCGACCTTCCGGCGGAGCTGCGTCGCCAGGCGGACAGCGTCTCCTTCAACGGGTTCGACAGTGACCGGGACAGCGCCTGGTACGTCCGGATCATCGCCACCGAGCCCGTCGAGGACTGACGTTCCGAGCGCTCAGGACCGCCGGACGTCGTACCGGTGCATGGTGACGCCGTTGTCGTAGCGCTGCTGCTCGAACAGGTCGAGCTGCACGAGCGGCCGGTGCCCCGCGAGCGGCGGGTCGAACAGCGGTCGGCCGGCGCCGAGCACCGACGGGTGCGTGAACAGCATGACCTCGTCGAGCAGCCCGGCGTCGAGCAACTGGCTCGCGATGCTCGGCCCGCCCACGCCGACGTCGCCGTCGCCGGAGGCACGGATCGCGGCCAGCTCGGCGATCGCGTCGCCGTCGCCACCGATGACCCGGGTGTCGTGGTCGGCGGTGGTCCGTGTGCGGGACACCAGGATCTTCGGCTGCGCGGTCCAGATCTCGCCGTACTCGCGCAGGTACTGCGGCATCGACTCGTCGTGCCGGGCGTCGGGCCAGAACGGGTCCATCATGTCGCGCACCACCCGACCCTCGACGGACAGGGTCATCGCGGCGGCGCGGGCGTTGAACTCGCGGTGCAGCGGCTCGTCGATGCGGATCCAGTCGGGTCCGTCCAGGCCGTCGTGCTCGCCGGGGGCCCGTTCGACGAACCCGTCGACGGAGACGTTGATCCAGTAGACGAACCTCGCGGGCATGGCATGACTCCTTCGTCGAGCCGAGCGTACGCTCGCGCACGTCGCCAGGCGACACCCGCAGTCCCTCAAGCAGTACCTCCCTCAACGACGAGAGCAGGTCCGGCATGCGCCGATCATCCACCGCACTCCTCGCCGTCGTGACGTTCCTCGGCGTCGCGACCACGGGCCTCCAGGCCGCGCCAGCGGACGCGTCCGCGGTGCCGGGCGGGACCACCCGGGCGACCACCTCCACGACCGCGGCGTCGAGTGCGGCCAGCCGGCACGGCCGCGCGGCGCCCAGCCACCGGAACCCGGTCGCGCTCAGCCTGCCGGACGGGCAGACGGCGGCGAGCTGCGCGGACCCGACCGTGATCCACGGAGCCGGACGCGACCGCAACTGGTACCTGTACTGCACCACCGACGCGCTCACCGCGACGGAGCAGAACCCGGACGGGTCCCTCGTGCAGCACGCGGTGCCCACGTACCGGTCGACCGACCTGACCCACTGGACGTACGTGAACGACGCGTTCCCGACGAAGCCCGCCTGGGTGGGAGACGCGAACGGGATCTGGGCGCCGGACGTCGTCTACCGCGCCGGGGACCGCGGCCGCGTGGGCACGTGGTACCTGTACTACGCGGCCTCGGACACCCCGTCGGCGACGGGGCCGAGCGGCGGCGGCTCCGCGGTCGGGGTGGCGACGAGCTCGAGCCCGACGGGCCCGTGGAAGGACTCCGGCGGACCGGTCGTGGCACCGCAGACCGCGCCGAACGGCGACGGCGCGCGGTGGGCCTTCGACCCCGAGGTCATCACCGACAAGGGGACGACCTACCTGTACTTCGGCAGCTACTTCGGCGGCGTGAACGTCCGGCGGCTCAGCGCGGACGGCCTGCGATCCGACCCGTCGACCGAGCGGCAGATCGCGATCGACAACCGCTACGAGGGCGCGTACCTGATGCGGCACGGCGGCTGGTGGTACTTCATGGGCTCCGCCACGAACTGCTGCAACGGCGCCCTCACCGGCTACGGCGTCTTCGTCGCCCGGTCACGGAGCCCGCTCGGGCCGTTCACGGACCGCGACGGCGTGGCGACCACGAGCACCCGCGTCGGCGGCACGCCCCTGCTTGCGCAGAACGGCAACCGTTGGGTCGGCACCGGCCACAACACCGTGGTCACCGACTTCGCCGGCCAGGACTGGATCATCTACCACGCGGCCGATCGCACCGACCCGTACTACGCGGGGCAGCCGACCTACACGAAGCGGCCGGCGCTGATCGACCCGCTCGACTGGCAGGGCGGCTGGCCGGTCGTCCGCGGTGGTGCCGGGCCGTCCGACACGGTGCAGCCGGGGCCGGTCGCGCAGCCCGGGCAACGACCGACGTACCGGGCGTCCACCGCCCCGGTCGACGTGCCGGGTCGGACGATCCGCGGGCTGTCGACCTCCTTCGACGGTGCCGCGTTGCCCGCCGCGCTCACGTGGACGCGTGCGCCCGACCCGTCCACCTGGACCGTCGCTGACGGCACGTTCCGCTGGCAGACGCAGGACGCCGACATCCACCCGCCGGCGACGCCGCTCGCATCGGTGTTGTCCGAACCGGCGCCCCGTGGGGACTACGTGCTCCAGACCACGGTCGGGGTGGACACCCCGGCGACCGGCGACGGCCTGAACTACGTGCAGGGCGGCCTGATCGTCTGGGGCGACGACGGCAACTACGTCCGGCTCACCTCGAACTCGATCTTCAACACCCGCCAGACCGAGTTCGGCAAGCAGGTGTCCGGGCAACCGGCCGGGGCGCCGAGCTACGGCAACATGGTCGTCGGTCCGGTCGGGGACACCACCACGCTCCGGATCGTCCACCGCGAGGTCCGGGGTGAGGACCGGTACACGGCGTACACGAGCCTGGACGGTCGGCACTTCGTGCGGGGTGGGACGTGGACGGCGGACCTCGGCAGTACGCCCCGTGTCGGGCTCATCTCGCTCGGGGGCTCCGGCTTCACCAGCACCTTCGAGGACCTCCGCGTGAGCACGGTGGCCACGATCCGGCGGTGACCACCGATCTCTCGGATCACACCAACGGGTAGCCGCGCTGGCTGCGCTGGATCGACACCCAGTGCAGCTTCGTGAGCTCGTCGATGATCCAGTCCCCACGGAAGCGCCCGAGGCCGGAGTTCTTCTCGCCGCCGAACGGTGCGTTCGCCTCGTCCTCGTCGCTGACGTCGTTGACGTGGGTCATCCCGGCGTCGATGCGGCGGGCGAACCGGTCCCCACGCTCGAGGTCGCGGGTGAAGACGGCGCTGGACAGGCCGTAGTCGGTGTCGTTCGCGATGCGGAGGGCATCCTCTTCCCCGTCCGCTCGGATGATCGGCACGATCGGGCCGAAGGACTCCTCGCGGGCGATCGACATGTCCTGGGTGACGTCGACGAACACGTGCGGTGGCAGCACTCGGCCGTCGGCGTCGCCACCGAGGACCTGTCGGGCGCCTTCGTCGCGGGCGGTCGCGATCTTCTGCTGCAGGGACTCGAGCTGCTTGTCGTTCACGACCGGACCGATGAACGTCTCTGGGTCGTCGACGTCGCCGACCCGCAGCGCGCCGACTCGGGCGACGAAAGCCTCCACGAAGGCGTCGTGCACCGAGGTGTCGACGACGATCCGGTTGGTGCTCATGCAGACCTGGCCCTGGTGCAGGAACCGGCTGAAGACCGCCGCGCGCGCCGCCTGCTCGACGTCCGCGTCGTCGAGCACGACGAACGGAGCGTTCCCGCCGAGCTCGAGTGCGACCCGCTTCACGTGCTCGCCGCCGGTGGCGAGTTCACCGATGTGCCGGCCGACGGCGGTGGAGCCCGTGAAGGAGACGAGCTTGGGCACCGGGTGCTCGACGACGTAGTCGCCGATCTCGCTGCCGGCACCGACGACGACGTTCAGCAGACCGGCGGGCAGGCCGGCCTCCTCGAACACCTTCGCCAGCAGGAGGCCGCCTGCCACCGGGGTGTCGCTCGCGGGTTTGAGGACGACGGCGTTGCCGAGTGCGAGCGCCGGCGCGACGGACCGCTGCGACAACTGCAGCGGGAAGTTCCACGGGCTGATGACGCAGACGACGCCGAGGGGGTCGCGGTAGGCTCGGTTCTCCTTGCCCGGGATGTCCGAGCCGCGGATCTCACCGTGCACCCGGTACGGGAACGACGCCGCTTCCTGGGTGACGGCACGGGCGGTGTCCCACTCGAACTCCGCCTTGAAGCGGGTGCTCCCGGCCTCGCGCACGAGCCAGTCGGTGATCTCGTCCCTGCGGTCGTCGAACACCTGCACGGCGCGGGTGATGACACCGGCCCGCTCCGCCGTGGTGGCCCGCGCCCAGTCGACCTGGGCGGCGCGCGCCGCCTCGTACGCCGCGTCGACGTCGTCCTGGCCGGCGAGCGACAGCTCCAGCAGCGTCTCGTCGGTCCACGGGTTCGTGTCCTGCCCGGTCCGGTCGGAGCTGCCCGGGCGCCACTCGCCGCCGATGAACAGCCGGTCGAAACCCTCGTACGGTGCCGGTGCGGTCGTGGTCATGGTGTTCCCTTCCATCGTGCGGTGCGGTGCGGTGCGGTGCGACGCCGCGGTCGTCAGCTGCTGAGGTCCGGACGCCCGCCGAGGTGGGCCACGGTCGACGCCGCAGCCCGGGCTGCGGACTCGGCGGCCGAGCGTGGATCGGCGCCGCTGATCAGGGCGGCGACCAGCCCTGCGACGAAGGCGTCGCCGCCGCCGGTCGGGTCCACGACCTCGATGTCGCCGTAGGGCAGGAAAGCGCTCCCGGTGCCCCAGTCGACGAAGTCGCCGGCGCCGGGGACCGTGACCGCCGCCACCGAGGCCCCGCGTCCGAGCAGTTGCCGGGTCGCGCGCGCAGCGTCCTGCCGCGATGCGATGCCCGACCCTGTGAGGATCTCCGCCTCGATCGCATCGGCTCGGACGACGTCGGCGACCTCCACGAGTGCGTCGTCGTCCGTGCCGGTCGCACCGTCCAGCACGATCCGTGCGCCGGCGGACTGCGCCAGCTGCGCGGCTCGGAGCAGGGCGTCGGCGGGCTGCTGGAGTTGCAACGTCACCACCGACGCCGTCATGAACACCGCTGATGCGCTCGCGACGTCGTCCGGCGTCGTGAGCGCGCTCCCGGGGACGTCCTCGAACAGGCGTCGCCCGCCGTCGACCACCAGGTCGACGAGCAGGGCGGTCCTCCCGCGACGGGTGATCACGGAGGTGTCGATCCGTTCGCGTGCGGCTTCCTCGAGTACCGCATCGCCGGCGTCATCGGTTCCGACCACGCCGACCACGGCCGACGCGATCCCGAGTTGCCGCAGCCCGAGCGCATGGTTCGCGCCCTTCCCGCCGAGCCGTTCGATCCGCTTCCCCACGGGCGCGCTCCCGCCGACGCTCGGGAGCCGGTCCACCTCGAGCACCAGGTCACGCGCGATCTGGCCGACGACGACGGCTTGCGGGGCGTTGCTGCAGGATCCCAGTGCGCTCACGACGCGCCTCGGACCAACGGATCGGTGATCACGAGATGCCGTCGGCGGGCCGGTACTCGTAGGCGAGCGGACAAGCAGGAGGTTGCACCATGTCGCCGGTGGCGCACCACGCCCGCCCGACGTGTACGAACCGTGCGGGAGGATCGCCACGGATGACGACCTTGATCGGGGACCCGTGCTCGGGCACGAGCACGATGGGGCGGACCTCCCCGTGGGGATCGAGTGTGATGATGTCGAGGTTCTTGACCACTGTGTCCCTTCGGTCGGCGCTGCGCGGTCAGGAGTCCTCGGAGATCGCCCCGACGGTCTCGCCGGTCTGCCCGGCCTCGAGCTTCCGCGCCACGTCCGCCTGGCTGATCATCCCGACCAGCCGGTGTCCGTCGATCACGGGGAGACGCCGGACCTGGTGCCGCTCCATCGTGGTCAGCGCGTCACGGATGTCGTCGTCGGCACCGATCGTGACGACCTCGCTGAAGCCCAGGTCCTTCGCCGTGTAGTCGCCGGGGGTCCCGCCCTTGGCGACGCACTTCACGACGATGTCGCGGTCCGTCAACACGCCCTTGAGCTTGTCGTCCTCGCCGCAGATCGGCAGGGCGCCCACGTCCAGGTCCGCCATCTTCTTCGCGGCGTCGACCAGCGTGTCGTTCTCCCCGACGCACTCGGCGCCCTCCGTCATGATCTCGCGTGCAGTGGTCATGTCGATCCTCCTCAGGGTCGTCGGACTGTTCGGTTCCCGGCCTACGCGGGTCCGGATCAGCCTCCGCGCAGACCCCGCCGGTGCTCGCGCCGTTCGGACAGGGTCGACGGCGTTCAGCCGCGAAACGTCGCCCGTCACCGAGATACCCGTCGGGATGCGAAGATTCATCGTTGGTGCCGGAGCCGAGAACGAGGGTTGGATGATCCCGACGCAGGAACACGACGCGAGCGCGCCGCTGCTCGACGGTCGGTACCGCCTGGAGCAGGCGATCGGTCAGGGCGGCATGTCCGTCGTCTACCGGGGTGTGGACGAGAGCCTGCACCGCCCGGTCGCGATCAAGCTCTTCCACGCGGGCATCGTCGACATCGCCCGCCAAGAGGCCGAACTCGGCGTGCTGGCGTCGCTCGAGCACCACAACCTCGTCAGCCTGCTCGACGCCGGAGTCGTCACCGGGCAGGACGGCACGCAGCAGCGCTACATCGTCATGTCGCTCGTCGTCGGGCAGGACCTCGAGGAGCGCCTGGCCGTGGGCCCGCTCGCCTCGCGGCACATCGCCGAGATCGGCTACGACATGGCCGAGGCACTCGACTACATCCACGCCCACGGCGTCGTGCACCGCGACATCAAGCCGTCGAACATCCTGCTCGTCGACTACGGCAACGGTTCCGACCGGGCCCGCGCGCGCCTGACGGACTTCGGCATCGCGCTCGCCGCCGGCGTCGAACGCCTGACCGCCGACGGTGTGACCACCGGAACCGCCGCGTACCTCAGCCCCGAGCAGGCGCGCGGCGGCGAGGTCGGCCCGCCGAGCGACGTCTACTCGCTCGGCCTCGTGCTGCTGCAGTGCTTCACCCGCCGCCGGGAGTTCCCGGGCTCGCTCGTCGAGTCCGCCGTCGCCCGGCTGTCGCGCGACCCCGTGGTCCCCGAGCCCCTGCCCGAGCACTGGAAGCACCTGCTCCGCGCCATGACCGCGCAGGACCCCGCGGCCCGCCCACTCGGCGCCGAGCTGGTCACGATGCTTCGCGACGTCGTGATCGCCGAGACCGCCACGGCCGACCACGTGGTCGAGCCGACCGACCAGACGGCCCCGGTACCGACGCGCCCCGAGACGGACCGCCCGGCGACCCTCGACACCCTGCCCGACGAGTCGCTGCAGCGCACCACGGCGATGGCCGCCCGGCTCTTCGACGCACCGATCGCCCTGGTCGAGGTCCTCGACGAGGACCGCGAGTGGTCCCAGTCGTACATCGCCGAGGGCGTCGACGAGGCAGCCCGCAGCATCAGCTTCCGCAACGGCTTCGCGCCGGTCCCCGTCCCCGTCGTGATCCCGGACGGCTCCGCACACCCCGAGATGCGGAACAGCCCGCTGGTCACCGGCCCGCTCGGCATCCGCTTCTACGTCAGCGTCCCGCTCGTCAAGCACGACGGCGCGCCGATCGGCACGCTCGCCGTGCTCGACACCCGCCCGCGGCAGGCCACCGAGGACGACCTCGCCAACCTCCGCGACCTGGCGGCGCTCGCCGTCTCGCAGCTCGAGATCCGCCAGGAGTCCCTCCGCACGACCAGCGACTCGCTGCCGGTCCCGCGGGTGGTCGGCGACCACACCGCCTGACGGGAGGCCCGGTGCCGGCCCGCACCGCGCCTCCCGACCGTGCGGTGGTCGCGCCGACCGCCGCGCCCACGCCGTCCGCCGAGCGGTCACGATCCGTCGGCTGCCGCGCTCCCGCGCGACGGTCCGTGGCCGCACGGCCACCTGCAGCGGTGTGTCGTGACCACTCGTGGATCCGATGCCCGGCTCACCGACTCCCGCCGAGCGGGCGAAATGCCCGGGTGCGTCCGTGTGCCGACCCGGGTGTTCCGCCCGTTCGTGGTGGTGGGGGTTCGTTCGCGTCGGCTGGGCCTGCCGAGCGGGCGGAATGCCGGGGTGCCTCCGCGAGAGGACCGGGGCATTTCGCCCGTTCGTGGCGGTGGGGGTTCGCGCGGGGCGGCTGGCGCTGCCGAGCGGGCGGAATGCCGGGGTGCCTTCGCGGCCGACCCGGGTGTTCCGCCCGCTCGTGCGGGGCGCGCTCAGCCGAGGCGGGTCGCGGCGAGGCCGCCGTCCACGTCGATGGTGGCGCCGTGCACGAAGGCCGCCTCGTCGGAGGCCAGCCAGCGCACGGCGAACGCGACGTCGACCGGTCGGACGGGTGCGCCGGCCGGGGTGCCCGCCGTCATCTGCGCGAGGACGTCGTGCGAGTCCGCGTTACCCGGCGTCGCGGTGGCACCGGGCGACACGGTCGACACCCGGACGCCGTGCGGTCCGAACTCGGCGGCCCAGGCGCGGGTCAGCTGCTCGACGGCGGCCTTCGTCGCCGGGTAGAGCGCCGTGAACGGGACGCCGACGCGGGACATCCACGAGCCGATGTTCACGATGACGCCCGAGCCGTGCTCGACCATCGCGGGCGCCAGCGCTCCGACCAGCACGTGGGGCGCACGGACGTTCGTGGCCCAGAGGGCTTCGGCATCCTCGTCGGCGAGCAGCGCGGTGGGGCCGACCGGGTAGACGCCGGCGTTGTTGACGAGGACGTCGACCCGGCCACCGAGGGCCTCAGTGGCGCGGGCGGCGAGGTCACGGACCGCGTCGGGCTCGGTGTTCAGGTCGCCGATCACGGCCACGGCGGTGCCTCCGGACGCGGTGATCGCGTCCACCACCGCCTGCGTGCGCTCCGGGTCGCGGCCGGCCACCGCGACGGTGGCGCCGGAAGCGGCGAGGACACGGGCGACGGCTTCGCCGATGCCGCTCGAGGCACCGGTCACCATGGCGGTGCGGCCAGCCAGTCGGTCGTCAGTGTTCAGGGAGTCGAGGAGTGCTTCGTTGTTCTGCATGCTCCGATGCTCGGTCCGACGGACCCGGCGGTGATTGCCCAGGACTCCGGAGTGCTTGCCGGATCCCGCACGGGCGCCACTCGCGTCGGACGCCTCGACAGAATGGGCACATGGACGACGTCACCTCGGACCGGCTGGACCGTGCGCTGCAGAGCGTCCTCGCCCACCTCGACGACACGGAGCGCGCCGGACGACTCGGCCTCCGCCTGGCCCGGGTCGACGCGCCGACCGACCTCGGGTATCAGCGCTACACGCCGTCGGTGTCGGTGGTGCTCGCGGGGCAGAAGCGGTCCATCGTTGGGGACGACGACCAACTCTGGGGCCGCGAGCGCTTCATCATCACGCCCGTCGACCTGCCCGTGATCGCCGGGGTGGTCGAGGTCGAACCACCCGCGGGGTTCGTCGCGGTCGTCTGGCAGCTCGACCCTGCGGTGGTCGCCGAGGTCGCGACGGCGATGTCCCGCCCCCACCAGGACGAGGCGCCGCCGGCACGACTCGGCAGCTGGACCCCAGCCCTGGCGGACGCGTTCGCCCGGCTCGTCGGACTGCTCGATGCTCCGGAGGACATGACGGTCCTCGCCCCGCTCGTCACCCGCGAGGTCGTGCTCCGGCTGCTGCAGACCGACCAGGCCCCGCGCATCCTGGCCGCGATCGGCAACCGGGACGGCGACGTGGTCGCGGCCGCCACGGCCCTGCTCACCGACCGGTTGGCGGACCCCTGGTCGGTGGCCGGCCTGGCCGCGGCGGTCCGGACGAGCGAGTCGACACTGTTCGCGCGCTTCCGGCAGGTCACCGGGATGAGCCCGGTGCAGTACCTGCGGCGGCTGCGGCTCGGGGAAGCCCGGCGGCGGATGATCGTGCTCGGTGACACCGCCGCCCAGGCTGCGGTCGCGGTCGGGTACCGGAGCGCCTCGCACTTCTCGCGCGACTACCGCGCCCTGCACGGTCGGCCACCGGCTGCCGACGCCGGTCGGGCCCGTGAACTGCTCGCGCTGGGTGAGGTCGCGATCGCCTGACCTGCCAGCGCGATCGCCAGACCGACCCGCGCGGTCAGTCGGACGGATGACGCGGACGAGTCCGGGCAGGCCCTACTGTCATCGATGCGGGCGACGACCGTCGCCGCGGAGAGGACCGCTCGTGTTGACGAACGTGTCGGGAGCACACGCCGTGGTGCTCCTCGTGCTGCTGGCGCTCGAGGCCGTGGCGCTGGTGCAGGTCTGGCGCGACCGTCGCCGGACGCAGGTGGTCAAGGTGCTGTGGACGGTGGTCATCCTCGCGCTGCCCGTGATCGGCGTGCTGGGGTGGGCCGTGAACTGGCTGCTCGGCAAGGCCGCGGACGCGCTCCAGCGCCGGAACGCTTGACGCGCGTCAGTCCTCGGTGAGGGCCGCCGCGTAGGCCCGGACGGACCGGTGGTACCGGGGGAGCGTCGGCTCGACGGCCTCGATCGCGACGCGCAGGGCCTCGGCGGAGCGTCCGGCGCTGTGCAGTGCGAGCGCGAGGAACACCCGCGGTGCCGTGCCGGTGGCGGGGTGCTCGGGGGCGTCGCGGAGCATCGCGATGGCAGCGTCGATCCGGCCGAGGTTCCGCAGCGTCGAGGCGTGCTGGACGACCATCCTGGCGGCGCGGTCCGGGTCGACGGTGTCCAGACCGGCTGCGGTCGCGGCGGCGTACTGCACGTCGGCCTCGGCCTCGTGGCCGCCCGAGTCGAAGGCGCCGCCGAGCTCGAACGCGCCGAGTGCGGGATGCGGAGCGTCGGCAGCGAGGTCGCGCATCCGCTCGATCCGATGCTGCTCGTCGATCGTCTCGTCGTCCCACAGCGCCGCGACGCGTGCTTCCCAGTCCCCGGTGCTCATCCGGCGAGCGTACCGCCGTCGGTGATCGTCGCGCGGAAGGAGCGGACCAGCGGAGCGCCGGGCTGCACGACGGTGGGGGAGTCCCACGCCAGTGCCGAGCCGATCGCCGGGTACTCCTCGGCGCGGACGAACCAGGGGTCGTGGTGGTCGACGGCCTCGATCCGGATCGTCGCCGGACCGCCGTCGAACACCGCCGACCAGGTGATCCAGGGTGCGACCGAGCCGTGCACGGCGGTCTCGCCCTCGGCGTCGGCGGTCCGGACGACGACCCCCGTGCACTCGGGGAACCGCCAGAAGAAGCCGCCGTAGCCCGCTCCGGTCCGGCCGTTGCTGCCGGGGCCGCCGAGGTGCACGGGGACGTCACCGGGGGTGCGGAACGACGACGACCAGGACAGCTCCCACCCGCTGGTGACCGCGCGCCAGCCGAGGGTGCGGTCCTCGCGCAGGATCACCGTGTGGTCCGGGCCGCGCCAGACGAGCTCCTCGGAGGACATCGTGTCGTGCTGCTCGGCGTGCACGACCTCGACCGAGCCGTGGTCGTCACGCCAGACGTAGCCGGCTCCCTGCGAGTAGGTCGGGCCGCCCCAGCAGTTCACGCCGTCGACGTCGGGGATGGCGACGCCGACGCCGCAGTGCCAGTCGTGGTCCCCGGGGTGGTGCGCGCTGACGACGGTGCCACCGAGGGTCCGGACCGGGTGCAGGTACGGCCGAGGGGACGACGTGGCGATCGTGTCGGTGCCGCTGCGTTCGACGGCGACCTCGACACCGTCCACGACGAGTGCGCGGATGCCGTCGTCGGTGCTCACGCCCCCGACGCTACCCGCGCGTCAGCCTGGCGAGCACGACGCTGTCGAGCACCTCGTGCGGATCACCCTCCGGCGTCGTCGCAGTGCGTGGCCGGACCTCGGCGACCAGGACGTCCCACCGGTCGTCGAGCTGCAGGGCGGCGAGGTCGTCGGCCGGCGCGGGGAACCGGTACTCCCGCAGCTCGGGCGGCAGGTCGTCGTGCGGGGGAGCCGCGTGCGCGGTGACGAGGAGGTGCCCACCGGCGGCGACGAAGCCGGCGGCCCGACGCAGGATGTCGGCTCGGGGGATCTCCACCGGCCACGACTGCAGGAACGAGGCTGTCACCAGGTCGAACCGCGCGGCGGTGTCCCACCGGGCGAGGTCCGCGGCGACGAACGCCGTCCGGTCCTGCACCCCGGCGGCGACGGCAGCCCGCGAACCACGCTGGAGCGCCGTCACGGACAGGTCGATGCCCGTCACGTCCCACCCCTGCTCGGCGAGCCACACCACGTCGCCGCCCTCGCCGCAGCCGAGGTCGAGCGCCCGCCCCACCGGCAGCCCCCAGGTCACCGAGGCGAGCACGGCGTTCACCCGGCCCGACCAGATGCCGTCGCGCTCGGCGTAGCGGGCCTCCCACCACTCCCGAGCGGACGGTGCGGCGGTGGCGTCGTGGTGGGTGTGCATACTCGTACTCCAGCGCACCTGCCGGACCGGACCCAAGCGGTGTTGCCGACCCGGCAACACCGCACCGTGCGAGGCGGGCGCGACCCGGGCCTCCCGTCCGCCCTGATCGTGAGCACAAGATGTCGGGTCGGCTCGACGGACCCGACCATTCCTGCTCACGAAGCGCGCACGAGCGCGAGCGCGAGCGCCCCCACGCACCCCGCTACTCGTCGGCGGGCAGCGGCTCGGCGTGCTCGATGCGCGCGCTCGCCGTGGCCATGTGCGCGTCCATCGCGCGCTGCACGGCGGGCACGTCGCGGGCGCGCAACGCCTCGAAGACGGCACGGTGCTCGTGGAACGCGGCCTCGGTCGCCTGCCGGGTCTGCACGCGCCGCGCGACCCAGACGCTCAGCATCGAGCGCAGGCTCTGCAGCAGGTCGGCGAGCACGTCGTTGCCCGACGCCCGCGCCAGCAGGACGTGGAACCGGACGTCGGCGTCGATGAAGGCCTGCGGGTCGTCGAGCGTCGCCTCCTGCCGGACCAGGTACTCGCCGAGTTCGGTGATCTGCTCGTCGGTGGCGCGCTGCGCGGCGAGGATCGCGGCCGTGCGCTCCAGGGAGGACCGGATCTCGAGCAGCTCGCGGGTGCGGTTCGACGCGAGCATGAGCCCCCACGACAGGGTCGTCGGGAGCAGGTCCGAGGTGCCTCCGCGCAGGTAGGTGCCCGAGCCGGGGCGGATCTGCACGATGCCCAGGATCTCGAGGGCGGCGAGGGCCTCACGGACGGCCGAGCGTCCGACACCGAGCCGCTCGGACAGGATCCGCTCCGAGGGCAGTCGAGAGCCGGGGGCCAGCTCGCCGGCGGTGAGCAGCGAGACGAGCTGTCGGGCGACCACCGAGGCGGGGGACCCGACGGGCACGGACTCGAGCTCGAGTCGGATGTTGAGGGGATCGTCCGGGCTGAACGCGGGCATGGAGTGAGCGTACCGGTCGGTCAACCGGTTGCGTGGGGAGCGGCGCTGAGGCGACCGACATTGCCCAAGAAGCAGCGCGGAACGCGCGGAATGGTCAACCGGTTGACAAGTTGCCCGACCGCGACGCACACTGGATCAGGCGCACCGATGCGCCCGCTCCCGATCCGCGCAGCAGCACGGACCATCCCGGCGCAGCCGACCGGAACACCCCGGCCCAGCAGCACGGGCCATCCCGGCGCAGCCGCCAGGACGGGAGTCGTACCACCCCCCACCGAGCAGGAGTCATCGTGGACATCCCCGCCACGCGAGGCATCCCCACCTCGGTCGTCGAGAAGACGGCCATCCGCAAGATCGCGATCCGCATCGTGCCGTTCGTGGCACTGATGTTCTTCATCAACTTCCTCGACCGCACCGCGATCTCCTTCGCCGCCCCCAACGGCATGGAGGCCGACCTCGGCCTGACCGCCGCCCAGTTCGGCTTCGCGTCCGGTGTGTTCTTCATCGGTTACCTCGTGCTCGAGGTGCCCTCCAACCTGGCGCTGCACAAGTTCGGCGCCCGGATCTGGCTCGCCCGCATCATGATCACGTGGGGCATCGTGTCCCTGCTCTTCACGTGGGTGCAGAACTACCCGCAGCTCGTCGGCCTGCGCTTCCTGCTCGGCATCGCCGAGGCCGGCTTCTTCCCCGGCGCGATCCTGTTCCTGTCGACCTGGGTCCCGGCCCGGCACCGCGGCAAGATGCTCGCGCTCTTCTACCTGGCGCAGCCGCTCACGAGCGTCATCGGTTCCCCGCTCGCCGGCTGGCTGATGACCCACGAGGGGATCCTCGGCGGCCTGGCCGGATGGCGCTTCATGTTCCTCTGCGTCTCGATCCCGGCGATCATCGTCGGCGTCCTGTGCCTCTTCGTCCTCAAGGACAAGCCGTCGCAGGCGAAGTGGCTCGACGAGGACGAGAAGGTCTGGCTGGAGACGACGCTCGCTGCCGAGAGTGCCGCGAAGGGCGGCGGCCACGGCAAGGGCGGCCTGCGTGCGGCCTTCGGCTCCGGCCGCGTCTGGATGCTCGCCGCGGTGTACTTCGGCTTCATCTACGGCCTCTACGCGCTCAGCTTCTTCCTGCCGACGATCATCGACGGCTTCCAGGAGCAGTTCGGCACCACGTTCGACCTGTTCCAGAAGGGCCTCATCACGGCCATCCCGTACGTGCCGGCCGCGGTCGTCCTGTACTTCTGGTCGCGTGACGCCTTCCGCCGTGGCGTCCGGGTCTGGCACATCGCCGTCCCGGCCCTGGTCGGTGGCCTGAGCATCCCGGTCGCGCTCTACATGAACAGCCCGGCCGCCACCGTCGCGGTCATCGCGATCACCGCGTGTGCGATCTTCGCGGCCCTGCCGAACTTCTGGACGGTCCCGACGCAGTTCCTGACCGGTGCCGCCGCAGCCGCGGGGGTCGCCCTCATCAACACCGTCGGCAACCTCGGTGGGTTCGCTGCCCCGTACATCACGGGTGCCGTCAGCGAGTGGACCGGCGGCTACCAGGTCCCGATGTTCATCGTCGGCTTCTTCATGGTGCTGTCGAGCGTGCTGATGTTCGTGCTCGGCCGGAACACGAAGCGCAACGAAGCAGCTGCCGCGGCGTCCGGAGCCGACACCGCGGTCGCCGCCACGGACGGACCGACCGCCATCGCGAAGGAGGCCGGCGCATGACCCGCCTGTTCAACGACCCGGCGGACTTCGCCGACGAGATGGTCGACGGCTTCGTCGCCGCCAACCACGCGAGGGTGCGCAAGGTGCACGGCGGGGTCGCCCGCTCCACCACCAGCCCCGAGGGCACCGTCGCGCTGGTCGTCGGCGGTGGCTCCGGCCACTACCCGGCCTTCGGTGGCCTCGTCGGGCACGGCCTGGCGGCCGGTGCCGCGATGGGCAACCTGTTCGCCAGCCCGAGCGCCCAGCAGGTCACCGCGGTCGCGAAGGCGTCCGAGCACGGCGGCGGCGTGCTGCTGAGCTACGGCAACTACGCCGGCGACGTCCTGAACTTCGACGCGGCCGCACGGGTTCTCGAGGCGCAGGGCATCGACGTCCGAACGGTCCGCGTGACCGACGACGTCGCGTCCGCGCCCGCCGACCAGGCACACAAGCGCCGCGGCATCGCGGGGGACCTCTGCGTGTTCAAGGTGGCCGGCGCGGCCGCGGAGCGCGGCGACGACCTCGACGCGGTCACCGCGATCGCGACCCGGGCCAACGACCGCACCCGCAGCTTCGGGGTCGCGTTCTCGGGCTGCTCCCTGCCGGGTGCCGACGAGCCGCTCTTCACCGTCCCCGAGGGGCGCATGGCGATCGGCATGGGCATCCACGGCGAACGCGGCATCGCCGAGGCCGACGTCCCCACCGCGGACGGCCTGGCCGACCTGCTCGTCGACAAGCTCCTCACCGAGCGACCCGACGGCACCGGCACCACGACGCACGGCACCGCACCAGACACCGCAACAGCACCCGCCACCCCCCGCGTCGTCCCGATCCTCAACGGCCTCGGCTCCGTCAAGTACGAGGAACTCTTCGTCGTCTTCGGCGCCGTCCAGCGGAAGCTCACCGACGCCGGCATCGTCGTCGTGGAGCCCGAGGTCGGCGAACTCGTCACGAGCTTCGACATGGCGGGCGTCTCGCTCACCCTGTTCTGGCTCGACGACGAACTCGAGCAGCTCTGGGCCGCCCCCGCCGACGCCCCCGCGTACCGCAAGGGCGGCGCCGTCCCGCAGCAGCCGGTGCCGGCCGAGGTGCTCGAAGCCGGCATCGTCGTGCCCGCGACGCCCGGCACCGAGGAGTCCCAGGCCGCAGCAGTCCGCGTCGCGAGCGCGATCTCAGCGATCCGCGCCACCATCGACGACCACGCCGACGAGCTCGGCCGCATCGACGCCGTCGCCGGGGACGGCGACCACGGCATGGGCATGCAGCGCGGTTCCACCGCCGCCGACCGTGCGGCACAGGACGCCGCCGCCCGTGGCGCCGGCGCCGGTTCGGTCCTCGCGATCGCCGGAGACGCCTGGTCCGACAAGGCCGGTGGGACGTCCGGTGCGATCTGGGGTGCCGCCCTGGAGGCCCTGGGTCGCGTCCTCGGGGACGAGTCCCGTCCGACACCCGCCACCGTCCAGAGCGCGGTGCACGCCGCCACCGAAGCCGTCCTGGCATTCGGGGCCGTCCCCGGCGACAAGACGATGGTCGACGCGCTCGTGCCGTTCGACCAGGTCTTCGCCGCCCGGGTCGATGCCGGCGACGAACTCGTCGACGCCTGGTCGGCCGCCTCGGTCGCAGCACAGACCGCGGCGGACGCCACGGCCGACCTGTTGCCCCGGATGGGCCGCGCCCGCACCCACGGCGAGGACGCCGTCGGCACCCCGGACGCCGGCGCGATCTCCTTCGCGCTCATCACCGCCGCGGTCCTGGCGACCATCGCCGTCCCCGCCTGACCCCCACCACGAAAGGCACACCCGCATGAGTGAGCAGCAGTTCCGCATCGTCGTCGGTTCGGACGACGCCGGCTTCGACTACAAGGAGGTCATCAAGGCCGACCTGGCGAAGGACCCCCGCGTGGCCTCCGTCGTCGACGTGGGCGTGGACGCCGACGGCCACACCGCCTACCCGCACGTCGCCGTCGACGCCGCCCGTCTCGTAGCGAACGGCGAGGCCGACCGCGCGATCCTGATCTGCGGCACCGGCCTCGGCGTCGCGATCGCGGCGAACAAGGTCCCCGGCATCCGCGCCGTGACCGCGCACGACTCGTTCTCGGTCGAGCGCTCGATCCTGTCGAACGACGCCCAGGTGCTCTGCATGGGCCAGCGAGTCGTCGGGGTCGAGGTCGCGCGCCGGATGGCGAAGGAGTGGCTCGGCTACACCTTCGACCAGACGAGCGCGAGCGCCGAGAAGGTCAACGCGATCTGCGCCTACGACGGCTCCGCCCCGGTCGGGACCGACGCCTGATGCCCGCGACCACGGCGGCCGCCCCGGTGACGATCGGGGTGTCGCTCAAGATGTACTTCAGCCACGCCCGGACGCTCGCGTGGGCGGCCGCCGTGGCCGACATCGCCCGGAGCCACCCGGCGGTGCGGTCCGGCGCGGTCGAGCTCTTCGTGGTGCCGACGTTCCCGTCGCTCGTCCCGGTGCGTGCGGTGATCGGGGACGCCCCCGTGACGCTCGGCGCGCAGGACCTGGCGTGGGCGGACAGCGGCGCCTTCACCGGCGAGGTCTCCGGCGCCGAACTCCGTGAGATCGGGGTCGACCTCGTCGAGATCGCACACGCCGAGCGACGCGAACTCTTCCACGAGACGGACGACGAGATCGCCGGCAAGGTACACGCCGCCTTCCGCAACCACCTGCGGCCCCTGATCTGCATCGGCGAGACCGAGCGCGCCGCCGACGGCGACCCCGCGGCCGCGATCGCCGAGGTCACCACGCAGCTCGACCGCTTCACCGCCACCGCGACCGCCGACGGCCTCGCCGGACCGCTCATCGCCGCGTACGAGCCGGTGTGGGCGATCGGCGCCCCGCAGCCCGCGCCCGACGAGCACATTGTCGCGGTCCTCGCCGGCATCGAGCAGCACCTGGCGACCCGGCCGGAGCTCGCCGGCTCCGTCGCGATCTACGGCGGCAGTGCCGGTCCGGGCCTGCTGACCCGCGGTGCCGGACGCATCGGGGGCCTGTTCTTCGGCCGCTTCGCCCACGACCCGGAGGCGATCCGCACGATCCTCGACGAAGCCGAGGCGCTGGCTGCGACGCAGGACGGAGCACCGGCATGACCTCCCTGCTCGGCCTCTCCACCTACGCCTACTTCTGGCGCATGTCCGACCGCGTCCCGTCGCCGATGTCCCTCGACGACGCCCTGCGCGACGCCGCGTCGCACGACGGCGTCGACCTGTTCCAGATCTGCGACCACCTGCCGCTCGACACCGCGACCGACGAGCGCCTGGCCTCGATCCGGTCCCTGGCCGCCGACCTCGGTCTCACGCTCGAGGTCGGCACCCGCGGCACCCGGCCGGAGCACCTCGCCCGGTACCTGCACGTCGCGCAGCAGCTCGGCGCGACCCTCGTGCGGAGCATGTGGACGAGCGGTGCCGACCAGCCCGACGCGGCCGAGACCGAACGACGCCTGCGGCAGGCGCTCCCCGCCTACGAGCGGGCGGGCGTGACCCTCGCACTGGAGACGTACGAGGTCGTCGCCACCGCCGACCTCGTCGCCGTCGTCCGGGCGATCGACTCCGATTACCTCGGCATCTGCCTCGACCCGGCGAACACCGTCGCCCGACTCGAACACCCGGCCGACGTCGTCGCGATGACCGCCCCGTACGTCGTCAACTGGCACGTCAAGGACTCCGCCTTCACCCGCTCACCGGGCTGGGTCGGGTTCCAGTACACCGGCGTCCGCACGGGCAGCGGGATCCTCGACTACACCTCGGTCCGCGCTGCGATCGAGCCCGACACCCGGGGGATCAACCGCGTCGTCGAGTTCTGGCTGCCGTGGCAGGACGAGCACGCCGGCGCCGAACCCCTGCCGGGGGAGACCCCCGCACAGACCACCACCCGCATCGAAGCGGCGTGGACCGAACACACCATCGAGTACATCAGGAGCAAGGAATCATGACCGACACCGTCACCACCACCCACACCGTCGCTGCCGGATCCGGCACGGCCGACGTCACCGTCGCCGTGATCGGTGCCGGCGGCAAGATGGGCACCCGCGTCTCGAACAACTTCGCGAAGAGCGAGTACACGATCCTGTACAGCGAGGCCTCGCCCGCCGGCCAGGAGCGCATCCAGGCCCTCGGCCGCGAGATCACCGACAGCCTCGACGCCGCGAAGGCCGCCGACGTCGTCATCCTCGCCGTCCCGGACGTCCTCCTCGGCACCATCTCAGAGCAGCTCGTCCCCGTCATGAAGCCCGGCGCGTCGATCCTGACGCTCGACCCGGCCGCCGCCTACGCCGGTCTCCTCGCCAAGCGCGAGGACATCCACTACGCCGTGGCACACCCGTGCCACCCGTCGGTGTTCCTCGAGCGCACCACCAAGGCCGAGTGGGACGACACCTTCGGTGGCATCGCCGCCCCGCAGGAGGTCATCGCGGCCTTCGACGCCTCGGAGTCGCTCGGCGACGAGGGCGACCGCGCCAAGGCCGTCGCCGAGGCCGTCATCACCACCATGTACGCCCCGGTCATCCAGGTGCACTGGGTCACGGTGAAGCAGCTCGCCGTGCTCGAGCCGACCCTGGTCGAGACCATCGCCTGCATGATCGGCGACTTCCTCAACGACGCCCTCGAAGAAACGGTCACCGGTGTCGGCGTGCCCCGCGAGGCCGCCCGCGCCATGCTCTACGGCCACACCTGGATCGCGCTGACGAACGGCCTGCGCGGCTCGAACCCGTTCTCCGACGCCTGCCACATCGCGATGGGCTACGGCCGCGAGAAGCTCATCAAGGAGGACTGGAAGCAGGTCTTCGACGACAGCGAACTCGACTCGGTCATCGCGAAGATGCTCAAGATCGACGCAGTCCGGCGCTGAGCCGGACCGCCACCGACCACCGCGCCGACCCGTCAGCGCGCCCGGACCGGAACGCCCCGCCGACCCCCTTCCGGCGGGGCGTTCCCCGTGCCGGCCCTCCTGCGGAAGCGACAGTCTGCCGCCGAACGTCCGCGGCACACTGTCGCCCTGACGGCACAGTCGGCGGCGCGGGCACGTGGTCTGTCGCTTCCGACCGCACGTCCCGCTGACACCGCACCGGACCCACCACCCTGGAGGCCCGGTGCGGCCCCGTCAGGCCGTCTCGCGCCCGGCGAGCAGCGCGCCCAGGGCCGCGGCACCGCCCGCAGCGTCGGGCACGGTCACCATCCGCGCCTGCCCGCCGCGGAGCCGCGCGACCAGCCCCGGCCCGGACCGCACGACGTAGGCGACACCGCGGCCCGAGATGCGGTAGCCCCAGCCGCCCCACTGACCCGGGGACACCTGCTCCCAGCCGCACGACTCGATGTGGTCCAGCGGGACGCGCATGAGGGGGATCCTCGTCCAGGTGGACGTGAGCCGCAGGCCCCGACGGTCGACGGTGAGCTCCACCCGCGCCAGCACCAGCACCGCGAGCCCCGCGAGCACCATCGCCAGTCCGGAGACGACCGCCGTCGTCACCCCGGCCGACGCCGTCCAGACGGCGGTGCCGACGCCGAGCAGCACGACGAGCGCCCCGAGCACCGCGAACCACCGGCTGCCGACGCGTGCGCGCCAGGCGACGCGGGTGTCGGGCCCGACCGCCAGGGGAGCGACGTCATGGGCCGGCACGGGGGCCGCCACGCGGAACAGTGCGAGCACGGGGACGGCGGCCACCGCCACGGCGACGAGCAGGAACGGGACCGTCCACCAGGGGGACAGGGTGCCGTCGCCGGCCGTGTTCGTCCACGCCAGCACGACCCAGGCCGTGCCGAGGGTCCCGGCCAGCAGGTTCGCGACGAGCAGCACCGTGGCTGCCGTCCGCCTGTCGCGCCAGCGCAGCGCGGAGAACGCGAGTACGACGGCCACCAGTGCCACCGCCAGGGTGACCCAGAAGGCCGTCCACGGTGATCCCCAGCCGTCCGCGGTGCCGTCCGTCCGGAAGTGGATCGCGATCCGCGCGGGCATGGTGGACGCTGCGAGGACCGCGGTGAGCACCAGTCCCACCGCGACCAGGAGCCCTGGCGCCGTCACGGCCAGCCGTGTGCCCGTGGTCATCGGTCGAGTCGTCATCGTGCCCCCTTGATCATCGTGAACAGGTCGTCGAGCGAGACGCCCAGGGTGTCCGCCTGGTCACGCAGCTCGTCGACGAGCGTGCGCAACCGGTCGAACGAGGCGTTGCCCGATCGCAGGACCGTCGCACCGCGGCCGCGCCGCAACTCGATCAGTCCGTCGTCCTGCAGCAGCGCGTAGGCGCGCAGGACGGTGTGCATGTTGACGTCGACCGAGGCGGCGAGGTCCCGCGCAGCGGGCAGCCGCTCGCCGTTCCGGAGCTCGCCCCGGGCGATCGCATGGCGGATCTGGGTCGCGACCTGCTCTGCCAGGGTCGCTCGCGCCTGCGGGTCGACGGTGATCAACATGTTTGCATTCTATGCGAACAATCCGGCATCGCGCCAGGGCTAGTCCACCCGTTCGGGCCCGGTTTGGCCGCGGAACGCAGCACGTGGTTCCGCGGCTCCCGGCACGCGTACCGTCCGTCTCGATGACCGAATCACCCACCACCACCGCCCCGTCGAACTACGAGTCCGCCGACGGTGTGGACCCCCTGCACGTCACCACCTACCGACAGGTCCGCAAGGCCGCCCGCCGCGGACACGCGCTGCCCGGCGACGCCGGAGAACCTTCGCTCGCCGACCTCGTGAACGCCCGGAAGAACGGCACCGCCGACTCCCGCTGACGCAAGCTCACGATCCGGTCTCGACCAGGTCTCGATCGGGACACGACGACGCGAACGGCACGACGGCGCTGCCACGATGACGTCCATGGTCTCCTTCCGGTCCGCACTGCCCCTCGTCGTCGTGAGCGCGGTCCTCGTGTCCGGCTCGCTCGCCGGTTGCTCGGCCGATGCCGACGCAGCGGCGCGGCCGACGCCGAGCGCGAAACCGACCTCGGAGACCTCGGACGCCCAGCCCGCGAGCGGCGCGACGGACCCCATGGAAGAGGACCGGAGTGCCGCGGCGATCTGCGGCCAGATCAGTGCGCTGACGACGATCTCGCTGAACGCGACGGTCGGCCGCAGCCAGGGCGACCTCTCCGAGGCGCAGTACCAGGCACTGATCGCCGCGGAACGCTTCGGCTACGAGCACCTGTCGAGCAGCGACGAGGAGCTCGACGACGCGATCGACTACGCCCACGAGTACCTCGACGCGCACCCCGCACCGGAGTCCGGGCCGGCGCTCGAGATGACCCCCGAGTGGGAACTCGTCGGCCGGACCCTGAACACCGCGTGTCAGCGGGCCGGGTCGAACGTCGTGAGTACCGCCCAGTACGGCGGCTGACGACCCTGATCAGGTTCCCGTGACCGCCGTCACCAGGGCGTCGAGCGCCCGGTCGAGCTCCGGCATCGTCACGGCGCCGTAGCCGAAGACGATGCCCGGCGGCGGGCTGCCGGGTGCGAGCCCGTACTCCTCGAGCGACGCCACGAGCACTCCGGCGTCCGCCAGCCGGCGCGCGATCTGCGCCCCGGTGGTCGGACCTGACCACGTGACCACCGCGTGCAGTCCGCCGTTCAGGGCACGGGCCTCCAGGCCGGCGACGCCGCCGAGCCGAGCCCCGATCCGCGCCCGGCGGTGTGTGTAGTCGCGGCGCACCCGACCCAGGTGCCGCCGCAGCGCGCCCGTCCGCAGCAGGTGCACGAGCGCGGCCTGCACCGGTTCGGCGACGACCGCGCCACGTGCCCGACGCGCACCGAGCACCGCGTCCGCCACCGGAGAACCCGCCGCTGCAGTCGTCGGCAGCACGAGGTAGGCGCACCGCAGCCGGGGGTCGAGTGTCTTCGAGAAGCCGCCGACGTGCAGCACCACACCCTCGGCGTCGAGTGCGGCCAGTGCGGGCACGGGCGCGCCGCGGTGCCGGAACTCGGAGTCGTAGTCGTCCTCGACCACCACGGTGCCGGTGGCGGCTGCCCAGGTGAGGAGCCGCCGGCGCCGGGCGACGGGCATCACCGATCCGAGCGGGTACTGGTGGGTCGGGCTGACCAGCACGCCGTCGATCGGTCCGGCGGCCTCGAGCGCGTCGAGGTCGAGGCCGTCGTCGCCGACCGGGACGCCCACCAGGGACCCGCCCGCGCTCGTGACCGCACGGTGTCCGGTGCGGTAGCCGGGGTCCTCGACGGCGATGACGGGTGCGCGGCCCAGCAGCCCCCGCAGCGCCTCGGTGACGAGCGACAGCGCCTCCGAGGTCCCCGCGGTCACGAGCACCCGGTCGACCGACGTCGTGAACCCGCGGGTCAGGCCGAGCTGGGCGACGACCTGTGCGCGCAGGTCGGGGGAGCCGAGGGGCTCTGCGATCGCGTTCCGGAGCGGTGCCGACGCCGCTGCGTGCCAGGCGGCCCGCCAGTCCCGCTGCGGGATGGCGGTGACGGCGGGGATGCCCGGACGGCAGTCGATGAGCGAGGACGTCGGGGCCGGACCGTCCGGATCGGGGGCGCGGGCGCCGACCGAAGCCGGAGCCGGAGCCGGAGCGGCGTCCACCGTCACACTCGCCGCGACCCGCGCGAGGGCACCGTGCCGCGTCCGCAGGTACCCCTCGCCGTCGAGCTGCTCGTACGCCGCGACGACGGTGCCCCGGGCCACCCCGAGCTCCGCCGCCAGCGCCCGCGTCGAGGGCAGCGGATCGCCCTCGCGCAGGGTGCCGTCGTGCACCATCCCGCGCACCCGTGCCACCACCTCGGACACCTTGCTCGACTGGTCCACCGTGATCGCCCCGATCTGGTCCAGGCACCGGACCACTGGTGACCCTAGCGTGACGACGTGCCCACCTCGAGTCCCGAACCAGAACCGACAGCCGACGACCCCTCGCTCCGCGTCCGCCGCCTGCGCGACCGCCAGTCCGACGACCCCGCCGTCCTGCGCGCGATCCTCGCCGAGGCCCACCTCGCCCACGTCGGCATCGTCCGCGGCGGCCACCCCGTCGTCCTGCCGTTCCTCTGCGCCGTCGGCGACCTCGGCGACGGCCCCGTCCTGCTGCTGCACGGCTCGACCGGCGGCGGTCTGTTCCTCGACGCCGGGGCCGAGGGTGTCCCGGTCGCCGCCACGGTCACCCACCTGGACGGCCTCGTCTTCGCACGCTCGACCAACGACAGCTCGGCGAACTACCGCAGCGCGATGATCGCCGGGCGCGCGACCGTGGTGCCGACCGACCTCCGCGCCGAAGCGCTCTGGCAGGTGGCCGACCACCTCATGCCGGGCCGCCGAGCCGAGGTGCGCGAGATGACCGCGAAGGAGGTCCGCGCCACCCAGGTCCTCCAGCTGCCCCTCGACCGCGCGAGCGTCAAGGTCCGCGCCCACGGTGTGGGCGAGGACCCGGCCGACGGCGAGGACCACTCCGTCTGGGCGGGCGTCCTGCCACTCGCGGTCCGCGCCGGGGTCCCGATCCCGGGGGACATCTCGGGGGACAGCCAGGTGGACGCGTCCGTCGTCGCGCTGGCGGCTCGCCTCGACCGCCTCGCGGCCGACCGGGAGGTCCGGATCGCCGCCGTCATGCGGGTCCCGACGGTCTGAGCCCGGGTCCACCGCCGCGGGCCGGCTCCGGAACGCCCGTGCGCGTCGTCGGAGTGGCCTGCGAGCGGTGCGCGTTCCTGTGACCAGCTGCAGGAACACTCCGGCGCTGCCCAGCTGCGAGCACCGTCGTGACCAATACGTTACTTTCCGGACCGCCGAGTGGTCCCGACCCGGAAGGACCCATGGGACGCCACACCCTGCCTGCAGCAGCCGACGACCGTCAGCCCGCGCGAACGCACACGCACCCCGCGGTCGACCCCGCGCCGCTGACGCCGGACACGCAGCAGTCCCGTCCCCGTGGTCGCCGCTCGGCCCTCGGCCCCGCGGCCGCCCGCTCCACATTCGTCGAGCACCCGAAGCCAGCCCGGACCGTGCGGATGCAGCCGCGTCCCGCCCCCGTCGCGTCGTCGGCCGGCAGTGCGGTGCTGAGCCGGACCGCCACCCTGCGTGCGGAGCGCGCCGTCGACCCGCGGCACATCCGCCGTTCCGCGAACGCGAAGCGTGCCGCGATCCTGCTCGCCCCCGCGATCGCGGTGACCTCGAGCCTGACGCTCGCCCTGCCCGCGAACGCCGACACCCTGCCCGCGGACACCCGCTCGGGCACGACCACGGCGCAGGCCGCCCAGACCTTCACGGTGGCGCACGACGTCCAGGTCCCCGTGGTCTCCACCGACGGCATGACCACCACGACGACGATCGTGTCGTACCCGACGCTCGACCTCCGCTTCGGGGTGACGACCGCGCAGGCACAGTCCGCGTTGTCCGCCGCACTCTCGGCCGGCGGCGACCGGGCCACGATCGTGCAGACCGCCCTGCAGTACATGGGGGACCCGTACGTCGAGGGTGGCGCGAGCCACGAGGGCATCGACTGCTCCGGGCTCACGATGGTCGCGTACCAGGCGGTGGGGATCCAGCTCGTGCACTACGTGCCGACGCAGGACGCCGTCGCCACCACGATCCCCGAGTCCGAGGCGCTGCCTGGCGACCTCGTCGTGTACGACGACGAGGACCACGTCGGCCTGTACCTCGGCCAGGGACTCGTCCTGCAGGCACCGCACCCGGGCGAGGTCGTCGACATCGTCCCGATGTACTCGGCGGCGCACCACTTCGCGCGCGTCCTGCCCGCCGGCAGCTGACCCGACCAGCCGTGGCGCGGTCCTGGTGGTGACCACCAGGACCACCCGGACGGGGCGTCCCCACCGATCACGGGCCTCCCGTATCCTGGAGTGATGGCTTCCGACACCCGCACCCCGTTCGAACAGCAGCAGTCTGCTCGTCCGCAGGTGCGCCCGCGCACCGAGGGCTGGAAGCAGGCCACCGACACCGACGGTCGCCCGCTGCTGCAGTTCGCGTCCCCGAAGCGTGGCAAGCCGCCCGTGCACCTGGCCGACCTGACGGCCGAGGAACGCGAGGCCCGCGTGAAGGAACTCGGCCTGCCCGGGTTCCGCGCCAAGCAGCTCGCGACCCACTACTTCCAGCACTACACGTCCGACCCGGCCAAGATGACCGACCTGCCCGCCGCCCAGCGGGAGCAGCTCGTCGCCGGGATGCTGCCGCCGCTCCTCACCGAGACCCGGCGGCTGGCGACGGACAACGGCGACACGATCAAGTTCCTCTGGAAGCTGCACGACGGCGCCCTGGTCGAGTCGGTCCTCATGCGCTACCCGGGCCGCATCACCCTGTGCGTCTCGTCCCAGGCCGGTTGCGGCATGAACTGCCCGTTCTGCGCCACCGGCCAGGCGGGGCTGACCCGCAACATGTCCACCGCCGAGATCATCGAGCAGATCGTCCGGGCCAACGCCGCGATCGCCGCTGGTGAGCTCGGGGGTGATCCCCGCAAGGGCGGCAACGACCGCGTCGACGCCGAGCGCGTGACGAACATCGTGTTCATGGGCATGGGGGAGCCGCTCGCGAACTACAAGCGGGTGATGGACGCCGTGCGGTTGATGGTCGCGCCGCAGCCGAACGGTCTCGGCATGAGTGCCCGCGGCATCACGGTGTCGACCGTCGGACTCGTGCCGGCGATGATCAAGCTCGCGGACGAAGGGATCCCGCTCACCTTCGCGTTGTCCCTGCACGCTCCCGACGACGAGCTCCGCGACGAGCTCATCCCGGTGAACTCGCGCTGGAAGGCCGACGAGGCGATCGACGCCGCGCACAACTACTACGTCAAGACGGGCCGTCGTGTCTCGATCGAGTACGCGCTCATCAAGGACATGAACGACCACGCCTGGAGAGCCGACCTGCTCGCCGAGAAGCTCAACAAGCGCGGCAAGGGGTGGGTGCACGTCAACCCGATCCCGCTCAACCCGACGCCGGGCTCGGTGTGGACCTCGTCCGAGGTGCACGTGCAGGACGAGTTCGTCCGCCGACTCAACGCCGCCGGCATCCCGACGACCCTGCGCGACACCCGCGGCAAGGAGATCGACGGGGCGTGCGGGCAGTTGGCAGCGGCCGAGTAGGTCGGTCCTGTTCGTTCAGTCGGGAGGCACGGTGCGGGTTCGCACCGTGCCTTCCGTCGTTCCCGGGGTCGCGCCCACCCCCGTCGATCCCCGGAAACCCGGGGGACACGTGCCGTTCACCCAACTGCGACACGCCCGGAAGGGACGACGGTTGGCAGGGCCCCCGGGGCGTGTGTAAAGTAATCACTCGTTGCCGCTGAGGCGGAGAACGGAACGGCCGAGACGGTCACAGGGTGCAAGCCCTGGATGCGCAGTCCGGACGGGGTCCCGCTCAGGCAACTTCCCCCTGCAGCAGTCGAAGTGATTCGACGTGTCTGACGGTGGAACAAGACGAATGCCTCTCTGGCGGAACCTTTCGTGGGTCGAGCGGGGAGTGCGTCTGGTCCTTGAGAACTCAACAGCGTGCACATCGTCAATGCCAATTTATTGATTGACCTCGTGCCTGGTCGGCTTGCTGACCGGGTCATGAAGCAATTCCTTTTGGATTGAAGATTGTCAGTAGACAGTCAACA
>NZ_QKSO01000024.1:0-37071 GCF_003234215.1 Curtobacterium sp. MCSS17_006 | reverse complement strand
GCCCCACCCCGAGCGGTCACGTCCCGTCGGCCGCCCCCCGGCCAACCGACGCCCTGCGACCACTCGAGGCCCGACAGACGGCATGTCCTGACCACTCACGGAGCGCCGAGGTCGCACCAACTGCCGCTCGCAGCCCCACCGGGCGACAGTTCGTGCGACCTCGGCGAATCGCACGCGGCGCGTCGTGCAACCGGGGCAACCGGGGCGACCTCGCGCACGCCCGGCACCGACCGCGCGAAGAGCCCTAGGACGCCTCGGCGTCGGCGCGCAACCGCATCCGCTGCCCGTCGATGTCGACGAGCTGCCGCTGGATCTCGGCGCGGCGCTCGGCCTGCTCGTGCGGGTCGGCGCGCTGCAGCTGGCCGAGCAGCGAGGCCTTGCGGGCGAGCAGGTCGCGCTCGACCAGGGCCACGACGATGCTCCGGCAGTAGGCCGCCAGGTCCTCCGCGTTGCGCGCGGGGATCGGTGCGAGGGCGAGTTCGTGCGTCAGGGTTCGCAGGGGCGCCGGCACGTCGGCGAGCAGCCGGTCGAGCCAGTCCCCCGCGCCGATGACGTCGACGTTGGCGACCACGGCGTCGCGCACCGCGGCGAGCATCGGCGTCGAGAACGTGGCCGACGCGGCGAGCCCGAGCATCGGTGCGCCGACGGACGTGGGCTGCTGCACCATCGCCATCACGGCGTCGCGTTCCATGCGGCTGATCGGGTCGTTCGGCAGCGAGCGGATCCCGGCGACGGGCTCGTCGGGGGTGTCGGCTGCGTCCGTGCCGGTTCCGGCACGGCCGTCGCGCCCCGAGCCTGCGGACCGATCGTCCTGCCCGGACCCCGCACGGCGTCTGGCGGTCTCGACCGACCGACGGACCTCGGGGATCTCCATGCCGAGCCAGCCGGCGAGTTCGCGGACGTAGCCCTGCGTCAGCGAGCGGTCACGGATGCCGGCGAGCACGGGCGCGGCCGCACGCAGGGCGCCGACGCGCCCCTCGACGGTCTCGAGGTCGTGGCCGTCGAGCGTGCGGCGGATCATGAACTCGAACATCGGGCGCTTGTTCGTGACCAGGCGGCGGATGGCGTCGTCGCCGCGGGCGAGCCGGAGGTCGCACGGGTCGAGCCCGCCCGGTGCCACGGCGACGTAGGTCTGCGCCGCGAAGCGCTGTTCTTCCGCGAAGGCCCGCGAGGCTGCGCGCTGCCCGGCCTCGTCGGGGTCGAACGTGAACACGACCTCGCCGTTGGCGTTCGGGTCGGCGCCGGCCAGGTCGCCGAGCATCGGGCGCAGCACCTTGATGTGGTCGACACCGAACGACGTGCCGCAGGTGGCGACCGCGGTCGTGACGCCCGCGACGTGACACGCCATCACGTCGGTGTAGCCCTCGACGATGACGACCTGCTTCTGCTTCGAGATGTCGCGGCGGGCCAGGTCGAGCCCGTAGAGCACCTGGCTCTTGTGGTAGATCGGGGTCTCGGGCGTGTTGAGGTACTTGGGGCCCTTGTCGTCCTCGAGCAGGCGGCGCGCCCCGAAGCCGATGGTGGCCCCGGTGACGTCGCGGATCGGCCACATCAGGCGCCCGCGGAACCGGTCGTACGGCGAGCGGTCACCCTGGCTGACGAGGCCGGCGGACACCAGTTCTTCCATCGTGAAGCCGCGCCCACGCAGGTGGTCCTTGAGCATGTCGTAGGACTTCGGCGCGAACCCGACGCCGAAGTGCTGCGCGGCCGAGGGGTCGAACCCGCGCTCCCCCAGGAACCGGCGGGCGGGGTCGGCGGCGGCCGTGGTGAGCTGCCCCGTGAAGTACTCGAGCGCGGCTTCGTTCGCGGCGATCAGCCGGGCACGGGTGTTGTAGTCGGTGCGCGGCCCGTCGCCCTCTTCGTAGTGCAGGGTGAAGCCGATCTTCGCGGCCATGCGCTCGACGGCCTCGGCGAAGGTGGTGTGGTCCTGCGCCATGATGAAACTGAAGACGTCGCCGTCCTCGCCGCAGCCGAAGCAGTGGTAACGGCCGACCTGGGGCCGGACGTGGAACGACGGGGAGCGCTCGTCGTGGAAGGGGCACAGGCCCTTCATCGACCCGACGCCCGCGTGCTTCAGCGTGACGTAGTCGCCCACGACGTCGGCGATGTTGACACGCGAGCGGACCTCGTCGATGTCGTTCCGCGCGATCCTGCCAGCCACCCCTCGATCCTAGTTCGTGGGACCGACGTCGGCGGACCGGTCAGACGGCGATGTGGACCGGGTCACGGTCACCCACCACCAGACGTCGGTGCCACGCGAGCGCGCCCTGGTCGGTCAGGCTCGCGACCTGGTCGACGACGGCGCGCAGTCGGCCGGCGTCGTCGCTCGCGGCGTGCCAGTCGGCGGCGAAGCCCGGCTCGAGGTCGGACGCACCGGTCGCCGCCAGCGCGTCGAGCAGTTCGGTGAGCACGCGGCGCTGGTCCTCGTACACGGGCTGACGGTCGCCCTGGGTCATCACGAAGGCCGCGACGATGCCCTTCAGCACCGCGATCTCGCCGATGATCTCGGGCGGGGTGACGACCGACGCGGCGAACCGCACGAGTGATCCCGAGGCGTAGGACTCGCGGGTGGCCGTCGTGGCGGTGCGCGCGAAGCGTCCGATCAGCTGCGACGTCAGGTTCTTGAGGCGCGCGGCGTCCCGGCGGGAGCCGTCGTACGCGGTCATCCAGAGCGGCAGCGCGCGCAGGCGGTCGAACGCCTCGAGCAGCTCGTCGCGGCTCAGGTCGTCGCCGACCCACGCGTGCATGGCGGTCACGATGTCATTCTCACCGACGCGGTCGCCCAGGGCCGCGACGTCGATGAACCCGGCGACGACGGCGTCCTCGAAGTCGTGCACCGAGTACGCGATGTCGTCGGCGAGGTCCATCACCTGCGCCTCGATGCACCGCTGGCGACGCGGCGCGCCGGCACGGAGCCACTCGAAGGCGTCGTGGTCGTCGTCGTAGAAGCCGAACTTGGTGCGCCCGGACGACGACTCCGACACCCCCTGCGCAGCGGGCCACGGGTACTTGCAGCTGGCGTCCAACGACGCACGGGTCAGGTTGAGCCCGAACGGACGGTCGACGTCGGCGCCGGGCCGGACGCCGTAGACCTTCGGCTCGAGCCGCGTCAACAGCCGGAGGGTCTGCGCGTTGCCCTCGAAGCCACCGATGCCGGTCGCCCAGGCGTTCACCGCGGTCTCGCCGTTGTGCCCGAACGGCGGGTGCCCGATGTCGTGCGCCAGGCACGCCGTGTCGACCACGTCGGGGTCGAGCCCGAGCGAATCGGCGAGCTCGCGGCCGACCTGCGCGACCTCGAGCGAGTGGGTCAGCCGGTTGCGGGCGAAGTCGAGCCCCGCCGTCGGGCTGAGCACCTGGGTCTTCGCGGCCAGACGCCGGAGCGCACTGGAGTGCAGCAGTCGGGCGCGGTCACGGGCGAAGTCCGACCGGCGGTTGCCGTGCTCTTCGGGGAGCCAGCGCTCCGCGTCCGCCGGGCCGTACGAGGCGGTGGCGCTCATCCGCCGCTGTGGTGCAGCTCGGCGGCGGCCAGGACCTTGCGGAACTCGGAGTCGACGTCGCGGCTCTCGAGCCAGCGGTCGGGCAGGGCGGTGCGCTTCGGGTGCCCGGCACGACCGCGCGGCCCCTCGGCGTCGGCACCCGGGTACGGGGCGTCGTGGTCGAGCTGGCCGAGGAAGTCGTCGATCTCCTGCAGGCTCGACGCCATCGCCAGGCCGGCCCGCACGTCGCTGCCGATCGGGTACCCCTTGAAGTACCAGGCCACGTGCTTGCGGATGTCGCGGCACGCGTGCTCTTCGTCGCCGAAGAACTCGACGAGCAGCTCGGCGTGCCGGCGGAACCCGTCGGCGACCTCGCCCAGGGACGGCATGTACCGCAGCCCCTCGCCGCGGAACGCCGCGGCGAGGTCGCCGAACAGCCACGGGCGGCCGAGGCAGCCACGCCCGACGACCACGCCGTCGGCGCCGGTCTCGTCGATCATCCGGAGCGCGTCGGCGGCCGACCAGATGTCGCCGTTGCCGAGGATCGGGATGTCGGTGACGGTCTCCTTCAGGGTGGCGATCGCGGACCAGTCGGCGTGCCCGGAGTAGTGCTCGTTCGCGGTGCGGGCGTGCAGCGAGACCGCGGCGACACCGGCGTCGCGCGCGATGCGGGCGGCGTCGAGGTAGGTCAGGTGGTCCTCGTCGATGCCCTTGCGCATCTTCACCGTGACGGGGACGTCGCCCGCGGCGCGCACGGTCTTGGTGACGAGTTCGCGGAACAGGTCGAGCTTCCAGGGCAGGGCCGCGCCGCCGCCCTTGCGGGTGACCTTGGGCACCGGGCACCCGAAGTTCAGGTCGATGTGGTCGGCGCGGTCCTCGCCGACCAGGATCGACGCCGCCTCGGCCACGGTGTTCGGCTCGACGCCGTACAGCTGGATCGATCGCGGGGTCTCGGACTCGTGGTGCTGGATGAGCTGCATCGAGACGGGGGTCCGTTCGACCAGCGCACGCGAGGTGATCATCTCGCACACGTAGAGCCCGGCGCCGTACTCGCGGCAGAGCCGGCGGTAGGCCATGTTCGTGATGCCCGCCATCGGCGCGAGCACGACCGGCACGTCGACCTCGATGGGGCCGATGCGCAGGGGCTTCGCCGGACGGGTCGCCGTCCCGGGTGCGTCAGTGATCGTCATACGTCTCCCATTCTCCCACGTCGGTGCGCGCCGGTAGCGTTCTCCACATGACGACCGACGCCAGCACCCGGTTCGACGCCGACGCCCAGGCCCGTGGCCTGCCGGTCGAGGTGGTCGAGCGCCCGGCCGCGGACTCCCTGCACGAGGCCGCCGAACTGCTCGGCATCGAGCCCGGCGACATCGTCAAGACCCTGGTGGTGAAGCGCCACGACGGCGGGTTCCTGCTCGCCCTGGTGCCCGGCGGCCGCAGCATCGCCTGGAAGAAGCTCCGCACGGTCGTCGGCGTCAACAAGCTCTCGATGCCCGACGCCGCCACGGCGCTCGGGGCGTCCGGCTACGAGCGCGGCACCATCACGCCGATCGGCGCCACGGGCGACCTGCCGGTGTACGCCGACGAGCGCATCGTCGGCCGCCGCGTCGTCCTGGGTGCGGGCCGGCACGGGGCGAGCGCCTTCGTCGACGCCGACGCGCTCGTCGCCGCCTACGGCGCGACCGTCGCCGACATCACCGACGAGGAACCGCAGCGCGACTGACGCAGCCGTCAGTCCGGCACCTCGGACCAGTCGCCCTCGGCCCCGGCGAACGAGCCGGCGTCGATCAGGCACGCATCGCCCTCGCAGACCGGCGCACCGCCGGGCGTGACGAGCGTCAGCAACGCGGGACGGGCCTCCAGGCCGGGAACGCCCGAAACGCCGGAAGCGGCGGAGAGGCCGCGCACGCCCGGCAGTCCCGTGAGCGCGTCCGGCACGGACGGTACCGACGTCACGGCCTGGAGGCGCACCGCGCCCTGGTCACTGATGGTCATGTCCGTCATCGGGTCACCGCCACGTCGGCGCTCGCGTCGTCCGCGGCGCGCTCGGCCGCCGAGGCGACCTCCTCCGGCGTGGTCTCGCGGAGCGCGACCACCTGGCGGAGCACCTGCTCGAACGCCGTGGGGTCCTGGGCGCCGGAGACGCCGTACTTGCCGTCGATGACGAAGAACGGCACGCCGTTGATCCCGTACGCCTGCGCCTGTACCTGGTCGGCGCGGACTGCAGCGAGCTGGGCGTCGTCGCGCAGGGTGCTGAGGACCTCGTCGCGGTCGAGACCGATCTCCGCCGCCAGGTCGGCGAGCGAGGACTCCTGTCCGACGTGCTCGCCGCGCTCGAAGTAGGCGGTGAACAGACGCTCGACCATCTCGAGCTGCTTGCCGTGCTGCTTGGCGAGGTGGATGACCTGGTGGGCCTTCACGGTGTTGGTGTGGTGCATCGCCTCGAAGTCGTACTCGAGGCCGACGCCAGCGGCGATGGCCGTGACCTGGTCGAGCATCTGCTGCGCCTGGTCGACGGGCATGCCCTTGTGGCCCGAGAGGAACTCGGCCTCGGTGCCCTCGAAGTCGACGGGGGTGTCCGGGCTCAGCTCGAAGGAGTGGTACTCGACCTCGACGGGGCGGCCCTCGCTCGAGGCACCGAACGCGGCGACGCCGGCCTCGAACTTGCGCTTGCCGATGTAGCACCAGGGGCAGGCGATGTCCGACCAGACATCGACCTTCACGGAGTCGTTCATGCTGACCCCAACGCGCTCGTGCGGCGCGCATTCCCGTCGCACAACCGGAGTCACCTCGCGCCGCGCGATCACGCGGTTCGAGGTGACTCCGGTTGTGCGAACGCGCCGCGACGCCCGCGGATCCCCTACGCGCCGAGCAACCGCTGCGCCAGGTACCCCTGCAGCTGGTCGAGCGAGACGCGCTCCTGGCCCATGGTGTCGCGCTCGCGCACCGTGACGGCCTTGTCCTCGAGCGTGTCGAAGTCGACCGTGATGCAGAACGGCGTGCCGATCTCGTCGTGGCGACGGTAGCGACGGCCGATCGCACCGGCGTCGTCGAAGTCCACGTTCCAGTTCTTGCGCAGGTCGTCGGCCAGGCCGCGGGCGACGGGCGAGAGCTGCTCGTTGCGCGACAGCGGCAGGACGGCGGCCTTCACCGGGGCCAGGCGCGGGTCGAGGCGCAGGACGGTGCGCTTGTCGACGCCGCCCTTCGCGTTCGGGGCCTCGTCCTCGTGGTACGAGTCGAGCAGGAACGCCATGAGTGCACGGGTCAGCCCGAACGACGGCTCGATGACGTACGGCACGTACTTCTCGTTGGCGGCCTGGTCGAAGAACCGGAGGTCCTGGCCGGACGCCTCGATGTGGTTGTTGAGGTCGAAGTCGGTGCGGTTCGCGACGCCCATCAGCTCGCCCCACTCCGAGCCGGTGAAGCCGAAGCGGTACTCGATGTCGGCGGTGGCGTCGGAGTAGTGCGCCCGCTCGCCGTCCGGCACGTCGAAGCGACGCAGGTTCTCGGGGTCGATGCCGAGGTCGGTGTAGAACGCGACCGAGTCGGCGATCCACTGCTCGTAGTGCTCCTGCGCTGAAGCCGGCGGCACGAAGTACTCGATCTCCATCTGCTCGAACTCGCGCGTGCGGAAGATGAAGTTGCCGGGCGTGATCTCGTTGCGGAACGCCTTGCCGACCTGCCCGATGCCGAACGGGGGCTTCATGCGGCTGGTCGTGACGACCTGCGCGAAGTCGACGAAGATGCCCTGGGCCGTCTCGGGGCGCAGGAAGTTCAGGCCCTCTTCGGACTCGACCGGGCCGAGGTAGGTCTTGAGCATCCCGGAGAACTCGCGGGGCTCGGTCCACTCGCCGCGGGTGCCGCAGTTCGGGCAGGCGATCTCGGCCATGCGGCCTTCGGGGTCGCGGCCCTTCTTGGCGACGAACGCCTCGATCAGGTGGTCCTCGCGGAACCGGTGGTGGCAGTGCAGGCACTCCACCAGCGGGTCGGTGAAGGTCGCGACGTGGCCGGAGGCCTCCCACACCTTGCGGGGCAGGATCACCGCGGAGTCGAGGCCGACCATGTCCCCGCGACCGCGGACGAACCGCTGCCACCACTGGCGCTTGATGTTCTCCTTGAGCTCCACGCCGAGGGGCCCGTAGTCCCATGCGGAGCGGGAGCCTCCGTAGATCTCACCCGACTGGAAGACGAAGCCGCGGCGCTTGGCCAGGGCGATGACGCTGTCGAGACGGGAGGGCTGTGCCAAAGGGTGCTCCAGAGGTCGCCGAGCTGGGTGCTCGGTGCGGAAACGGTCCGGGCAAGACTACCGGCGATCCTGGCCCGGGAGGCCCGCCCCGGGTCCGCCCTCCCCGCTCACCTGCCCGACGTGGTCGGCCCCACCCCGCCCAGCGCGGCCACGACGTCGGTCACGTCGGACTCGTCGTTCCACAGGTGGAACGCGATGCGCAGTCGCCCGGCACGGCCCGAGGCGGTGAGCCCCGCGGCGGTGAGGGCCCGGAGGGCCGACCCGTCGGCGTCCGCGAACGTCACGATCGCCTGCCCGTCGCCCTGCCGAGGCGCCCCGAGGGCGTCACACAGCCGATCCGCGAGACCGGTGGCGTGCCTCCAGACCGTCTGCTGGTCGAGCGCGACCGCGTGCTCGAGCGCGGCCACGGCACCGGGCCACGCCTGCCAGGCCGGCGAGACGTCGAAGCGCCGCGCGTCGTCGGCCAGGTGCATGGCGGGGCCGTAGCAGGAGGACCACACGTCCGCTCCCGCGTACCAACCGGCCTGCACCGGGCGGAGCCGGCCGAGGGCGGTGTCGGAGAGCGTCATGAACGCGACGCCGCGCGGAGCGCAGAGCCACTTGTAGGTGTGCGTGAGCGTCACGTCGAACGGGGCGGCGTCGACGGGCAGGACGCCGGCGGCCTGGGTGAGGTCGCAGAGGGTCAGGGCGCCGACGCGTCGAGCGGCGGCCACGACCGGGTCGGGATCGGTGACCACGCCGGTGGCGGACTGCACCGCGGACCACGCGACCAGGGCGGTGTCGGGCCCGACCGAGCCGGCGAGCCGCTCGAGCGGGACGCTCCGGACCCGGACGCCGCGGTGCGTCTGGGCGAGGAACGGGAAGACGACCGAGCTGAAGTCGCCGTCGGGGACGACCACCTCGGCGCCGTCCGGCAGCGCGTCGGCGACGACCGCGGCCATCACCGAGGTCTGCGAGCCCGTCGCGACGCGCTCCGCGGGGACGCCGACCAGCGCGGCGAAGAGCGCACGTCCCTGCTCGACCAGCGCGCCGTACCGGGCGGGCGACGTCTCGGCCCGCGACCACGCGTCGAGGTCGGCGCGCTGGGCGGCGAGGGTGCCGCGTGTCGGCAGGCCCGCGGTGCACGCCGCCAGGTAGCCGCGGCCGGCGGGGAAGGAGTCCATGCGGACAGCGTCCCGGTTCCCGACCCATCACACCAGGGCCGATCCGTTGTGCCACCGATAACATCGGATGATGGACGAGATCGATCCCCAGTTGCTCCGGGTCCTGCGTGCCGTGGCCGACGGCGGGTCGATCACCCGCGCTGCCGCCGCACTGGGGTCGAGCCAGCCGGCCGTCAGCCAGCTGGTGGCCCGGGCCGAGCAGCGTCTCGGCCACGCGCTGGTGCTGCGCGGCGGACGGGGCGCGACCCTCACGCACGCGGGGCAGGTGCTCGCCGACCACGCCCTGCACGTGCAGGCCGCGCTGACCGCGGCGCGCGAGGACCTCGACGCCGTCGGCGGACTCAGCCGTGGCCGGGTGCGACTCGCCGGGTTCCCGAGCGCGTCCTCCGCCCTCGTGCCCGCGGTGCTCGCCCGGCTCGCCGCGACGGCGCCCGGCGTGACGACCTCGTACGTCGAGGTCGAGCCACCCGAGGCACTCGACCTGCTGCGCGGTGGCGAGGTCGACGTCGCCCTCACCTTCACCTACGTCGGCGACGAGGTCGGGACCGCCCCGGACCCCGGCCTCGTCACCCGGGCGCTCGGTCGCGACCCGCTCGCGCTGGTGACGCCGGTCGAGCCGGGAGGCACGGAGCGACTCCGCACCGCCGGCTCCACCGTCGTGGACCTCGCGTCCCACCGCGACGCCCGGTGGATCGGGGGCTGCCCGCGGTGCCGAGGGCACCTGCTCGCCTCGTGCGCGAGCGCGGGGTTCACGCCGGACATCGTGCTCGAGACGGACAACGCGGCCGCGGTGGTGGGGCTCGTCGCCGCCGGGCTCGGGGTGGCGCTGCTCCCCCGGCTGGCACTCGCGACGACGGTCATCCCCGCCGGTGTCGCGATCGACCCCGTGGACGACGAGCTGGCCCGGCGCGTCGAGGTCGTCGTCGCCCGCGGCGCCGACCGGGTGCCGAGCGTCCGTGCGGCGCTCGACGCGGTGCGCTCCGCGGCCCACCTGCTCGAGGGCCCGCTGCCGGGCTGAGGGGGCGGGCCGGGGGCTTGGGCTCGGGCTCGGGCTCGGGCTCGGACTCGGGCTAGGGCTAGGCCGTCGGGGTGTCGACCGCGCCGCCGTAGCGTCGGTCGCGGCTGGCGTACTCCTCGATCGCACCCCACAGGTCCGTGCGACGGAAGTCCGGCCAGAGCCGGTCGAGGAACACCATCTCGGCGTAGGCGGACTGCCACAGCAGGAAGTTGCTCGTGCGCTGCTCCCCCGAACTCCGGAGGAACAGGTCGACGTCGGGCATCTCGGGCACGTACAGCCGCTTCGCCAGGGCCTTCTCGGTGACCTGGCTCGGCTTCAGGCGACCGGCTGCGACGTCCTCGGCCATGCCCCTCACGGCGTCGACGATCTCGTTCCGGCCGCCGTAGTTCACGCACATCGTCAGCGTGAGGACGTCGTTGCCCGCGGTCATCCGCTCGGCGGTCTCGAGCTCGTCGATGACGCTCCGCCACAGCCGCGGACGCCGGCCTGCCCACCGCACCTTGACGCCCCACTGGTGCAGCTGGTCACGGCGACGGCGGATGACGTCACGGTTGAAGCCCATCAGGAACCGGACCTCTTCCGGGGAGCGCTTCCAGTTCTCCGTCGAGAACGCGTACGCCGACACGTGCCCGACGCCGATCTGGATCGCCCCGGCGACGACGTCGAGCAGTGAGGCCTCGCCCGCCTTGTGCCCCTCGATCCGGGTCAGGCCGCGACCGTTCGCCCACCGGCCGTTGCCGTCCATGACGATGGCCACGTGCTCCGGCACGAACCGGGCCGGGATCGCCGGGGGCGTCTCGCCGGTCCAGTCGATCGGGCGGAACGGTTCGACGTCGTCGGGGCGGCGGGGGCTCATGCGGTGGGGGCTCCTTCGACAGCGGGATCAGGGTCGGGCTCGGGCACGGCGGGTGCCGGGGTCGAGGCCACCGCACGGGCTGTCGCCTCGGGTCCGCCGTGGGTCTGCGGCACCGGCAGCGGGTGCTCGGAGCGGTCGACGTGCGGCAGGGACCGGAGCGATCGTTCCAGGTGCCACTGGGCGTAGGCCGCGACCACGCCGGAGGCCCGCGAACGCGTCCGCTCGTCGGTGGCGTCGACCGTCGCCCAGTCCCCGGCGAGCAGGGAGCCGAGCACCCCGAGCGTCGCCGGGTCGAGCCGCGGCGTGCCCGGGGGCGCCGCACGGTCGGCGACGACACCACCGAGCTGCACCACGAACGCCGAGTGCGGGCCGGGCTCCCCCGTCACCGCACAGTCGCTGAACGAGGGCGCCCACCCCGCGATGCTCATCGCGCGGAGCAGGTACGAGTCGAGGGTCGCGCTGGACTGGTGCTCACCGCGCGACAACGAGCGCAGCGCCCCCACGAGCAACAGGTACTGCTGCAGCCCGGCGTCGGCCTCGCTCAGTCGGTCGGCGGTCTCGACCATGGCGCTGGCCGCGGTGTACGCGCCGTAGTCGGCGACGATCTGGGCGCCGTACGCACCGAGGGACTCCGCCTGGGTGACGATGTCGAGCGACCGGCCCTCGTAGAACTGGGCGTCGACGACCATGAACGGCTCGAGGCGGCTGCCGAACTTCGACGCCGTCCGCCGCACGCCCTTGGCCACGGCGCGGATCTTGCCGTGCTGCCGCGAGAGCATCGTGACGATGCGGTCGGCTTCACCGAGCTTGTGGGTGCGCAACACGACGCACTCGTCCCGGTACAGCGGCATGCCCCCAGTATCCCCCGCCCCGCCGACAGCCGCGTGCGGGGCGGGGCCCGGGGGTACCGGGTGGAATCGGGCGTACCTGGTCGGAAGAAACGACCAGGTACGCCCGATTCGACCTGCCATCGCGCGTGACGGGGGAACGACCGGGCACAGACGGGAGGCGCAGTGCGGGACGGACCCGCACCGCGCCTCCAGGCCTGGTTGCGTCTCAGGCGGAGACGAGCTCCGGCGCGTCGGCGCCGGCCGCGGCACCCGCGCGCACCGCGCGGTTCACCGCGGACACGATCGCCTTGAGCGACGCCGTCGAGATGTCGGCGTCGATGCCCACGCCCCACAGGCGCACGCCGTCGACGTCGAGCTCGACGTAGGACGCGGCCTTCGCGTCACCGGAGGCGCTCATCGTGTGCTCCGAGTAGTCGTACAGCGTGACCTGGACGCCCTGCTCGGCGAGCACCTTCAGGAACGCGTCGATGGGACCGGTGCCGACGGCCTCGGCCGTGACCGCACCCTCGTCGACCCGGAGCGCCACGGACAGCGAGGTCGTGCCCTCGAAGTCGCTCGACGTCGCGGTCTTGGTGAGCTCGTACCGGCCCCACTTCTCGTCGTCGATCGACGCGGGCAGGTACTCGTCCTGGAACACGTCCCAGATGCGCTGCGACGAGAACTCGCCGCCCTCGGTGTCGGTGTGCCGCTGCACGACGCCGGAGAACTCGATCTGCAGCTTGCGGGGCAGGTCGAGGGCGTGGTCGGTCTTGAGCAGGTAGGCGACGCCGCCCTTGCCGGACTGCGAGTTGACACGGATGACGGCCTCGTACGAGCGGCCGATGTCCTTCGGGTCGACGGGCAGGTACGGCACCGCCCACTCGATCTCGTCGATGTCCTTGCCCGCGGCGGCGGCCTTGGCCTTCATCGCCTCGAAGCCCTTGTTGATGGCGTCCTGGTGCGAGCCGCTGAACGCCGTGTACACGAGGTCGCCCGCCCACGGCTGGCGCTCGGGCACCGGCAGCTGGTTGCAGTACTCGACGGTGCGCTTCACCTGGTCGATGTCGGCGAACGAGATCTCCGGGTCGATCCCCTGCGTGAACAGGTTCATCCCGAGGGCGACCAGGTCCACGTTGCCGGTGCGCTCACCGTTGCCGAACAGGCAGCCCTCGATGCGGTCGGCACCGGCCATGTAGCCGAGCTCGGCGGCCGCCACCGCGGTGCCGCGGTCGTTGTGCGGGTGCAGCGACAGGATGACGTCCTCGCGGTGGGCGAGGCGGCGGGACATCCACTCGATCGAGTCGGCGTAGACGTTCGGCGTGGCCATCTCGACGGTCGCGGGCAGGTTGATGATGACCTTGCGCTCGGGCGTCGGCTCGAAGACCTCGAGGACGGCGTTGCAGATCTCCAGTGCGACCTCGAGTTCGGTGCCCGTGTAGGACTCCGGCGAGTACTCGTAGTAGATCGTCGTGTCGTGCTGCAGCGTGGCTTCGGCCGCCTTGCAGAGCTTCGCACCGGTGACCGCGATGTCCACCACGCCCTGCACGTCGGTGCGGAAGACGACCTCGCGCTGCACGATGCTCGTCGAGTTGTACAGGTGGACGATGGCCTGCTTCGCGCCGTCGATCGCCTCGTAGGTGCGCTGGATGAGGTGTTCGCGCGCCTGGGTCAGGACCTGGATGGTGACGTCGTCGGGGATCGCGCCCTCGTCGATCAGCGACCGGACGAAGTCGAAGTCGGTCTGCGAGGCGCTCGGGAACCCGACCTCGATCTCCTTGTAGCCCATCCGGACGAGGAGGTCGAACATCGCCCGCTTGCGCTCGGCGTCCATCGGGTCGATGAGGGCCTGGTTGCCGTCACGCAGGTCGACCGCACACCAGCGCGGTGCCTTGTCGATGCGCTTCGTGGGCCAGGTGCGGTCCGGCAGGTCGACGCTGATCTGCTCGTGGAACGGGACGTACTTGTGGATCGGCATCCCGGAGGGCTGCTGGGCGTTCTGCATCGTTCTTCGCTTTCGTCGCGTGTTCGTGAGCTGTTGTGGTGCGGCCACGACGGACTCCGCGACGAGGTGGGCCGGAGTGTCAGGCCTCGTCGCGGCAGCGAAGGAGGAGGAGTGCCGAGTACATCGGGACCCACGGTAGCACCGGAGCAGCGGGCTGGCGCAAGCGTGTGACGCGGGACTGCCCGCGGCCGTCGAACGGGGTGCCGGGTGCGGTGCCGGGTGCGGTGCCGAGTGGTCGCGACATGCCGCGGGTCGGTCGCGGAGTGGTCACGTTGTGTCGCCCGGGCCGCGTCCAGACGACGGTTCGTGACACCTCGGCGGACGTGAGCGGCGTGGCGGGGCCGGGCAGGGCACGTCGGCGCGACCACACGACGGACGGGAGGCCCGGTGCCAGCTGGCACCGGGCCTCCCGTGTCGTCGCATGGCGTGACCAGGGCGACGCGTCAGTCGACCGCGAGCGCCTCGGTCGGCGGGACGCGCATCGCGCGCCGCACCGGCGCGATGGTGGCGACGACCGCCAGGACCAGCGCGCCGATCACCACGATGCCGATGGTCAGCGGCGGCAGCACCGGTGCCACGGGCGTCCCGAGCGAGCCGAGCAGGGTCTGCCCGCCGACCCAGCCGTACAGCGTGCCGAGTGCGAGCCCCGCGACGACGGCCGTGACGACCATCTGCACGGCCTCGGTCACGATCATCCGTCGGACCTGCGCACCGGTCAGGCCGAGCACCCGCAGCAGCCCGAGTTCGCGTCGACGCTGGAGCACCCCGAGCGCCAGGGCGTTGACGACCCCGACGGCGGCGATCACGGCGGAGAACCCGACGATCACGCTGACGACGGCGTTGATCTGCACGAAGAGGTCCCGCTGCGCCTCGATCATCTCGGGGGTGGCGCTCCCGGCGCTCATGGCGCGCATCTCGGTCTCGAGCACGTGCTGCATGATGCCGAGCGCGACCGCGAAGGTGACGAGCAGGGTGACGCCGATGACGAGCCCGATGGTCGCCCGCGAGGACCGCCCCGGCGCCCGCATCGCATTCCGTCCGGCGAGCAGGACGACGGGGTCGTGCGAGCCGATGCGGCCGATGAGCTGCAGCACGGGCGGCATCACGATCGTCGCCCCCACGGCGACCCCCGCGAAGGACACGAACCCGCCGAGCGCCGCCGGCAGGACCGCGACCGGGGACAGCGAGCTCACCGCGAGCCCGAGCAGCATCAGCACAGCACCGCCGGCCATGAGCACGATCGACCAGACCTTGCGGGCCGTGCCGGACCGGACGTCGTCGTGGCTCGGCTCGACGGACGACGACAGCGCTTCGAGCGGGGTGACGGTGAGCACGCGGCGCGACCCGGCAGCGAAGGCACCCCAGGTGGCGAGGACGACGGCCACGACCGGCAGGACGAGCTCCCACGGCACGTACGTGTAGTCGGCCTCGGGCAGGACCCCGTTGCCCCGCAGGACGATGACGAACAGGGCCGAGAGCGCGGTCCCCACGACGGCGCCGACGACCCCGCCGAGCACGCCGACCACCAGGCCGGTGCGGGTGATCCGCGCCCGCAGGGTCGCACCGGTCGCGCCGACCAGCCGCTGCAGGGCGATGATCCGGGTCTGCCCGGCGATCAGGGTGGCGCAGGTGTTCGCGGTGACGATCGCGCCGACGTAGAGCGCGATGCCGAGGAACAGCCACCCGACCACCGACAGGATCGCCTTGATCGGTCCGAGGTCGGCGACCCCGGCGGCTCGGAGCGCCTCGGTCACGATCCCCGGTGCGATGACGAGGGCGGAACCGAACGTGGTGCCGAGGGCGGCGACCAGGACGGTGGGGGCGAAGGAGCGGACGCCGTTCACGCTGCTGCCTCCATCCCGAGCATCGTCGTGGAGATCGCGCCGGCGTCCATCGCGGGGCGGTCGGCGACGATCCGGCCGTCGGCCAGGAACAGGATGCGGTCGGCGTTCGCGGCGGCCACCGGGTCGTGCGTGACCATGACGACGCTCTGCCCCCACTCCTGGACGGCACCGCGGAGGATCGCGAGCACGTCGCGCCCGGTGCGGGAGTCGAGCGCGCCGGTCGGTTCGTCGGCGACGACCACCGCCGGTCGCGATGCGAGCGCCCGTGCGATGGCGACGCGCTGCTGCTGCCCGCCGGAGAGCTGGTGCGGACGATGGGTCAGCCGGTTGCCGAGCCCGAGCATCTCGACCAGCCGGTCGATCCAGGCGGTCTCCTCGTGCGAGGGCTTGTGCCCACCGAGCAGGAACGGCAGCCGGATGTTCTCGCTGACGTCGAGCGTCGGGACGAGGTTGAACGACTGGAACACGAAGCCCAGCCGACGACGACGCAGCTCGGTGAGGTCCTTGTCGCCCAGGGCCGTGATGTCGACGCCGTCGATCTGGATCCGGCCGGTGGACACGGCGTCGAGGCCGGCCGCGACGTGCATGAGCGTCGACTTGCCGGACCCGGACGGGCCCATCACCGCGGTGAACTCCCCCGCGCCGATGTCGACGCTGACGTCGTCGAGCGCGGTCACCCGTCGGGCGTCGCCGCCGTAGTGCTTGGACACGTGGTCGAGGCGGATGATCGGGGCGTGGCTCGTGGTCATGCATCCACGATGGCGGTCAGCGGTCCTGTCCCGCGTCGCCCGGTCGGCTCCTGTGGATCGTCCGCTCGGCTCGGTTGCCTGTGGAGGGGTCATCCCCGCGGATGACCCGGCGTCAGTCGGCCTTGGTGACGAGCCCGTGTTCGTGGGCGAAGACGACGAGCCGCACCCGGTCGCGGAGCTCGAGCTTCGTCAGGACCCGCGAGATGTGCGTCTTCACGGTCGCCTCGCTGACGTACTCGTGCTGGGCGATCTCGCTGTTGCTGAACCCCCGGGCGGCCAGGTCGAAGATCTCGCGCTCACGCGGGGTGAGGTCGGCGAAGGCCGCGGGGACGGCGGCGGCGCGGCCGACCGAGTCGTCGTACCGACGCAGGAGCTCCCGCGTGGCCGATGCGGCGAACACCGCGGTGCCGGCGTGCACGGTCCGGACCGCCGCGAGCAGGAACTCGGGGTCGGCGTCCTTGAGCACGAACCCGCTCGCACCGGCGCGGATGGCCTTGGCGGCGGCCTCGTCGAAGTCGAACGTGGTCAGCACGAGGACCTTCGCGCCGTCGGTGCCGGACTGCTCGACGATGTGACCGGTCGCCGTGATGCCGTCCATCACGGGCATCCGGACGTCCATCAGCACCACGTCGGGACGGGTCCGCCGGACGAGTTCGACGCCCTCGGCACCGTCGCCCGCCTCGCCGACGAACCGCAGGTCGGGCTGCGAGTCGATGAGCATCCGGATGCCGGTGCGGAACAGCGCCTGGTCGTCGACGAGGGCGACGCGGATCGAGTGCTCGTCGGTCGGGATCGTGGTCATCGGGTGCTGCGCTCCTGCTCGGTCGGGGTGATCCTGCCGCGGGGCATCTGCCCGCTGGCCGGGACGGTCGGCATCCGGACGGCGACCGCGAAGTCGTCCCCCCGGGCCCCGGCGGTCATGGTGCCGCCGGTCATCACGGCGCGCTCGCGCATGCCGACCAGGCCGTGGCCCGTGCCGGGGCCGCGGACGCCGTCATCGGCACGGCGGTTCACGACGGCGATCTCGACCGTGTCCGGCCGGTAGGTCAGGGCGGCACGCACCGGGCTGCCGGGCTCTCCGTGCTTGTACGCGTTCGTCAGGCTCTCCTGCACGATCCGGTAGACCGCGAGTTGCGTGGTGGTGGGCAGCCCCGCGGGATCGCCCTCGCGCTCCACGCGCACATCGAGCCCGAGCTGCCGCATCTCGTCGACGAGCCGGTCGATGTCGTCGATCTCGGGCGTCGGCGCGGTCCCCTGCTCGTGCCGGAGCGCGCCGAGGAGTTCGCGCACGTCGCCGAGTGCGCGCCGGGCCGTGGCCGAGATGGTGCTGAGGGCCTGGTCGGCCACCGCGGGGTCGGCCTTCAGGGCGTACCGGGCGCCGTCGGACTGCGCGATGACCACCGCGAGCGAGTGCGCGACGATGTCGTGCATGTCGCGGGCGATCCGCACGCGCTCCTGCTCGACCGCGACGGCCCGGTCGGCCCGCGCGGCGTCACGTTCGGCGAGCAGCTGGGCCTCGCGACTCATGCTCGCCGAGCGACGGGTCCGGACCACGAGTCCGGCGAGCCACGGCAGGAGCAGGAGGAGCAGGACGACGGCGAAGAACGAGAGCGTGACCTGCAGGGACTCCTGCAGCGGCGTGGAGGCGGTCTCGTAGGTGAGCCGGTTCTGGTAGTCGTCGAAGCCCATGTACGCCGCCGCGGCGACGGACCCGACGATCGCCGACACGAGCCCGGCCAGCCGCACACGGCGGCTGCCGTACGCACTCGTCGTGTACATGACGCCGGCGATGAACGCGTTCGACACGTCCGGCACCTGCAGGGTGACCATCTCGAAGACCGCGAACACCCACGCCACGGCCAGGGCGAGACCGGGTGACAGGCGCCGGAGTGCCAGGGCGGCGGTCATCCCGACGACGGTGACCACGGACAACGGCCCGTCGATCCCGCGCCCGCTGGCGACCAGCACGAGGCCGCCGAGCAGCACGGCGATCAGCAGGTCGGTGATGACCTGCGCGCGCAGCATGGGACGGAACACCCGTCCACGGTACGGCGGGCCGCTCGTCCCCGCGTCCCTCGCCCGGATGACCCGGGGTGCGAACGGCGGACGGTCAGAAACCGAGGCGTCCGAGCTGCTTCGGGTCACGCTGCCACTCCTTGGCCACCTTCACGCGGATGTTCAGGTAGACGTGCCGGCCGCCGAGCAGCGACTCGATCTCGACGCGGGCCCGCGAACCGACGTCCTTCAGGCGCTCGCCCTTGTGTCCGATGACGATCGCCTTCTGGCTGTCCCGCTCGACGAACAGGTTCGCGAAGATGCGCAGGGGGCCGTCGGGGTCCTCGTCGGCGTCGGGCTCGACGATGTCCTCGATGACCACGGCGAGCGAGTGCGGCAGCTCGTCGCGGACGCCCTCGAGCGCGGCCTCGCGGATGAGCTCGCCGATGCGCTCCTCGTCGGTCTCCTCGGTCACCGCGCTCGAGTCGTACAGCTGCGGCGACTCGGGCAGCAGGCTCGTGACGACGCCGAGCAGGTCTTCGAGCTGCATGCCCCGGGTGCCCGAGGTCGGCACCACGGCGTCCCAGTCGCGGAGCTTCGAGACGGCCAGCAGCTGCTCGCCGACGCGGTCCTTGGAGGCGCTGTCGATCTTGGTGACGATCGCGATCTTCTTGGCGCGCGGGTACTGGTCGAGCGTGTCGTTGATGAACCGGTCACCGGGACCGACGGGCTCGTTCGCCGGCACGCAGAACCCGATCACGTCGACGTCGCCGAGGGTGGACTGCACGAGGTCGTTGAGCCGTTCGCCGAGCAGGGTGCGCGGACGGTGCACGCCCGGGGTGTCGACGATGATCACCTGGCCGTCGGGCCGGTGCACGATCCCGCGGATGGCGCGCCGGGTGGTCTGCGGCTTCGACGAGGTGATGGCGACCTTCTCACCCACCAGGGCGTTGGTCAGCGTCGACTTGCCGACGTTCGGACGGCCGACGAACGAGACGAAGCCCGCGCGGTAGGGCTTCTCCGAGCCGGCCTGGGTGGTGTCGGGGTCGGTCATGCGTGCGTGGTTCCCGTCGTGGTGGGTTCGGCGTCGTCGAAGGCGTCCTCGACGTCGGCCAGGGCGTGGGTGCGCTCGGCGAGCACGGTGATGAGGTGGCGGCGCTTGCCCTCGACCCGGTCGGCGGTCAGGACGACCCCGGACACGGTGACGGTGTCGCCGGAGACGGCCAGGTGTCCGAGCTCCTTGGTGAGCAGGCCACCGGCGGTGTCGACGTCGTCGTCGTCGAGCTCGATGCCGAACAGGTCGCCGAGCTCGTCGATCGGCAGTCGGGCGGAGATCCGCCAGATGCCCGGTTCGACCTCGGTCCGGTCGACGACGGCGCGGTCGTACTCGTCGGAGATGTCGCCGACGAGTTCTTCGATGAGGTCCTCCATGGTCACGAGCCCGGCGACTCCGCCGTACTCGTCGACCACCAGCACCAGGTGGTTCTTGGCGACCTGCATGTGCCGCAGGGTGTCGTCGGCGTGCTTCGACTCCGGCACGAACTCGGCGGGCCGCAGCAGCCGGCTGACCCGCTCGCTGCGGGACGCCGGTCGTTCGTACAGCGACCGTGCGACGTCGCGCAGGTAGAGCACGCCCCGCACGTCGTCGCTGTCCTTGCCGGTCACCGGCATCCGGGACACTCCGGCGGCCAGGAACTGCTCCATGGCCGCGGCGAGCGTCTCTGCACCGTCGACGGTGAGCATGTCCGTGCGGGGCACCATGACCTCGCGCACCAGGGTGTCGCTGAACTCGAACACCGAGTGGATGAGTTCGCGGTCCTCGTCCTCGAGCACGTTGCTCTCGGTGGCCTCGTCGACGAGCGAGAGCAGCTGCTCCTCGCTCGACACGGTGGAGGCGCTCCGGCCGCGGCCGGGGGTGACCCGGTCGCCGATCCGGACGAGCAGCCCGGCCAGCGGACCGAGCACGATGCGGACCCCACGGACGATGCCGCCGGTCGCACCGATCAACCGCTCGGCGTGGGCGCGTCCGACGCTGCGCGGGCTCGACCCGACCAGCACGAACGACACCGCGGTCATGATCGCGGCCGAGAGCACGAGTGCGAGCCACCAGCTGTCGAAGGCGCGCACGAGGGCGATCGTCACGAGCACCGCGGCCGCGGTCTCGGCGAGGACGCGGAAGAAGTTCAGCGCGTTGACGTGCGCCCCGACGTCGTCCGCGATCGCCTCGATGGCGCGGCGGCGCTTGTTGCCCCTGGCGATCTCCTCGAGGTCGGCACGGGAGACCACCGAGAGCGCGGCGTCGCTCGCGGCGAGGAGTCCGCCGAGCACGACGAGCCCCAGCGCCACCGCGAGGAGTCCGGCGACGACGACCACCGGCTACCGCCCTCGGTGCTGGGCGGCGAAGGCGGTCAGGATCTCGCCCTGGATGCCGAACATCTCGGCCTTCTCGTCGGGCTCGGCGTGGTCGAAGCCGAGCAGGTGCAGGATGCCGTGGCAGGTGAGCAGCAGCATCTCGTCGGTGCTCGAGTGCCCGGCGGTCTTCGCCTGCTCCTCGGCCACCTGCGGGCAGAGCACGATGTCGCCCAGCAGCCCGGCCGGCGTGGGGTCGTCCTCGGTGCCGGGACGCAGTTCGTCCATCGGGAAGCTCAGGACGTCCGTCGGACCGGGCTCGTCCATCCACCGCACGTGCAGCTGCTCCATCGCGCCCTCGTCGACCAGCACGATCGCGAGCTCCGCATCGGCGTGGACGTGCATCGCGTCCAGGGCGAAGGCGGCGAGCCGCTGGATCGCGGCCTCGTCCACCTCGACGCCGGACTCGTTGTTGAGCTCGATGCTCACCGGGTGCCTCCTCGGGCGTCGTTCTGGGGGTACGGGGGTCGTGCGCGGTCCTGCGGCGGGCGCCCACGGCGTTCGGCGCGGTTGGCGCCGTCGGGGTTGCCGACCGGGGCGGTGCCACGGCCACCGGGGCGCTGCCCGGCCTGCTCGGCGAGGCGCTCCTCGTCGTAGACCGTGTAGGCGTCGACGATCCGGCCGACGAGGGTGTGGCGGACCACGTCCTCGCTGCCGAGACGGGCGAAGTGGATGTCCTCGACCTCGTCGAGGATGCGGGTCACGAGCCGGAGACCGGAGACGTTGCCCGGCAGGTCGACCTGGGTGATGTCGCCCGTGATGACCATCTTCGAACCGAACCCGAGGCGGGTCAGGAACATCTTCATCTGCTCGGGCGTGGTGTTCTGCGCCTCGTCGAGCACCACGAAGGAGTCGTTGAGCGTCCGGCCGCGCATGTACGCCAACGGGGCGACCTCGACGGTGCCGGCCGCCAGGAGCTTCGGGACCAGCTCCGGGTCCATCATCTCGTTCAGGGCGTCGTACAGCGGGCGCAGGTACGGGTCGATCTTGTCGGTCAGCGTGCCCGGCAGGAAGCCGAGCCGCTCGCCGGCCTCGACCGCGGGACGGGTGAGGATGATCCGGGTGACCTCGCGCCGCTGCAGCGCCTGCACGGCCTTGGCCATCGCCAGGTACGTCTTGCCGGTACCGGCCGGACCGATGCCGAACGTGATGGTGTGCTCGTCGATGGCGTCGACGTAGGCACGCTGCCCGTCCGTCTTCGGCCGCACGGACTTGCCGCGGCTCGACACGATCGGGGTGCCGAAGGTGTCGGACGGCTTGCGGTCGTCGTCGAGGATCCTTGCCGACATCGGGATGTCGGCCGGGCCGATCTCCTGCCCACGCCTGACCATGCCGACGAGCTCGTCGACGAGCGCCTTCGCGCGTGCGACGTCGCGCTCGGGCCCGGTCAGCGTGACCTCGTTGCCACGGACGACGACCCGGACGCCCGGGTACTGGCGCTCGACGGTCTTGAGCAGACGGTCCTGGGGGCCGAGCAGCTGCACCATGGCGATGCCGTCGACCTGGTGCGAGACCGAGACGGGCTCGTCGTCGGCGGCGGTGGGCTGTACTGGTTCGTTAACCGGCAAGGGTGCCTTCCTGCAGTTCACCTGCGAGTACGTGCGCGTGCACGTGGAACACGGTCTGACCGGCGGCTTCGCCGGTGTTGAAGACGAGTCGGAACTGGCCGTCGGCGCGCTCGTCGGCGATGCGCTGCGCGCTGGCGACGACGTGGGCCAGCAGGTCGGGGTCGCCCGCTGCGAGTTCGCCGACGTTCGCGTACTGCTCGGTCTTGGGGACGACGAGCACGTGGACGGGAGCCTTCGGGGCGATGTCCTCGATCGCGATCACGCGGTCGTCCTCGGCGACGATGGTCGCCGGGATCTCGCGCGCGATGATCTTGGAGAAGACGCTGGGCGTTCTGCTGCTCATGGCTCCATCGTAGGACGCGCCCGACGGCGTGGTCCGGCTCACCAGCGGCCCAGTCGCGCCTGCAGGACAGCGAGTGCCGCCGGTCCGGCGGTGGACGTGCGGAGCACGCTGTCTCCGAGTCGGACCCGCACGGCACCCGCGGCCTCGAGCCGGTCGAGCTCCGCGCCGTCGATGCCGCCTTCGGGGCCGACGACGAGTGCGATGTCCTCGGCGTCCGTCGGGGGTGCCCAGGTGGCGAGTCGCACGGTCGCGGTCGGGTCGAGCAGGACGAGGGCGGTCCCCTCCCCGAGCGCGGACACGAGCTGTCCGGTCGTCACCAGCGGCGCGACGACGGGCACGCGCGGTCGGATCGCCTGCTTCGCGGCCTCGTGCGCGATCGCTGCCCACCGGGCACGGCCCTTCTCGACCTTCGCGCCGTCCCACCGGGAGACGCTGCGCGCGGCTGACCACGGCACGACCCGGTCGACGCCGATCTCGGTCGCCGCCTGCACCGCCATCTCGTCACGGCCGCCCTTCGCCAGGGCCTGCACGAGGGTCAGCGACGGGCGCGGTGCATCCTGGTGCTCGACGGTCTCGACCGCGAGCTCCAGCGTGTCCTTGCCGAGCGTGGTGACCGGACCGGACACCACGGTGCCCCGACCGTCGGCGATCCGCAGGACCTCGCCGACCCGGACGCGCGCGACGGAGACCGCATGCCGGCCCTCGGCGCCGTCGAGCGACACCGGGTCACCGACGGCGACGCCGTCCAGCGAGTCGACGAGGTACAGCGACGCCATCAGTGGTTGAAGAACCGGTCGCGGAGCTTGCCGAACATGCCCTGCTGGAACCGGGCGAGCTGCGGGGCGGTGGTCTTGTGCGACTTCGCGAGCTGCTCGACCAGCTGCCGTTCCTTGTGGGAGAGCTTGGTCGGGGTGACGACCTGCACGCCGACCCGCAGGTCACCGCGGCCGTTCCCGCGCAGCTTCGTGATGCCGCGGTCCTTGATGACGAGGACGTCGGCACTCTGCACGCCGGGCCGGATCTCCAGCTCGACCGGACCGTCGAGGCCGTCGATCGTGGTGGTCGTGCCGAGGACGGCGTCGGTCATGCCGACCTCGAGCGTCGCCAGCAGGTCGTCGCCGTCACGGCTGAAGACGTCGTCGTGGCGCACACGGATCTCGAGGTACAGGTCACCGGACGGGCCGCCGGCCGGGCCGACCTCGCCCTGGCCGGGCATCTGCAGGCGCAGGCCGGAGTCGACGCCGGCGGGGACGTCCACCGGCACGGTGCGACGTGCGCGGACGCGGCCCTGACCCTGGCAGGTCGGGCAGGGGCTCGGGATGACGGTGCCGTACCCGCGGCAGGTGCCGCACGGGGCGCTCGTCACCACGTTGCCGAGGAGCGAACGGACCTGGCGCTGGATGTGCCCGGAGCCGCCGCAGATGTCGCACGTGCGCGGGCTGGTGCCCGGTGCGCAGCAGGAACCGTGGCAGGTCTCGCACAGCACCGCCGTGTCGACCTCGACGTCCTTGTGGGTGCCGAAGACGACCTCGTCGAGGTCGACCTCGATGCGGAGCAGGGCGTCCTGGCCGCGCTCGGCACGGCTGCGCGGGCCCGACCCACGGCCGCCGCCACCGCCGCCGCCGAAGAAGGCGTCGAAGATGTCGCTGAAGCCGCCGGCGCCACCGCCGAAGGGGCTGTCGGCCTGCGGGCCGGCGTCGTACCGGCGTCGCTGCTCGGGGTCGCTCAGCACGTCGTACGCGTGCGTCACGTCCTTGAAGCGCTCGGCGGCGTCGGGTGCCGGGTTCACGTCCGGGTGGAGCTCACGCGCCAGGCGGCGGTAGGCCTTCTTGATGTCGGCATCGGAGGCGTCTCGCTGGACGCCGAGGACGTCGTAGTGGTCTGCCACGTATCCCTCAGTCGGTTGGGTTCGGTCGGTTGGTTGGTCAGTGTTCGCCCAGGAGCTTGGACAGGTAGCGGGCGACGGCGCGGACGGCGGCCATGTTCGTGCCGTAGTCCATGCGGGTCGGTCCGAGGACGCCCAGTCGGGCCACCTCGCCACCGGCCAGGTAGCCGCCGGCGACGATGCTCGTGGCGTCGAGTCCGTACTCGGCGTTCTCGACGCCGATGCTGGCCGCCACCGCGATGTCGTCCACCTGCATCTCCCCGAACAAGCGGAGCAGGGTGACTTGTTCCTCGATCGCTTCGAGCACCGGGAAGAGGCCGCCGGAGAAGTCCTGCTCGCTCTTCGCCAGGTTGGCCGCACCGGCCATCAGCAGGCGGTCCTGCCGGTTCGCGGCGACCTGCTCGATGAGCGTGGCGACGACGACCCCGCCGAGCGTCTGGGCGTCGGGGCGGAGTTGCTGCGGCACGGCTCGGAGCGCGGTCGGGACGTCCTGCAGCAGGAGCCCCACGGTCGCGCCGTTCACCACGGTGCGGAGCTCGCCCAGCGAGTCCTCGTCGAGCGGCACGTCGGTCTCGACCACGCGCTGTTCGACGCGGGCGGTGTCCGTGATGAGCACCACCATCAACCGGGCGTCACCGAGCCGGACGAGCTCGACGTGCTGCACCCGGGCGCGCACCATCGAGGGGTACTGCACCAGTGCGACCTGGTTGGTGAGCTGGCTGAGCAGCCGGACGGTGCGCCCGAGGACCTCGTCGAGGTCGTTCGGGGCACCGAGGAAGGTCTCGATGGCGTGCCGCTGCGCGCTGGAGAGCGGACGGGCACCCGCCAGGTGGTCCACGAAGACGCGGTACCCCTTGTCGGTCGGCACCCGGCCGGACGAGGTGTGCGGTGCGGCGATCAACTGCTCGTCCTCGAGCAGGGCCATGTCGTTGCGGATCGTCGCGGCACTGACCCCGAAGGCGTGCCGCTCGACGATGGTCTTCGACCCGACGGGTTCACGCGACGCCACGTAGTCGCGCACGATGGCCTTGAGGACCTCGAGGCTGCGTTCACTGACCACGAGCGCCTCCTTTCCCGATCGACCTGGCACTCGGACGTGTCGACTGCTGATCCTACGCCCGACCGCTGACGGCCCGGGACTTCCGGGCGGTCGGCCGGTACGCTTCCGCCATGACCTACGGACAGCAGCCCGACGGCCCCGGACCCGAGCAGCCCGGCGGCCCGTACGGCCACGGCCCCGGTGGGCCCCAGCAGCCCGGCGGACCGCAGTACCCGGGCGGACCGCAGTACCCGGGCGGACCGCAGTACCCGGCCGGCTACGTTCCGCCGCAGCCGATGAGCCCGGAGGACCAGCGCCTGTGGGCCACGCTGACGCACATCGGCGGCATCTTCTTCAACTTCATCGCACCGTTGGTCGCCTACCTGGTCCTCCGCGACCGCGGCGGCTTCGTCCGAGAGCACACCCGCGTCGCGCTGAACTTCCACATCACGATGGGCATCGCCTACGTGGTCGGTTCGCTCACGTCGGTGTTCGGCGTCGGGGTCCTGATCGTGCTCGCCGCTGCGATCGTTTCGCTGATCTTCAGCATCATGGCGGCGGTCGCCGCGAACCAGGGCCAGTTCTACCGCTACCCGCTCTCGATCGAGTTCATCAAGCAGTAGCGGCACCGGGAAGCAGCGCGCAGCAAGCAGTGCGCACGCCCCTCAGTCGAGCAGCTCCCGCACCACCGCGTCGGCGAGCAGGCGACCCTGCAGGGTCAGGTCGATCCGTCCCCGCACCGCGGCCGACCCGTCCACGAGTCCGCGTGCGATGAGCCCGGCGACCCGGCCACGGGCCTCCTGGCGGATCTCGCTGGTCGCGAGCTCCCCGCGGACCCGCGCCGCCAGCAGCAGTCGCTCGACGTACCGCGTCTCGTCGTCGATGGTCTCGCGGCCGGCGGCCGGCGACTCCCCCGACAGCACCCGGTTCGCGTACGCGGCCGGGTGCTTGACGTTCCACCAGCGCGTGCCGGCGACGGCGGAGTGCGCGCCGGGGCCGACGCCCCACCAGTCGTGGCCCTTCCAGTAGGAGAGGTTGTGGCGGCTCGCGTGCGCGTCACCGCGCGCCCAGTTCGACACCTCGTACCAGGAGTAGCCGGCGTCGCCGAGCACCTGGTCGGCGAGCTCGTACATGTCGGCGGCCAGGTCGTCGTCGGGGGCGGGGAGCTCGCCGCGGGCGACCATGCGGCCCATCGCGGTGCCGTCCTCGACGATGAGCGAGTACGCCGACACGTGGTCGGGCTCGCAGGCGATCGCGGCGTCGAGCGAGGTCCGCCAGTCGGTGAGGGACTCCCCCGGCGTCGAGTAGATGAGGTCGAGCGAGACGTCGAGTCCCTGCTGCTTCGCGAGGTCGACGACGACGGGGACCCGGAGCGGGTCGTGCGTGCGGTCGAGCGTGGCGAGCACGTGCGGCACGGCGGACTGCATGCCGTAGCTGATCCGGTTGAAGCCGCCGGCCCGCAGGGTCTCGAGCGACGCCGCGTCGACGGAGTCGGGGTTCGCCTCGGTGGTGACCTCGGCCCCGGGCAGGATGCCCCAGGTGTCGTCGATCGCACGGAGGATCATCGCCAGGTCGGACGCCGGCAGCATGGTCGGGGTACCGCCGCCGAAGAAGACGGTCGACACCGGCCGCCGCGGCACACCGGAACGGTCGAGCACGGTCGCGGCCCACTCGATCTCGCGCACGGCGTGGCCGGCGTAGTCGTCACGGCGGACGCCGCGGAGCTCCGACGCCGTGTAGGTGTTGAAGTCGCAGTAGCCGCAGCGCACGCGGCAGAACGGCACGTGCACGTACACGCCGAAGGGGACGTCACCGGCGGCGGGAGCATCCCCCGGCCCGGCAGCGGAGCCCGCTGCCGCCCACGGGGTGATCAGGCCGTCCGCGGGTGCTGGATCGGCGATCGGAAGAGCACTCGGCATGAAGTCCATTGTCCGTCATGATGGGAGCCATGGAGCACCATCCCGTCCCCACCACGGTCCTGTGGGACATCGACGGCACCCTCGTGATGAACGCGTCGTCCCCGGGCAACCTCTACCACCTCGCCCTCGAGCGGGCGGTGGGCCGCGACCTCACCCTGCGGGTCGGCCACCAGCACGGCCGGACCGACGCCGGGCTCATCGCCGAGCACGTGCGCGCCCACGCGTTCGAGGACACCCTGATCCCCTCGGTCAGTCAGCACCTGCACGACCTCACCGCCGAACGGCACGCGTCCGGCGACCACCGCAGCCCGGTTCCCGGTGCGAAGGCGCTCCTGGCCCGGTTCGCCGAACTCGGCTGGCGCAACGGCCTGCTCACCGGCAACTCCGAGTACCGCGCCCGGGTGAAGCTCACCGGCGCCGGGTTCGACCCCGACGTCTTCGACTGGGAGCACTCGTACTTCGGCGACACCGAGGTCGAGCGGGCCGGGGTCACCCTGCGCGCCGCCGCGGAACTGGTCGGCACCCGGGCGGTCATCGTCGGCGACACCCCGCGCGACGGCGAGGCCGCGGACGCCGCGGGCATCCCCTTCCTGGCCGTGGCGACGGGTGTCTACGACGTCGATGCGCTGCGGCACACGAACGCCGTGACCGTCGCACGCGACTGCCAGCAGGACGCCGCCCTCATCGAGGACGCGATCGCCGCGCTCCCACCGCTCCGCTGAGGAGCGGGAGCGGGCGGGGTCGCGAGACCGCGAGCGACCGCGACCGCGACCGCGACCGTGCGACCGCGACGCCTAGTCGCCCCGCAGCGCCGCCAGGTACTTCTCCGCCATGACCTTCTGCTGCCGCCGCACGAACGGCGCCACGAAGCGCCACTTCCGGCTCGCCGGCTGCGAGAACTGCCGGACCTGCAGCCACACCGACCCGTCCGGGGTGCGCTCGACGACGAACGACTCCTCGCCGGAGAGCGGGTGCCCCTCGAGCGTGCCGTAGGCGAACCCCTTGCGGTCGTGCTCGTCGATGATCGACACGACGCGCACCGGTGCCAGCACGGTCTGCCCGAACGCGTGGATCGTCAGCGTCGCGCTCGTGCCCGCCGTCAGCAGCGGGGTGCCGTCGGGGGCGAACTTCTCGACCCGGGGCGTCCCGATGGACGCCGGGGCGATCGGCACACCGTCGTCGTCGAAGGTCACCGGGTTGTATCGGACCTCGTCGTCGTCGGGCTGCTCCTCGACGCGCACGCGGACACCGCTGCGCTCCTGGATCTGCCACGTGAGCGCCTGCACCACGGCGGTCTCGAACCGCTGGTCGCCGTGTCCGATCCGCGCGCGCGACTCGGCCGGCGTGAAGCCGTCCGGCGGGTAGGTCATGAGGTCCGACGCCTGGGTCGCCCCCACCGCGCCGTACGTCAGGGCGGTCCGGTAGCTCCCGCGGATGCTCATGCTGCCATGGTACTTGGGCGGACCACCCCGGATCGAACCGATCCGCGCTCACCTCCGGCGGATCGGCCCACCCGCCGTGCACCCCGAACTGGAGGCCCGACAACCGCACGCCCCGCGGCTATCGTCAGCAGGTGCCCCGCCCCACCCCCGCCCGCCCGCGGTCCGTCGACCGCCGGACCGCAGTCCTCGCCGCGCTCACGCTCGTCGCGTTCGGCGTGGCGGCGACCGCCCGGGTGCTGGTGGACGCGACGACCTCGGCCGCAGCGTCGCCCGCCCGGTACGCCACCGCTGCGATCGCCCCCGAGTCGTGGAACGGCTTCGACACCGCGAACGTCATCGCCGCCGTCGGGGCGAGCTGCGCCGGCGCCGGGGTGCTGCTGTTCGGTGCCGCGCTGGTGTCGGCGGTGCGGCGTGATCGCGGCCGCCGGCTGGCGCTGGTCCTCGCGGTCGTGACGCTCGCGATGGTGGTCGGCGCCGTGGTCGCCGGGGTGGCTTCCGGCGAGCAGACCGACTTCGACGCGGCTGCCCACTGGGCCATCCTGCGGACCGCACTGGCGGGACTGGCCGCAGCGAGCCTCCCGGCCCTCTGCCTGGCCGCCCTGCGGGCCCGCGCCCGCCGGACCGGCTGAACCGGCGCTACTTCTTCTTCTCTTCGACGTCGCCGGAGAGCGCCGCGATGAAGGCTTCCTGCGGGACCTCGACCCGACCGATGGTCTTCATGCGCTTCTTGCCCTCCTTCTGCTTCTCGAGGAGCTTGCGCTTGCGGGTGATGTCACCGCCGTAGCACTTGGCGAGGACGTCCTTGCGCATCGCGCGGATGCTCTCGCGGGCGATGATGCGGGCGCCGATGGCGGCCTGGATCGGCACCTCGAACTGCTGGCGTGGGATGAGCTTGCGCAGCCGCTCGGTCATGAGCGTGCCGTAGGCGTACGCCTTGTCGCGGTGCACGATCGCGCTGAAGGCGTCGACCTGGTCTCCCTGCAGCAGGATGTCGACCTTGACGAGGTCGGCGGCCTGGTCGCCGGTGGGCTCGTAGTCGAGCGACGCGTAGCCCTGGGTCTTGCTCTTCAGCTGGTCGAAGAAGTCGAAGACGATCTCGCCGAGGGGCATCTCGTAGCGGATCTCGACGCGGTCCTCGCCGAGGTACTCCATGCCGAGCAGGGAGCCGCGGCGCTGCTGGCAGAGCTCCATGATCGCGCCGACGTAGTCCTTCGGGGCCAGGATCGCGGCGCGGACCATCGGCTCGCGGACCTCGACGATGCGCCCGGTCGGGAACTCCGAGGGGTTCGTGACCTCGGTCACGGCGTTGTCCTCGGTCGTGACCTCGTAGATCACGCTCGGGGCCGTGGTAATGAGGTCGAGGCCGAACTCCCGCGACAGCCGCTCGGTGATGATCTCGAGGTGCAGCAGCCCGAGGAACCCGCAGCGGAACCCGAAGCCGAGCGCGACCGACGTCTCCGGCTCGTAGACCAGTGCGGCGTCGGAGAGCTTGAGCTTGTCGAGCGCCTCGCGGAGCACGGGGTAGTCGCTGCCGTCGATCGGGTACAGGCCCGAGAACACCATCGGCTTCGGGTCCGTGTAGCCGGGCAGCGCCTGGGTCGCGGGCTTCTGCGCGCTCGTGACGGTGTCGCCGACCTTCGACTGGCGGACGTCCTTCACGCCGGTGATCAGGTAGCCGACCTCGCCGACGGACAGCCCCTTCGTGGGCTTCGGCTCCGGGCTCGAGACCCCGATCTCCAGGATCTCGTGCGTCGACTTGGTCGACATCATCTGGACCTTCTCGCGGGGCGAGATGGTGCCGTCGATCATGCGGACGTAGGTGACGACGCCGCGGTAGCTGTCGTAGACCGAGTCGAAGATCATCGCGCGGGGCGCCGCTTCGGCGTCGCCGACGGGGGCCGGAACACGACGGACGACCAGGTCGAGGAGCTCGGGCACCCCGACGCCGGTCTTGCCGGACACCCGGAGGACGTCCTCGGGCTTGCCACCGATGAGCTGTGCGAGCTCGGCGGCGTACTTGTCCGGTTCGGCCGCCGGCAGGTCGATCTTGTTGAGGACCGGGATGATCTCGAGGTCGTTCTCGAGCGCCAGGTACAGGTTCGCGAGCGTCTGCGCCTCGATGCCCTGGGCGGCGTCGACGAGCAGGATCGCGCCCTCGCAGGCGGCCAGGGAGCGCGAGACCTCGTACGAGAAGTCGACGTGCCCGGGGGTGTCGATCATGTTCAGCGCGAAGGTCTCACCGTCGAGTTCCCACGGCATGCGCACGGCCTGCGACTTGATCGTGATGCCGCGCTCGCGCTCGATGTCCATGCGGTCGAGGTACTGCGCACGCATCGCGCGGTCCTCGACGATGCCGGTGATCGACAGCATGCGGTCGGCCAGCGTCGACTTGCCGTGATCGATGTGCGCGATGATGCAGAAGTTGCGGATCGCGTCGGCCGGGGTCGCTGCGGGCTCCAGCGGAGCGGATGCTTGTGGGCTCACGGTTCCTCAGGTGGGTCGGACGGTCGCAACAGTCTCCCACGCTTCACCCGCCCTGGAGGCACGGCGCGCGTCAGCCGCGCACGGTGCGCGGTTGATCCGCTCCCGGTGCGCTCTCGCGTCGGCGTGCTGGACCCCGCACGGTGCGAGGTCGGCGGGTCCGTGCGCCGTTGACCGCCCGGTGACCGGATGCTGCGCGGCACGGGGCGAGCATCCTCGCACCAGGTGGAGGACCACGCACCGTGCGCCGTCCTGCCGACCGGCACCGGGCCTCCTGGCCGTGTGGATCGCGTCAGACGGTCGCGTGCGCCGGAGCCGGCAGCGCGCCCAGGCCCCGCCGGAGGTCGTCCGCGGTGGCTGCGAGGCACACGCGGATCCACCCCTCGCCGGTGCGTCCGAAGGCGCTGCCCGGCGCGACGGCGACCCGCTCACGCTGCAGGAACCCCAGCGCCCACTCGGCGATGTCCCCGTCGGACGCGTGCGACATGTCGATCCACAGGTAGAACGCTCCGCGCGGGTCGAGGTACCGGATGCCGGCGGCGTCGAGCGTCTCCTTCGCGACCTCGAGGTTCGCGCGGTAGTGCTCCCGAGCGTCGCGCACCGCGGAGTGGTCCCCCACGATCGCCGCGAGGGCCGCGTACTGGTCGGGTTCGGCGACGCAGCTGATCATGGCCTCCTGCGTGGTCCGCATCGTCGCGCCGAGGCCCTTCGGGGTGACGAGGTACCCGACACGGACGCCGGTCATCGCGTACGTCTTGCTGAGCGAGAACGCCGAGAACACGCGGTCGTCCTCGTCGAGCGCCGCCAGGCTGACGTGCCGGGTGCCGTAGGTGAAGTACTCGTAGACCTCGTCGCTGATCACCCAGAGGTCGTGCCGCTTCGCGAAGGCCAGCAGCGCGCGCAGGGTCTCCTCGCCGAAGACCGAGCCGAGCGGGTTCGACGGCGAGTTCACGACGATCACCCGGGTGCGCTCGGTGACGCTCGCCTCGAGGGCCTGCAGGTCGGGTTCGAACCCGTGCTGCGGCTCCAGCCGGTACGGCACCGGGGTCGCGCCGATGATGTGGGCGTTCATCGTGAAGGTCGTGTAGCCGGGGTCCGGCACGAGCACCTCGTCGCCCGGGCTCAGCGTCAGCGTCATCGCCTGGAACAGCGCCTGCGTCGCGCCGATCGTCATCCAGATCTGCTCGAGGTCGGCCTCGATCCGGTTCTCACGGCGGAGCTTGTCGCGGACGGCCTCGCGGAGGGGCGCGATCCCGCCGTTCGCGGTGTACCCGGTGCGGTCCTCGGTCCAGGCACGACGGGCCGCCTCACCGATGTGCGGCGCCACCGGGACGTCCGGCTCGCCGATCACGAGCATCGTGACGTCCGTGCCGCTCGACTGCAGCAGGGCTGCCTGTTCGAAGACCCTCCGGATGCCGGAGGCGGGCACGGTGTCGATGCGCGGTGCGAGGGAGGGCATGTCCGTCACGGTATCCGGTGCGTGTTGCCGTGGGGTTTCGGCGCGGTCGGCCGCGGGCTTCCGCCGATCCGGCGGTGTTTCGTGCTTTGGTGGCAGCCCGCTTGCCTGGTAGTGTTGGTGGCTGGCTTCCGCGTTCCCCGCCCACGGGTGGAACGCGATGCGACCAAGGGCCCCTCTACCCTGCGGTCGCGCCCACCCGTACGAGACGAGCAGGAGCAATTCATGGCGAACATCAAGTCGCAGATCAAGCGCATCAAGACCAACCTCAAGGCCACCGAGCGCAACAAGGCGTACAAGTCGGAGCTCAAGACGCACATCCGTCGTGCCAACGACGCCGTCGCCGCCGGTGACAAGGACAAGGCCGTTGCTGCCCTGGCCCTCGCGTCGAAGAAGCTCGACAAGGCCGTGAGCAAGGGTGTCATCCACAAGAACCAGGCCGCGAACCGCAAGTCGGCCATCGCGAAGAAGGTCTCGTCGCTCTGACGTCCTGACCCTTCTGGCCCGAAGGCCCCGCACCGTTGGTGCGGGGCCTTCGTCGTGCGTGGGGCTTCTGGTTCGCTTCGTGAGCAGAAACGGTCGGGTCGCGATGGCGGACCCGACCGTTTCTGCTCACGAAGCGCCGGCCGACAGGCGCGGGACAGCCGGGAGGCCTGACTCGCCTCAGCGGGGCTCGCCGCGTCGGGCGATGGTGCGGACCATGACCTCGAGCGCGTAGTGCGCGTCGCGCGAGCCACCCTTCACCGCGGTGTCCGCCTCGGCGATGCTGATGATCGCGTTGGCCAGCCCGGACTCGCTCCAGCCGGCGACGTCACGCTGCGCGCGCTGCACCTGCCACGGCGCCATACCGAGCGCCGAGGCCGCCTGCCCGCTCGGGCCCCGGAAGGCGCTGACCTTCGCCATCGTGCGGATCTTGCTCGCGAACGCGGCGACGATCGGCACGGGTGCCTCGCCGGTGGCCAGGGCGTGCCGCAGCTCGACGATCGCCGGTGCCGACCGGCCCGCGAGGGCGATGTCGGCGACCTTGAACGCGTTCGTCTCGACGCGACCGCCGTAGTACTTGTCGACGACCTTGTCGGTGATCTCCTCGGCCTCGTCCGCCAGGAGCTGTCGGCACGCGGCGGCGAGTTCGGCGAGGTCGTCGGCGAACGCGGTCACCAGGGTCCGGACGGCGGAGGGCGCGATCCGGCGTCGTGCGGCGCGGAACTCGGCGTTCACGAAGTCGATGCGATCGGTCTCGCGCTTGAGCTCGTCGCACAGCACCTCGACCCCGCCGCCGACACCGCTGCGGATCGTGTCGAGGAGCTTCTTGCCGCGCACACCACCCCCGTGCCGGAGCACCAGGGTGACGTCGTCGGCGGGGGCCTGCAGGTACGAGATCGTCTCGGTGATGAAGGCGTCGGTGCACTTCTCGACGTTCGTGACCTGCACGAGTCGCGGCTCGCCGAACAACGACGGGCTGGCGAGGGTCGCGAGGAGCCCGGGGGCGTACTGGTCGGCTTCGAGGTCGTGCACCTCGAGTGCTGGGTCCTCGCCCTGCAGCAGGTCCTTCAGCACACCGCGGGCGCGGTCGGCGAGGAACGCCTCGGGTCCGGTGATGAGCACGACGGGTGCCGGACGGATCCCCGACCAGGGCACCTGGTCGATCTTCGCTGCGGCGCGCGCGGGCTTCTTGGCGGCCATGTGGTCCTTCCGGTGGTGCCGGCCCGGACGGTGCCGGGTCGAGTGGTGCACCGTCGATCCTACGGGCGGCCGCCGACGACGAGCGCTCCGTCCACACACGCACCTCGTCGCTGCCGGACCGGGCGAGCACCACGGTGCCGAGCTCGTCGGAGCGGAGCGGCAGCGTGCCCGCGGCCTCGAGCATGCCGAGCGCGGACGGCGTCGGGTGTCCGTAGGTGTTGTCCGCGCCGACCCCGACGAGCCCGACCCGCGCCGTGAGCCCCCGGTAGAGCTGCGGATCCTGGTCCGCCGAGCCGTGGTGCGCCACCTTCACGACGTCGATCGGCCCCACCGGCTGCTCCCCGGCGTTCCGGAGGCGACGTTGCGACGACTCCCCCAGGTCGCCGAGGAACACCCCCGTCAGGCACGCCGGACAGGAGTCTCCGTCCGCCGGGCCCGTGGCCAGCACGATGCTCGCGTCGTTGCCGGCGGCACGGTCGCCGACCAGCGGCCACACCACACGCCAGGCGAGCGGCCCGAGGGTTCCGGAGACGCGATCATCGGCCGTCCGGACGTCGACACCGGCACGTCGGAGGTCGTCGACCACCCGTTCGTCCGACGCACGGCCGACGGGTCCGACCAGGGCGGTCTCGACGGTGTCGGCCACCGCGCCCACCGCACCGACGTGGTCGCGGTCGAAGTGCGTCAGGACGAGCAGGTCGATCCGGGTGACCCCGAGCAGGCCCAGGCACGCCCGGAGCCGTTCCTCGTCGTCGCCGGTGTCCACGAGGGCGACGGCGTCGTCGCCACGGAGCAGCACGGCGTCCCCCTGCCCGACATCGCACGCGGCGACCGACCAGTCCCCGGGCACCGATCCCCGGACGACGAGCACCGGGACGGTGACCGCTGCGACACCGACGACGACCACGACCCCCGCGGCGAGCAGCAGCCGGGAGCCGAGCTGCCCCCGGACCAGCACGGCGATCGCGATGCAGCCGCAGACCAGCACGGCGGCGGCCACACCGAGCACCCCGTCGGGCCAGGGTGCCGAGGCGTAGGGCAGGGCCGCCGCCCCGTGTGCGATGGCCCCGACTGCGGCGGCCGGGACCCACGCGACGGCCGCGAGCCCCTGCGCACCCAGCGGCCACACCGGAGCGAGGCCACACGCGGCGAGTCCGACCACCGTGACGACCGGCGCGAACGGCTCCGCCAGCAGGTTCGCCGGCACCGCGTAGGTCGGGAGCGCCGCCGACAGCGGGATCGTCACCGGCCAGCACGCCACCTGCGCCGCGACGGGGATCGCGAGTGCGGCGGCGAGCGGCGGCCACACACGACGAGCCAGGAGCTCGGTGAGCGGCGGGCCGAGCACCACGATCCCGCTCGTGGCGAGCACGGACAGGGCGAACGCGAACGACCGGGCGAACCAGGGGTCGACGACGAGCATGCCGACCGCGGCGAGGGCGATGAGCGGGACGCCCCGCACCGGTCGCCCGGCCAGGTGCACGACGAGCACCACGATCGCCATGACCGTCGCCCGGACGATCGAGGGGTCGGGCCGCACGAGCACGACGAACACCAGGAGCACACCGACGGCCACTGCCGCTCGAGGTGCTCTCGGCAGCCCACAGGCGCGACCGAGGACCACGACGAGCCCGACCACCACCGCGCAGTTCGCCCCGGACACCGCCGTCAGGTGCGTCAGCGCCGAGGTCTCCATCGCCGCCTCGGTCGTCGGGTCGAGGCCGGAGCGGTCCCCGATCGCGAGTCCGCGCAGCAGTGCCGCTCCGGGCTGCGGCAGGTCGGCCGTGGCCCGGACGAACGCCTGTCGCGCGGTGTCGGTGGCGCCGCGCAGCCCGTCGGGCGGCACCGACGACGGCATCCCGCGCGCGAACGCCACGAACGCGGTCGCCGATCCGGGTTCGTCCGGCTGCACGGCGGCGGTCACGGTGACCCGGGCTCCGGCCGCCAGCACGGCACCCGGTGCCCCGCCGTGCTGGTCGGGCACGAGTCGGATCGGCACGCGGAGCCCGTCGAGCTCGTCAGCGCGCACGAGCGACGCGGTGGCGGAGCGGTCACCCGGCACGAGGTCGCGGGTCAGCACCGCCTCGACGTCCACGTGCCCCGCCCCCGGACCGGCGACGAGCGCACGCAGCGGTTCCGGAGCCCGTCTGGAGTCCCCCACGGTGACCGACACCGCGAGCAGCGTCGTCAGGGCCCCCGCGACGAGCAGCAGCCCGGCGACGGCCGCCACGACCCCGGTGCCCCGACGCCACCGGAGCACGATGCCGCTGACGCCGGTCAGGAGCGCCGCGGCCCCACCGACCACGGGTGCCACGTCGGGCACGCCGACGAGCAGGGCGGTCGCGATCCAGGCGGCGGCGACAGGCACCGCGACCCGCAGGTCGATCGCACTCGGCGCGAGCTGCACCGTCGCCCCTCAGACCCGCACGCGATCACGGAGCTCGGCGAAACGCACGTCGCCGATGCCGCTGACGTCGAGCAGGTCCTCGACCGCGGCGAACCGGCCGTGCTCGTCACGCCAGGCGAGGATTCGCCCGGCCAGCCCCGGTCCGATGCCGGGCAGGGTCTCGAGCGCGGTCTGGTCGGCGGTGTTCAGATCGACGACGGCAGCCCCCTCGCCCCCGGAGCCCCCAGCGCCGCTGCCGGGGCCGGGGCCGGCGGCAGCAC